>JAAYBZ010000086.1 GCA_012744445.1 Myxococcales bacterium | reverse complement strand
TCCTCGTCGGCCGGATCCTCCGCGAAGGCGCGCGCGTAGGCGTCGAAGGCCGCGCGCTCGTCGCGCCGCCCGGTGTCGTGGACGATCGCGAGCTCGCGCAGGCGCTCCCGTTTCTCGAAGGGATCGCTCGCGCCGGCGGCGCGGAGCTCGAGGAGCCCGGCGAGGTCGTCGAAGCGGCCCTGCTCACGGAGCAGCGGCTCGAGGATCTGCGCGGCGTTCTCGCGGTGCTGCTCGAGCTGCGCGATGCGGAGGAGCGCCTCACGCGAGGGCGCGTGCGCGGGATCGAGCCCGAGCGCCTCCTCGTAGGTGGCGATGGCCTCGTCCACGTCGTCGAGCTTGCGCTCGAGCACCTCGCCCACGCGATGGACGAGCGAGACGCGCTCGGCGCCGTCGGCGTACGACGCCATCGTGCGGACGACGTCGACGTAATCGCGGTACTCGCCGCGGCGCTCGAAGAGCCGCGCGAGCGAGCCGAGCGCCTCGCCGTGATCCGGCACGATGGAGGTGACGCCGCGGAGGGCCTCGATGGCCTTGTCGGCGTCCTCGAGCTGGAGCTCGTAGACGCTCGCGAGCCGGAGCCCGAGGGCCACGCGCTCCGCGTCGGAGTCCTGCAGCTCGACGAGCCGCTCGAGCACCTCGGCGAGCGCGGCGTGGTTCGCGGCCTGCGTGTAGAGCCGATCGAGCGCCACGAGGGCCGCCGTGTCGGTCTCGTCCTCGGCGGCCGCGCGGGCGTAGAGCTGGATGGCGCGCTCGGGGTCGACCACGAGCTCTTCGACGACGCTCGCGGCGCGGCGGAGGAGCTCGCCGCGCGCGATCGGATCCATCTCGCGCTCGACCTTGCGCTCGAGGACGTCGACCAGGCCGAGCCAGTCGCCGTTCATGGTCTGGAGCCCCTCGAGCGCGTCGAGCGGCGCGGGATCGTCCGGCACGAGCTCGGCGAGCCGCGTGTACGTCGCGATGGCCGCGGTGGTGTCGCCGAGGCGCTCGTCGTAGATGCGCGCCACGTGCTCGAGTAGCTCGGCCGCGCGATGCGGCTCCTCGGCCGAACGCTCGGCCGCGCGCTCGTAGACCTTCACGAGCTCTTCCCAGCGGCCGAGCTCGTCGGCGAGTCGGTCCACCTCGTCGCGCGCTTCGTCGGCATAGGGATCGATCTCGAAGGCGCGCGACCACGCGTCGAAGGCGAGCGAGGGATCGCCGCCGCGCTCCTCGTGGAGCCGCGCCACCTCGGCGAGGAGCCGCGACTTCTCGGACGCGTCCTCGTTGGCCCGGGCCTGGGCTTCGAGCACCGCCACGAGCTTCCGCCACTCGTCGCTCGCGCGATAGATGGGCTCGAGGATCTCCGTGATGCGGAGCTGGTGCGCCTCGTCCGTCACGAGCCGCTCGAGGGTCGCGACCGAGGCCGCGTGCGTCGGCGCCTCGACCACGACCTCCTCGAGAATGCGGATGGCCTCGTCCACGTCTCCGAGCCGCTCGAGGGTGAGCGTCGCGAGGCGATGCTGGAGGTCGTGGCGATGGTCGTCGTCGACGGCCCCGTCGATCTGGAAGCGGAGGTGATCGGCCACCTCCTCCCAGCGCTCGCCCACGGAGAGCAGGCGCTCGACGGCTTCGAGCGAGGGCTCGTACGCGGGATCGATCTCGAGCGCCTCGCGGTGGAGGCCGATGGCCGCCTCGATGTTGCCGCGGCGCACCTCTTCGACGGTGGCCGCGCGGCGGAGGATGCCCACTCGCTCTTCGTCGCTCTCGGCCACCTCGGCGGCCTCACGGTAGACCTGGATGAGCGAGTCCCAGTCCTCGATCTGCTTGAGGCAGCGCTCGAGGTACTCGAAGACGTCCGGTGTGGTCGGGTCGAAGCGGAAGGCCCGCATGAAGAGCGGCGCCGCCTTCTCGGCCAGCCCGGCGTGATCGAGGTAGTGCTTGCCCGCGATCGCCGCGAGCTCGGCGGACTCGGGGCCGTCGGTCTCGATCTCCGCGAGCGCGCCCGCGAAGATGTCGGCGAGGCGCGTCCAGTTGTCCTGCGCGCGCGCGAGCCGCGTGAGCGTCTCCCACGAGGCCTTGTCGTAGGGGTCCTCGCGGAAGAGGCGGGCGTAGGCCTCGAGCGCCCCGTCGAGATCCTCGAGGTAGTCCTCGTGGAGCTGCCCCATCCGCTCGAAGATCTCCTTGCGGGCGGAGATGTCGTCCTCGATGGCGAGGCGCGCGTCGAGCGCGGCGCTCACCTTCGCCCAGTCCATCCGCGCGAGGTAGACGGGCTCGAGGAGACGCGCGGCGTCGCCGCGATGCGCCTCGCCGGCCATGAGGCCCTCGAGGTACTCCACCGTGCGGCCGTGCTCGCGTCCGGGCGCGAGGTTCTGCTGGAGGAGCTCGAAGGCGGCGTACGGGTCGTCGCGTTTCTCGAGGAGCACCGAGGCGAGGCTCAGGCGCACGGCGTTCGCGTCCCCCACGTTCTCGTCGATCTGACGCTCGAGGAGGCGGATGAGATCGTCCCAGCGCCGCGTGCTGCGGTAGAGCCGATCGAGCGAGACGTAGGCCTCGAGGGGCGCCGCGCCCGTGTCGAGCACGCGCTCGAGGCAGTCGATGGCGTTGGGCGCGTCGTCGAGGTGATCCTCGTAGATCTGCGAGAGCCGCATGAGGACGGCGATCTGCTCGCCCTCCGTCTCGGCGATCTCGGCCTTGCGGCGGAGCACGTCGGCGAGCGCGTCGTGATCGCCGAGCTGCACGAAGAGGCGATCGAGCGACTCGAGCGCGCCTCGGTGCTCGGGCTGGTTCTCGAGGGCCTTCTCGAAGTACTCGCGCGCGAGCGCCGGATCCTCGAGGCGATCGCGCGCGATGGTGGCGATCTCCATGAGGACCTCGACCACCACGTCGCCGTCCATGATGTCGGGCGCGGCCGTTCGGAGGACCTCGACGTGCCCGCGCGGATCGTCGGCGAGCTCGGCCACGCGGCGGAGCTCGCGCACGAGGACGGCCACGTCGTCGCCGCCCGCGCCGAGGAGGAGCGCGCGGCCCGCGAGCCGGAAGGCGCGCGGGAGATCCTCGCCGGCGAGCTCCACGACCTCGGCGGCGCGCCGGAGGGCCTCGACGCGCTCGACGGGATCGTCACCCTCGCCGATGGCCTCGAGCGCGAGGGCGAGCTTTTCGTGATCACCGCTCGACTCGAAGATCGGGCGGAGCACCCGCGCGGCCTCCACGCGGTGGCTGCCCTCGGTGAAGGCGATGGCCGAGAGCGCCTCGATGGCGCCGCGGTGCTCGGGCACCACGTCGAGGACGTCGCGGTAGATCTCGATGGCGCCCTCGACCGAGTTGGTCTTGGTGCGCATCAGCTCGGCGATCTGGAAGCGGAGCTCGGCGCGGCGGCGCTCGTCGTGCTCGAGGTCCTGGCGCATCTCGAGCGCCTCGCGGAGATCGTCCCACTTCTCCGTGGCCTCGTAGAGCCGCGAGAGGGAGACGAGGGTCACGTCGTCGGGGCCGAAGCGCGAGAGCACCTCGTTGTAGGCGACGATGGCGTTGTCGGTGTCGCGGAGCTCGCGCTCGTAGATCTCGCCGATGCGGCGGCAGATCTCGCGCTGCTCGTCCTCGCTCTCGGCCACCGTCTCGTGGCTCTGGAGGACGCCGATGAGCTCCTGCCAGGCCCCCGCCTGCTCGTGGAGCCGCTCGAGCGCACGGAGCGCGCCGAGATCGGCCGGATCGTGCTCGAGGCGCTCGCGGTGCGTGCGGATGGCGCTCTCGCGATCCTCGAGCTGGATCTCGTAGAGGTCGGCGATGCGGATGAGGAGCGACGCGCGGGCGTCGACGTCGTCCTCGAAGCGCACCTGGCGGCGGAGATCCTCGACGAGCGTCTGGAAGTCCCCGCGCTCGAGGTGGATCCGCTCGAGGGCCTTCGAGGCCTGGATTACCACGTCGGGGTTGTCGGGATCGATCTCGAGGAGACGGGTCCAGACGCTCTCGGCGCGGGCGCCGTCGCGGAGCTCGTCCTGGAGCACCACGCCGACCTCGCCGAGGATCTCGGCCTCGACGTAGGGCGTGCCCGAGGCCTCGGCCGCCGCGAGGAGCGCGCGCGCGGCCTCGTCGAGCGTGCCGCGCTTGCGGGCCACGCGGAGGAGCGAGGAGCGCGCCGAGGCGTCGGAGGGATCGGCCGCCACGGCGCGGGAGAGCGCGTCGAAGGTGCGGCCGAGGTCGCCGAGGTTGCGCTCGGCGATCTCGGCGAGGCGCAGGAGGAGCGAGACGCGGAGGCCGGGCTCGCCCGCCGCCTCGAGCTGGACCTCGAGCACGCGCGTGAGCTCGGGCCACGCGCCCTGGCTCTCGTAGAGCGGCTCGAGGAGCGTGGCGATGCGCTGGCGCTGCGTGGGCTCGCCGATGAGCCGCTCGAGGGCCTCCTGCGCGTGGAGGTTGCGCGGGTTCCGCTCGAGGACCTGCTCGTAGTAGTCGACCGCGGGGCCGGGCTCCTCGAGGTGCTTCTCGTGGATCGCGCCTAGCTCGAGGGCGAGCTCGATGGCCTCTTGGCCGTCGGCCGCCGAGAGCTTCTCGGCGAGCATCGCGGCGAGATCACGGTGACGGCCGCGCTGGCGGTAGAGGCGCTCGAGCGCGACGCGGCTCGGCTCGTGATCCGGCGCGAGCTCGAGCACGGCCTGATACGACTGGATCGCGAGGTCGGGCTCTTCGAGGATCTCCTCGAAGAGGAAGCAGACCTGACGGAGCAGCTCGAGCTTTCCGTCGGCGTCGGTGGTCTCGGCGATGCGGTGCCGGTAGAGCGCCTGGAGATCGTCCCAGCGCTCGCTCGTCGTGTAGAGCTCCTTGAGCGCCACGAAGGAGCGTTCGTCGAGCGGGTCGAGGACGAGGCGCTTCTTGTGGAAGGGCTCGGCCCTCTCCGGCTGCCCGAGGACCACGTCGTAGATCTCGGCCGCGCGGCCGGCGAGCTCGGCGATGGAGCCCGGGTCGAGATCGCTCGCGTCGATGGCGGTGGCGTAGGCCTCGGCGAGGGCCTCGTGCATGCCCGCCGCCTCGGCGACGCCCGCGAGGCGATCCCAGAGATCCGGATCGCCCGGGCTGTCGAGGAAGGCCGCCTCGAGCGCCTTGAACGCGCCCTTGGGATCGTTGAGCTCGGAGGCGCTGAGCTCGGCGAGGCGGAGGCGGAGCTCCTGCTTCTCGCCCTCGTCGGTGGACGCCTCGAGGCGTTTGGCGAGCACCTCGGAGAGGCGGCGGTAATTGCCGCGGCGCACGTACGCCGGCTCGAGGTGACGGCCCGCCGCCACGGCGTGCGCGGGGTGCTCGCGCTCGACGCGCTCGAGCCCTTCGATGGCCTTGGCCTGCCCCTTGTCGATCTCGAGCGCGCGGCCGAAGTGGACGACGGCCTCGGCAGGATCGCCGAGCGAGAAGGCCAGGACGTGGCCGAGGCGCGCCTCGACGTCGGCACGGACCGCGTCGTCGAGGCGGAGGTCGAGGCGACGCGCGAGGACGTCGGCGAGCTCTTCGTTCCACCCGCCGCGCGTGGCGAGCCGGTCGAGGGCCTCGAGGGCCGCGGCGTGGGCGGGCTCGAGCTCGAGCACCTCGCGGAATCGCGCCGCGGCGCGCTCGATGTCGCCGCGCACCTCTTCCTCGAGCTTGGCGAGGCCGAGGAGCGTGTCGAGGCGGACCTGATCGTCCTCGGCGTGCGCGAGGCGGTGCGCGTAGAGCGCCGCGAGATCGTCGATACGGTCCTGCGCGCGGTAGAGGCGATCGAGCGTGCGGAGCGCCTCGCCGTCGTTGGGCCGCGCGTCGAGGATGCGGCGGAGCTGCTCGATGGCCTCGTCGACCTGGCCGAGCTTCTCGCCCGCGATGGTGGCGATGCGCCGCCGGAGCGCGAGCTGCTCTTCCTCGCCGGCCTCGGCGAGGCGCGCGCGGTAGGTCTCGACGAGCACCTCCGGGCGGCCGGCGCTCGACGCAATGCGCTCGAGCGCGCGGATCACGTCGTCGTCGTTGGGCGCGAGCGCGTAGACCTTGCTCGCCCACGCGAGCGCCCCGGCCTCGTCGCTCAGCCGCTCGATGCGGAGGTCGCGCACGCGCTTGCCGAACTCGACGCGCTCCTCGGCCCCGATCTCGGGGGCATCGAAGAGGATCTCGAGCATCTCCACGAGGCGCGCCCACTTCTCGTCGCGCTCGTAGATGGGCAGGAGCGCGCGCGCCGCGCGGACGTTCTTGGGCTCGACCGCGAGCACGCGCTCGTAGCTCCGGAAGGCGCGGTGCGGCTCGCCGATGCGGTCTTCGTAGACGGCCGCGGCGCGGAAGGAGAGCTCGATCTTGTCGGCGGCCTCGGTCGCCTTCTCGGCGCCCTTGCCGAGGACGTCGACGAGTCCTTCCCAGTCCTCCGTCTCGGCGTAGAGCGCCTCGAGCGCGTCGTAGTCGCGCGCCGCGAGGTAGCTCTCACGGAGCGTGCGGAGCGCGCGCCCGTTGCGCGGATCGATCTCGAGGAGGCGCCGCCAGGCGTCGGCCGCGCGAGCGGCGTCGCCGAGCTTCTCACCGAGCGTCTGACCGAGCTTCTGGAGCAGCGTCGCCCGCGTGGCGTCGTCGTCGGACGCGGCGATCTTGGCCTCGAGAGCGTCGGCGAGGCTCGCCCAGTCCTGCGCGCGCTCGGCGAGCTTCTCGATCTGGTCGTAGGCCTCGGCGGCGTCGCCGCCCTCCTGGATGACGCCGCGCCACATCGCGATGGCCGCGTCGTACTCGTGGAGGCGCTCACCGCGGATCTGCGCGAGCTCGGTCTTGACGGCGAGGGGGTCCTCGGCCCCGAGCGAGAGCTCGCGCTCGAGCACCTCGGCGAGCTTCGCCCACGCGCGCTTCTTCGCGTAGATCTGCCGGAGCTGCGAGAGCGCGGCGCGGTTCTCGGGATCGAGCTCCACCACCATCTCGAGCGGGCGCGTCGCCTGGTTGAAGTTGGCGAAGCGCTCGATCCACAGCGTGGCTTGCCGCATGAGCAACGCGACCTTGGCCTCGCGATCCGACTCCGCGTCGGCGCGGCGCGCGAGGAGCTGGAGCAGCTCGTTCCAGCGGCCGAGGCTCTCGTAGGTCTTGGTGAGCTCGTCGAACGCGCCCTGGTTGCGCGGGTCGAGGTCGAGGATCTGGGTGCAGGTCTGCACGACCATCACGTCGAGGCCGAGCTGATCGCGGTAGAGCCGGACGAGCTCCTCGAGGATCTCGAGCTTGCGCTCCTTCTGGTCGTCGCCGAGCCCGTCGAGCTCGCTGCGGAGCACCTCGACGAGCGCGTTCCACTTGTCGCCCTTGGCGTAGAGGTCGCGGAGCGCCTCGGCGGCGAGGGCGTTGCCGCGATCGAGGCGCTGCACGGCCTTCCACGCGTCGATGGCCTTCTCCACGATGCCGGACTTCTGCGCGGCCTGGGCGAGGCGGATGGAGAGCGCGAGCTTCTCCGTGGGGTCGGTCACGACGCGCTGCGCGTCGCCGAGGATGCCGACGAGCTTGCCCTCGGGATCGCCGCCGTCGTAGTAGGCCTCGTAGAAGCCGAGCATGGCGCCGTTCTTCGGGTCGAGCTTGCGGAGGCGCGCGAAATAGGGCTCGGCGCTCTCGGCGTCGCCGCGCATGCGCCAGTGCACCATGCCGATCTGCAGGAGCGTGCCCTGCTCGTCCTCGAGCTTCTGCCGCGCGCGGAGCGCGTCGTCGTACACGGCGACGACGTGATCCCACTGCTCGCGCTCGGTGAAGTACTCGACGAGGAATTCCATCGCCTCGCGCTGGCCGGGCGTGAAGTCGAGCACGCGCTCGTAGCAAGCCGCGGCGCCGTCGGGATCGGCGAGCACCCCGCGGCGGAGGCGCGCCGCGTGGAGGTAGCACTGGAGCTTCTCGTCGCGGTTGCGGCCCGCGTCGCCCGTGGTGAGGAGGAGGCGCGCGAGCTCCTCCCAGCGCGCCTGCTGGCGGAGCACGACGGAATAGAGGCGCGTGGGGCGCATCTGCCCCGGATCGACGGAGACCGCTTGCTGGAAGAGATCGTCGACGCGCGCGTGCTCCTCGGGACCGCCGTGGATCCAGAGGGTGGAGGCGGCGCGGCTCAGGAACGACGCCTTGAGGGTGGGATCGCTCGCGGTGCTCGCCTCCTCGATGAAGCGCTCGGCGATCTGCCGCCAGCTCGCGGCGGCGTGCTCGAGCTGCTCGAGGGCCTCCTGCGACTCGTCGTCCTCGGGGTCGAGCTCGAGGGCCGCCTCGTAGGCCACGACGGCGCCGCGCTCGTCGAGCAGCTCTTCGCGGCGGAGACGCCCGAGCTCGCGGTAGAGCGCCGCCTTGAAGCTCGGATCGTCGTCGATCATCGCGGCTTCGATCTCGATGAGCGCGGCCGCGGCGTAGAACTCGGCGCGCCGCTCGTGGCCCACGCGCGCGAGCTCGAGGAGCCGCACCGGATCGTCGCCGAGCGCCTCGGGATCGCGCGACGCGACGACCTCACGAAGCCCCTCCACGGAGGCCTGATCGAAAGGATCGGTTTGAAGGCGGGCGAGATAGTTCGAGACGGAAAGTTTGGTCATTTTCCCCTGAGCCGCTGGCAGGGGATGGTATCCACCCGAACGTTGTCGCTTCAAGCGCTATCGACCCCGCGGACCCGGGGGCTCATTTGATCATGATGGCGCCCGACCACGTGAGCGTGATGTACGTGGCCGCGCCCACGAGCATGTGCGTGGTGGCGATGGCCCGCTGGGCCCCGTAGTCGTTGGTGCGATCGAGGCCGATGCGGTGGCTGCTGCTCGAGAGGAAACCGAGCAGCGCCTGCGCCGCCATGCCCCCGAAATGCGCCCAGCGGAGGCGCTTGTGGCGCCGGAGCGTGCGCGCCGACCGCGAGTCGCCCTCGTCGAGGCCGATGGGATCGGGCATCGCGTAGCTCAGGCCGAACGTGGTGAAATAGAGCACGCCGGTGACGACCGACGAGACCGTGTGATACCACGGCCGCCCCGAGCAGGCGTCTTGGTTGGGGATGGCGTCGCCGCGCGCGCACGGGTTGTCGTCGCGGCCGGCGAAGAAGCCGTAGAGGTTTCGGTACTGGATGGCGCCGAAGGTGACGGTCGCGGTCATCCCGATCCACGTCGAGATGCCCATCCACTTGTGGATCTTGCCGATCTTGGCGCGTCGCTCGAGCGCGCTCGCGACGTCGAGCCCCTCGGGCGCCGCGTCGTCCTCGGCCGCGGCGGCTGCGGCGGCGGCCTCGACCGAGATGTCCACGGCGAACGGCATCGAGGAGGCGATCGAGGGGTCGACTTGGAGGCTCAGCCCGAAGATCGGGGTCGCGAGGACCATGGCCGCGAAGAAGGACATGGGCGGCATCTTCTCATTCCGTCCGACACGACACAACCGACTCGTGCCCATGCGCCCTCGGGGATCGACGCCCCGGGAGGCGACAAACGCACACGGCTCGGGACGGAACGCCGGCATACTGCTACCCTCTGGTCACGATGTCCCTTTTCGATTCGCTGCCCTCCGAGGTCTCCATCTACGAGGTCTCTCCGAGGGATGGTCTCCAGAACGAGGCGGCGCAGGTCGCGACCCACGCCAAGGTGCGGCTCATCGAGGCGCTCATCATGAGCGGGCTCAAGCGGATCGAGATCGCGAGCTTCGTCTCGCCGCGGTGGGTCCCCCAGATGGCCGACGGCGAGGAGGTCTGCCGGATGCTCGGCAAGCACCCCGGCGTGCAGTACACGGCCCTCTGCCCCAACGGAAAGGGCCTCGAGCGCGCCATCCGCGCCGGCGTCCACGAGGTGGCCGTCTTCATCAGCGCGAGCGAGACGCACAACAAGAAGAACGTCAACAAGACCGTCGCCGAGACCCTCGCGGCCTTCGACGAGGTCATCGAGCCGGCGGTCCAGCGCGGCCTCCGCGTGCGTGGTTACGTCTCCACGGTCTGGGGCTGCCCCTATGAGGGCGAGATCGATCCCCGCGCGGCGTTGCGCATCGCCCACACGCTCCTCGAGCGCGGCTGCTACCAGATCAGCCTCGGCGACACGATCGGCGTGGGCACGCCCGTGCAGACCAAGCGCATCCTCGACCTCTTCCTCTCGGAGATCCCGCAGGAGAAGCTCGCGCTGCACCTCCACGACACGCGCGGCACGGCGCTCGCCAACGTCCTCGTCGGCCTCGAGATGGGCATCCGCACCTTCGACGCGAGCGTGGGCGGCCTCGGCGGCTGTCCCTACGCGCCCGGCGCGGCCGGCAACCTCGCCACCGAGGACCTCGTCTACACGCTCGAGGGCATGGGTATCAAGACGGGGATCGACCTCGAGAAGCTCTGGATGGCCGGGCAGATCGCCGAGGCGATCGTCGGCCGAGAGCTCCCCGGCAAGGTCCACCGCGCGGGCGTCCGCTCGCTCCGCTGCTGAGCGTCAGCGCTCGTCGATCTTGGTGACGCGGCGCGCGTGACGTCCGCCCTCGAAGGGCGTATCCACGAAGACGTCGAAGATCTCCTCGGCGAGACCCGGCCCCGTGATGCGGGCGCCGAGGCAGAGGACGTTCGCGTCGTTGTGGAGGCGCGTCATGCGGGCGCCGAAGGGCTCGGCGCAGAGCGCGGCGCGCACGCCCGGATGGCGGTTGGCCGCGATGCTCATGCCGATGCCCGTCCCACAGACGAGCACGCCCCGCCCTTCGCCGGCGGCGACGCGGCGCGCGACCTCGTGCGCGTAGTCCGGGTAGTCGGTGCTGGCGGCGTCGTGCGTGCCGAGGTCGACGACCTCGAGACCGCGCGCCTTGGCCCGCGCGACGAGGGCGTTCTTGAGATCGAGGCCCGCGTGGTCCGAGCCGAAGAACCAGGTCTCTTTGCCGGTCACGAATGCCTCCTGAACGCGAGCGTCACGTTGGTGCCGCCGAAGCCGAAGCTGTTGGAGAGGGCGGCTCGGACGGCGCGCTCCCGCGCGTGATGCGGCACGAGCTCGAAGCCCTGCGCCTCGTCGTCCGGGTCGTCGAGGTTGATGGTGGGCGGCACGATGCCGCGGTGGATGCCGAGCGTGGTGATCACCGCCTCGAGCGCGCCCGCGGCCCCGAGGAGGTGGCCGGTCATGCTCTTGGTGCTCGAGACCCAGAGGCCCGAGGAGACGTGGTCGCCGAAGACGTTACGGATGGCGTGGAGCTCGAGCCCATCGCCCGTGGGGGTGGAGGTGCCGTGCGCGTTGATGTAGTCGACGTCGCTCGGCGAGAGCTCGGCCTCGGCGAGGGCCATGCGCATCGCCCGCGCCGCCCCCTCCCCGCCCGGGGCGGGCTGGGTGAGGTGGTAGGCGTCGGAGCTCGCGCCGTAGCCGACGATCTCGGCCAGGATGCGCGCCCCGCGCTTGAGGGCGGCCTCGCGCTCCTCGAGCACGAGCACGGCCGCGCCCTCGGCGATCACGAAGCCGTCACGCCCCTTGTCGAAGGGACGGCTCGCGCGCTCGGGCTCCTCGTTGCGCTTGGAGAGCGCGCGCATCGACGCGAAGCCGCCGACCCCCATGGGGGTGATCGGCGCCTCGGCGCCGCCCGCGATCGCCGCGTCCATGCCGCCGCGCCGGATCCACTCGAAGGCCTCGCCGATGGCGTGGCCGCCCGAGGAGCAGGCGCTCGTGTTGCAGTAGCTCGGCCCCTTGAAGCCGAAGCGCATCGAGACCTGACCCGCGGCGAGGTTGGAGATCGTCGCCGGGATGAAGTAGGGGCTGATGCGGCGCGCCCCCTTCTCGAGGTAGGTCTGGTGGTTCTGCTCGAAGACCTCGATCCCGCAGAAGCCCACGCCGATGAAGGTGCCGACGCGCTCCTTCTGGGACTCGTCGGGCTCGAAGCCGGCGTTCCTCACGGCCTCGACGGAGGCGGCCATCGCGAGGTGGATGAAGCGCGCGCTCTCGCGGAGGCGCTTCTTCTCGATGACCGTCTCGGGATCGAATCCCTTGCACTCCCCGGCGATCCGCGAGGGGATCTCGCTCGCGTCGAAGAGGGTGATGGGCGCGATACCGCTCCTTCCGGCTGCGATGGAATCGAAGGTGCTCGGCGCGTCGAGCCCGCACGGGCTCACCGCACCGACGCCGGTGATCACGACTCGTCTCACGATCTGGTCTCCAGAGCGAAAAAGCCCGAGCGATCCTCGCCCGGGCCATCGGTTCAAGCGCCGGCGCCGCGTTGCCGGATGTAGTTCACGGCGTCGCCGACCGTCTGGATCTTCTCGGTGTCCTCGTCGGGGATGTCGATGTCGAAGTTCTCTTCGAGGGCGAGGACGAGCTCCACGATGGCGAGCGAGTCGGCGCCGAGATCATCGATGAACGAAGACGTCTCCTGGATCTGCTCGATGTCGACGTCGAGCTGCTGGGAGATGATCTCTTTGACCTTCTGAGCGATTTCCATGAATTCCTCCAGAACCACCTTGCGCATGGAGCCGAGGCGCCATGGCGGTGAAGTTGCGCTCCCCCTCCGCAGAGCGCAACTCCGTTTGCATCACACGTACATGCCACCGTTCACGCCAAGGGTCTGCCCCGTGACGTAACTCGCCTCGTCGCTGGCGAGGAAGAGCACTGCCGCAGCCACCTCCTCGGGACGACCGATGCGTCCCACGGGGGTCTGCGCGAGGATGCCCTGACGGGCCGCCTCGGGAAGATTGGCCGTCATGTCGGTCTCGATGAAACCCGGCGTGACGGTGTTGACCGTGATGCCCCGCGAGGCGTACTCGCGCGCGAGGGTCTTGGTCATGCCGATCAGGGCCGCCTTGGACGCGGAGTAGACCACCTGACCGGGGTTGCCGCTCTCGGCCACGACGCTGGAGATCTGGATGATGCGCCCGTGCTTCTTGCGCATCATCGGCCGGATGGCGGCCTTGGCGCAGTAGATCGCGCCGGCGACGTTGGTCGCGAAGGTCTTGTCGATCTCCTCGGGCTTCACGCGCATGAGGAGCTGATCGATGGCGAGGCCCGCATTGTTCACGAGGATGTCGAGCGAGCCGTGCCGCTCGACGATGCCCTGGATGGCCTCGTCGACCGCCGCAGGGTCGGCCACGTCGAAGCCGAGGATCGCGCCGTCACCGCCCGCCTTGCGGATCTCCTCGAGCGTCTCGTGCGCCGCCGCCTCGTTACCACGGTAATTGACGACGACGAACGCACCGGCGCGCGCGAGCGCGACGCTGATGGCACGTCCGATGCCCCGGCTGCCGCCGGTCACGAGCGCGACTCGACCCTTCAATTGGAACACGACCGATCCCCTCCCTGGCGAAGCCTCGTGCGATGACGTCCGCGCCTGGTGGTGGCGCGGACGCGCGGCTCACGCCTCGCCGGTGCTCGCCGAGAGGACGGAGCGGCCCTTGTAGTGGCCGCACGATCCGCAGACGCGGTGCGGGATCATCATGTCACCGCAGTTCGGGCACGGGATCACGTTGGGCGCGGTGACCTTGTCGTGTTGGGCCCGGCGCTGGTTGCGCTTCATGCGGCTGGTGCGTCGCTTCGGAACGGCCACGGCGTTTACTCCTGATCCTTCTTGGAATCGTCTTTGAGCTTGAGAAGAGAGGCGAACCGGGGATCGACCTCGGGCTTGGCGCCGAAGTCGTCGGGTCCACGGACGGATGCGGGGATGCTTGGCATCTCGCAGCCGCCCGGGCAATGGATTTGCATGGGGACCTCGAGCACGATGTGCTCGCGGACGATCTCGTCGAGGATGACCTCGTCCCCGCGATAGGTGTCGCGATCGAGCGCGTCCTCCGCGAATTCGACGTCGATGGGGCCGCTTCCCTCGGGGCTGAGGAGCGTGGTGACGCGGACGTCGATCGGGAGGAAGACCTCCTCGAGGCAGCGATCGCAATCGGCCACGAGGCCGGTGACGACGTGGGCCTGGACGAGGACGTCGTCGTTGGAGCGCTGGACGCGGACCTCGAGCGTGCCCTTGGAGCGCTCCGGATGAGCGCGTAGATCCGTCCCCTCGAGCTCCGCCGCGAGCCACGACGGCTCCACCACGAACGCGAACTCGCGTCCGATGGCGTCGAGGTCCTTGATGTCGAGGACGAAGGCGGGCATCTGTCGAAGGGAAAAAGGCCCTCGCGCCGAATCGGCCGGCTCGTGGGGTCGCGTACTATAGGGGGGGCCGGGGTCGAGTCAAGGCAGGCGAACGCGCCTCGGCGCTGAACGAATGCGCCGTACGCCGCGCGCGGCCGGTCGGAGCGGACGACGCGGGCGTCTTCCCCTATCCTACCCACCCATGAGCGATCGAGGGAACGAGATGATCCAGACCGAAGAGATCCAATACGCGTGCGGAGGCGCGACGCTCCGCGGACTCCTGGCCGTGAACCCCGAGGCGAAGGGCCCCCGGCCCGCGGTCCTCGTCGTCCACGAGTGGTGGGGTCGCGGCGAATACGTCGAGAAGCGGGCCCGCATGCTCGCCGAGGCCGGCTACGTGGGCTTCGCGATCGATCTCTACGGCGAGGGCGCCCAGGCCGAGACGGCCGAGCAGGCCAAGGCGATGATGAACGACGCCTTCTCCGATCTCGGCCGGCTGAAGGCGCGCTTCGAGGCCGCAATCGAGGCCGTGAAAGAGCGCCCCGAGGTGGACGCGAGCGCCATCTCGGCCATCGGCTACTGCTTCGGCGGCGCGGTGGTGATCTTCATGGCGCGCGAAGGGCTCGACCTCCGCGCCGTGGCCGCCTTCCACCCGGGCAGCCTCGATCTCGGCGCGCCCACCAAGCCCGGCGCGGTGAAGGCCGAGGTGGCCGCGTTCGTGGGCGCCGACGATCCGATGGTCCCCACCGACCGCCACGAGGCCTTCCGCGCGGACATGGCGGCGGCCGGCGCCAAGGCCGAGCTCGTGGTCTTCCCGGGCGTCGTCCACGCCTTCACCAACCCGGGCGCCACCGAGCGCGGCGAGCGCTTCGGGCTCCCGCTCCGCTACGACGCGCACGCCGACGAGGTGAGCTGGAAGAAGACCCTCGAGCTGTTCTCGCGCGCCGCGGCCCCTCGCGCATGAGCCGAGCCGTCTCCGAGAAGCGCCGGTTCCGCGCCGTGGAAGTGGGCCTCCTCGCGCTGCTCGCGCAGGGCTGCGGCTCGTGCGGAGGCGGCGCCGAGCTCCGCGGCGGACCGCACCCCTATCGCGCATGCCTCCTCGCCAAGGAGCCCGACGCGCGCGAGGTCGATCTGGGCGGGGCCTCCCTCGTGGTCGAAGGGAGGCGCGCCGCCCTCCGCGCCGATCGCCCCGTGCTGCGCGTGGCCGCATTCCGCGGGGCCGACGACGAGCTCGACGAGCTCACGCTCGCCGCCTCGGCGATCGACGAAGAAGGCGTGGACCTCCTCGTCGTCCTCGGCGGGGTCGGCCGCAAGAAGAACGAGGTGGTCGCGCACCTCGAGGCGCTCTCCCGCACGAAGAAGCCCATCGTCCTCGTGCCCGGCGGCGACGAGTCGCTCGAGGCGCTCGACGACGGAATCGGCGCGCTCGATCGCGAGACGCGCGCGCGCCTCGTCGACGGGCGGAGCACCTACGTGCTCGAGCTCGGGGGCCTCGAGTGGGTCCTGGTCCCTGGGGCGCCCGCCGGCCGCTACGCGCACTCCGACGAGGCCTGCGGCTACGACCTCGACGATCTCGACGCGCGGTTGCGAGCCGTCGACGCCGCCTCGGCGTTCACCTTCGCCTGGGCCGAGCCCACGGCCGAGACCGGGCTCCCGACGCGCGGCGTCTTCGCCTTCCCGGGCGGCGACGCGCCCGACCCCCGCCGCGTGGTGGTCGGCCCCCTCGCCGGCCCGCCCCATTTCCTGGGCGAGGGCTACCGTGAATCGGGTCCCACCCTCCTCGAGATCGGCCCCGAGGGCCCCGTCGTGCGAGGGTTGATCGACTTTCGCGGCGAGGCTCGCGTGGTTCGGCCCCCGGCGCCGTGATAGGACCGGAGCGAGCCCGCTCGGCGGGCCGCTTCACGAGTCCAAGCCCATGAACCATCCCAAGCGCTTCTCCGGTACCGAGAACTACCTCACCAACGATTCGCTCGAGGCGTCGGTCAACTGCGCCATCGTCCTCGAGAAGCCGCTCCTCGTGCGCGGCGAGCCTGGCACGGGCAAGACGCAGCTCGCCGAGGCCGTCTCCAAGGCGTTCGGGATGAAGCTCATCCGCTGGCAGGTGAAGAGCACCACGCGCGCGCAGGACGGCCTCTACGTCTACGACACCGTGCAGCGCCTCTACGACTCGCGCTTCGGGGATCGCGACGTCAATGACATCCGCCAGTACATCAAGCTCGGGCCGCTCGGTCAGGCGTTCGTCTCCGACGAGCGCGTCGTCGTGCTCATCGACGAGATCGACAAGGCCGACCTCGAGTTCCCCAACGACCTCCTCAACGAGCTCGACCGGATGCGCTTCTACGTCGACGAGACCCAGGAGGAGATCGTCGCGAAGCACCGCCCGCTCGTCATCATCACGTCCAACGCGGAGAAGGAGCTCCCCGACGCCTTCCTCCGCCGCTGCATCTTCCACTTCATCGAGTTCCCCGACCGAGACCTCATGCAGCGCATCGTCGACGTCCACCACCCCGACCTCGACAAGCAGCTCGCCGATCAAGCGATCGAGGTCTTCTACCAGCTCCGCAACATGACGCGGCTCCGCAAGCGCCCGAGCACGAGCGAGCTCATCGACTGGATCGCCGTGCTCAAGCGCACCGGCATCAAGAACGTGACGCTCGATCAGAACCTCCCCTTCCTGGGCGCGCTGCTCAAGAAGGAGCAGGACCTCGTGGCCTACGCCGATCAGATCGCCGGCGGTCGCCGCTGGAGGAGCTGAGGCCCCGATGATCGTCCCCTTCCTCTTCGAGCTTCGCGAGCGCGGCGTCCCCGTGGGGACGACCGAGGCGCTCGCGCTTGCGGAGGCGCTCGCCGCGGGGCTCCACGACTCCTCGCTCGAGGGGTTCTACTACGTCGCGCGCGCGACGATGATCCACGACGTCGCGCACTACGACGACTTCGACCAGGCGTTCTCCAAGTACTTCAAGGGCATCGAGGTCCAGGCGAAGCGCCTCAAGGACGAGCTCTTCGAGTGGCTCAAGGACGCGAAGGAGCGGCAGCGCGAGCTGAGCGAAGAGGAGCGGCGCCTCATCGAGTCGATGGACCTCGAGGAGCTCAAGAAGCTCTTCGAGGAGCGCCTGCGGGAGCAGGACGAGCGCCACGACGGCGGCAACAAGTGGATCGGCACGGGCGGGACGAGCCCCTTCGGGCACTCGGGCCAGTCCCCGCAGGGCATCCGCGTGGGCGGCCCCGGCGGGAACCGCAGCGCCGTGAAGGTGGCCGACGCCCGCATGTACAAGGGCCTCCGCGACGACATCACGCTCGACACGCGGCAGATGGAGGTCGCGCTGCGCAAGCTCCGCGCCTTCATCCGCGAGGGCGCCGAGGACGAGCTCGACCTCGAGGGCACCATCGAGAAGACCGCCTCGAACGGCGGTGAGATCGAGGTGGTGACGCGCGCCCCCCGCCGAGGGAACACGCGCGTGATCCTCATGATGGACATCGGCGGCTCCATGGATCCCTACGCGCACCTCTGCTCGCGGCTCTTCTCCGCCGCGAAGCGCGCGAGCCACTTCAAGGAGCTGCGCACCTATTACTTCCACAACTGCGTCTACGGCCACGTCTACGAGACGGATCGCTTCGACAAGCCCATCCGCGTGCGCGACCTGCTCCACGAGTGCGGCCGCCACTACAAGCTCATCATGGTCGGGGACGCGCTCATGGCGCCCTACGAGCTCTTCGCGGCCGGCGGCTCGCTCGATCTCGGCGACGATCGCGGGACGGAGGGCATCCGATGGCTCATGATGCTCGCCGATCACTTCGACCGCGCGGCTTGGCTCAACCCCGAGCCGGAGCGGTACTGGACGGGCAACACCATCGAGCACGTCCGCAAGGTCTTCGAGATGTTCCCGCTCACCCTGCGCGGCCTCGGTGACGCCGTCACCCACCTCGCCAAGGGGCGCAGCTACGGATTGCACTGAACGATGAACACCCCCCGCGCCGTCAAAGGCATGAACGACATCTTGCCGCACGAGGTCGGCCGTTGGCACCGCCTCGAGCGCGAGTTCCGCAAGACCGTCGAGTCCTACGGCTTCGGCGAGATCCGCACGCCGCTCGTCGAGCCCACCGAGCTCTTCACGCGGTCGATCGGTGAGGCCACCGACATCGTCGAGAAGGAGATGTACACCTTCGCCGACAAGGGCGAGAAGAGCCTCACGCTGCGCCCGGAGGGCACCGCGTCGTGCGCGCGCGCCTACCTCGAGCACACGATCCACGCCCGCGAGGCCGTCACCCGCTGGTACTACATGGGCCCGATGTACCGCCGCGAGCGCCCGGCCAAGGGCCGCTACCGGCAGTTCCATCAGGCCGGATGTGAGGTCTACGGCGATCACGGCCCGTTCGTAGACGCCGAGGTGATCGACATGGTCGTCTCCTTCCTCGAGCGCGTGGGCGTGAAGGACATCCGCGTCCTCGTGAACTCGCTCGGCGGCCCGGAGACCCGCGCGCGCTACCGCACGGCCCTGCTCGACTACCTCGCGCCGCAGCGCGAGAAGCTCTCGGCCGACAGCCAGCGTCGCCTCGAGACCAACCCCCTCCGCATCCTCGACTCCAAGGCCCCGGAGGACCAGGCCATCGCCGAGGGCGCGCCGTCCATCCTCGACTTCTTGAGCGAGGAAGATCGCAAGCACTTCGACCTCCTCGTCGGCACGCTCGAGTCGCTCGGCACGCCCTTCGAGATCGAGCGCCGGCTCGTCCGCGGCCTCGACTACTACTCGCGCACGCTCTTCGAGATCCAGGGGCGTGGCGGCGAGCTCGGGGCGCAGAACGCGCTCGCCGGCGGCGGCCGCTACGACGCCATGATCGAAGAGCTCGGCGGACCTTCCATCCCAGCCTTCGGCTTCGCCCTCGGCATCGAGCGGCTCCTGCTCGCGATGTCCGAGGAGGCGCCGGCCACCGAGGATCGCGTGGTGATCCTGGCCGCGAACGATCGCGCCCGCACCGAGGCCACCGTCCTCGCGCGCGCGCTCCGGCTCGCCGATCACCGCGTGGAGACCGATCTCCGCCCCACGGCCTCGCTCAAGAGCCAGCTCCGCAGGGCCGATCGCTCCGGCGCGCGCCTCGTGCTCATCCTCGGCGAGGACGAGCTCGCCCGCGGCGTGGTGCAGTGGAAGCGCCTCGACGCCGACAAGAAGGGCGAGGTCTCGCGCGACGCCCTCCTCGGGCAGCTCCGCGCGCTCCTCGACGACTGAGCCTCACTCGCTCCGCGGCAGCTCGACGAAGACGAAGAAATAGCCGTCTTGGCCAGGCTGCACGTGCACCTGCACCGAGTCGATGGGGTGCTTGAGCTCGAGGACGAGCACGGCGTCCTTCTTGCGCTGCTCGACCCGGGCGCGCGCGAGGGGCGTCGCGAAGTGCTCCGTCTCGAGCGGCCTCCGGTTGTTGCGGAGGTGCACGCGCGTGTTGGGGAGCACGACCTCGAAGCGCCCCGACGCCTGCGTGACGACGGGCTCGATGCGGGCGCTCGTCTGGACGAAGACGCGGCTTCGACCGCCGGGGAGCACCTCGAAGCCGGGGAAGGTGACGTAGCGCCCCTTGCCGGCGACGTCGGGTCCGGGCGGCCTGTGATCCGTGCCCGGCTTCACGCCGTCGTATGCGCCGTCTGCGCCGTCGTCGGATCGCGCCGAGCCGTGCACGACCACCGCGGAGGTGAGCGCCAGGATGCCGAGGACGAGAGCCGCCTTCATCGAGCCGAGGGACCGCACGACGACAGCTTAGGAAACGCTCGGGTCGCGGGGCAAAAAAAGGGAGATCGGTCGCGCGAGATGGAAGTTGTGCCGCGCGCCGCGGGGCTCGATCTATGCTCCCCTCGTGCCCATCCAGGGAACGCTGCTCCTGACCTGGACGCTGATGTACGGCTTCGCCGCGGCGCTGTACCTCATCGCGTTCACGAGGCGTCACGTGGAGCCCGAGCTCTCACGCTTCGGTTACGTGTGCATCGCGTTCACGGTCGTCTCCTACGCGCGCTTCCGCTTCATCGGCGCGCATACGCCCGAGGAGGCCGCGTTCGCGCTCGAGCTCTCTGCGGTGGGGCGATACCTCCTCGGCGGCACCTTCGTCGCGATGTGCGCGGGCGTCTCGCGTTCGCCATCGATGCTCGTGCCCTTCGCGGGGCTCTGGTCCGTCCTCGGGATCCTCCTCGTGCTGGCCGGAGTGCACGGCGACCTCACGCCCGAGGGGAGCTACACCGTCAAACCCGCCGGCGCGGCGATGTTCGCCCTCGGGCTCATCCTCGCGACCGGCGCGCTCCTCATCGTGCGGCGTCAGCGCGGCCACGATCCATACGTTCGGCGCGTCTCGAGCGCGGCGGCCATCTGCCTCGGCGCGGCCTGGCTCGACGCCGCCATCTCGGCCCTGGCCCTCCCCCGCATCGACGTCCTCGCCTACGCGGGCATGGTGGGGGTCGGGATGGTCCACTGGACGCTCCTCGACCGCTTCGGCGAGGCCACCGAAGAGCTCGCTCGACGCCGGGCCGCCTACGCCGCGAGCCTCGAGGACCTCGTGCAGAAACACGAGCAGCTCGCCGAGACCGAGCAGCTCGCGGCCGTGGGCTCGCTCTCCGCGGTCATCGCCCACGAGGTGCGGAACCCGCTCGCCGTGATCCGCAACGCCACCTCGGCCATCCGCAAGGGCACGCACGGCGATCGCGCGCGGGCCAAGCTCGTGGAGATCCTCGAGGAGGAGACGGAGCGCCTCCACAAGCTCGCCGTCGAGCTCAGCACCTTCGCCGAGCACGGCAAACCCAATTTTGCCCTCTGCGACGTCGCGAGCCTCTTCGACCGCTGCGTCCGGCGCGCCCAGGCGCAGTACCCGCGCGTACGCGACGGCGAGATCCGCTTCGAGGTCCACGTCGAGGTCGAGTCGCTCGTGGGGGATCGCGACCTCCTCGAGAACGCGCTCCACTACCTCGTGCAGAACGCGGTGGACGCCACCTCCGGCCCCGGCGTCATCGTGCTCGAGGCGCGTGACGCCGAGATCGACGGTGATCCGGCGGTGGAGCTCTGCGTCGTCGACTGCGGCGAGGGCATGGACCCCGAGACGCTCGAGAAGGCGGCGACGCCCTTCTTCACCACGCGCTCCCGCGGGACGGGCCTCGCGCTGGCCATCGTGGACCGCATCGCCGCGAACCACGGCGGGCGGCTCTCGTTCAGCAGCCAGAAGGGCGAGGGCACCACCGCGCGGCTCCTCCTCCCTCGACGGCGTGCGAGCCAGCTCCCCTCGCTCCTCGACGTCTCGATCGCGGATCTCCCCGCGGGGAGCACGGTGCCGTGAACGCCTTCCCCTCGCTCTACCTCGGCTTCGGGGCCATCCAGCTCTTCACGGCGCTCTCCTTCGGCCTGCTCACGCGCCGCGCCGCGCTCGCGAGCGCGCAGGCGAGCTTCGGCTGGGTCGCGCTCGCGCTGGGCATGGCGAGCATCGCCCAGTACTTCGAGCTCCTCGCGACGTCGCCGCACGACGCGGCGCGCTGGCAGTCGATGGTGCTCGCCGCGCACTTCGGGAGCCTCCTCGCCTTCACGCCCTTCGTCCGGGCGTACTTCGACCTCGACGACGACTGGTTCAGCGTCCGCGCCACCTGCATCGTGGCGGGCGTGACGATGCTCCCCGTCCTCGCGGGCTTCGCCTACGACCCTGCCGTGATGCTCGTGGAGGGCTCGCGGCTCGCGGCGGGCCCCGAGCGCCCCGTCGCGGCGATGACCCCCATCGGCTTCGCGAGCGCGGGGCTCGGCTTCTTCGGTTACCTCGTCGCCTGGGCGCCAGGCCTGAAGAAGCTCACGCGCGTGCCGCTCGTGCGCGAGCTCGCGGCCGTGATGAGCGTCACCTCGGTCGCCTACTCGCTCGACTTCGTCCACTACGCGATCGGCGTGCGCGCCATCCCGCTCGCGCCCATCTCCGTGGTCTTCTTCAGCCTGGCGCTGAGCTTGCTCATCCTCTCCAAGTACCTCGAGGTGCGATCGGAGCTCGAGCGTCAGACGTCGGAGCTCCGGCTCCGCTACGACCAGATCGCCTTCCTCGAGACCGAGATCGGCAAGAAGGAGCCGCTCGCCATCGTCGGTGAGCTCTCGGGCGTGATCGCGAGGCAGATCCAGACGCCCGTGACCAATCTGCGCGAGGCCGCCGCCGACCTCCGCATCGAGGACCTCTCCGACGCAGCGCGCGAGCACGCGCTCTCGCTCATGGTGCGCGAGACCGAACGCCTGAACCGGCTCATCACCGATCTGCTCACCTACGCGCGCCCCATCGAGCCCCAGATCGACGTATGCGACGTCCCGAGCATCTGGGAGAAGGCGCTCGACGCGCTCAAAGCGAGCCTCGGCACGCGCCCCCAGGTGGACGTCTCGATCGACGACGAGGTCCGCTTCATCGACGCCGACGCGCGTCTCCTCGAGAAGGCCGTGCTCCTCTTGCTCGAGAGCGCCGCGAGCAAGATGAGCGCCGAGAGCCACCTCCGCGTCGTGGGCACGCTGCACCGTGAGCGCGAGCGCGACTTCATCCGCGTGGAGATCGGCGACAGCCACGGTTGGGTCGAGACCATGGCGCGCGCGAGCCTCAAATCCTCCGGGAAGCGGACGGTGCTCTCGAGCGAGCTCGATGCGCTCACCCTCGGCATCATCGACAAGATCATCACCGCGCACGGCGGGACCTTCCACTTCGAGCGCCGCCCGGACGGCGCTCTCGTGGGGATCACGCTCTTCCCGCTCCGCGCGGAGCGGGCTCAGTTGTTGTCGAAGTAGCCCAGCTCTTCGAGCTGCTTGCGCGTGACGTCGTCGAGCTTGCTGGACTCGGTGTCGATCTTGGCGCCGCGGCCTTCGCCGCCCTCGAGCCAGCGCTGGCGGTTGTCCGCCCCCGAGTAGAGACTGAGGAGCACGCGCAGATAGCGACCGGTGATGGGGCGCGCGCTCACCGGGAGCTGCTCCTTCTCCTTGGGGTCGCGCTCGAGATCGAAGAGCGTCGCCGTGAGGTTGCCACGCACGATGAGCTTCGCGCCGGCCGCCGTGGCCACGCGCCGATCGTCCATGAAGTCGCTGAAGGCGACCGAGGGACGCGCCGGCGTGCCGCCGCGGAGGTAGGGCACGAGGCTCGGCACCTCGACGTCGGGCATCGCCGGGAGGCCGAGGAGCTCCGTGACGGTCGCCGCGATGCCGGCCGTGGTGACGACGTCGGAGACGCGCGCCCCCTCGGGCACGTTGCCCGGGAAGTAGAAGATGAGGGGGACGCGGAGGAGTTCGTTGTAGACGCTGTGGCCGTGGCCCCACGAGCCGTGGTCGTCGAACTCCTCGCCGTGGTCGGAGGTGATGACGAGGAGCGTGTCGTCGAGCACCCCCATCGCGCGGAGCCGCTCGAGGAACTTGCCGAAGTAGTGGTCGTGGTAGGTGATCTCGCCGTCGTAGAGGGCGTTGAGGCGGGCTTTGTCACGCTCGGTGAAGACGACCTTGGGGTTGTTGCCCTTGGCGTCCTCGAGGAGCTTCGGCGTGAGGCGGTTCTTCACCTGGCCGTCGTAATCACGCGCGTCGTAGAGCTTGAGGAACTCGTCGGGCGGATCGTAGGGGACGTGCGGATCGATGGTGTGGACGTAGGCGAAGAAGCGCCCGTCCTTCTTGGTCTCGATCCAGTCCGCCGCCTCGCGGAAGAGGTACTCGGCGTCGGTGTTCTTCCGCTCTCGGATGAAGTTGGTGTAGTGGTCCCAGCCCTGATCGAAGCCGAAGCGATCGGAGACGTAGCCGTTGGCGATGAACGAGCCGGTCGCGAAGCCGTGCGCCTTGAGGTGCTCGCTGATGAGGAGCGCCTTCTGGCCGAGCACCGACTCCATCTTCCGCGCGCCGTGCGTCTGCGGATAGAGGCCCGTGAGCACCGAGGCGACCGAGGGCTTGGTCCAGTTCTCCGGCGAGATGGCCCACTCGAAGACCGTGCCGCGCTTCGCGATGTCGTCGAGCGCGGGCGTCTTCACGCGCGAGCTCGGCGTGTAGGGCTTGAGCCGGTCGGCGCGGAGCGTGTCGATGAGGAGGACGATGAGGTTCTTGGGCTGCGCGAGCTCGCCCGCGGCCTTGGGCTTGGGCGCGAGGAGCCGCGGCTCCGCGAAGGCCACACGGCCCGCGCCGACGCCGGGCGCGACCATCTCGAGCCGGACGATCTTGCCGGCGTACTTGGAGAGATCGACGAGGTGCTCGACGAACTCGCCGGTCGCCTCGCCCTCGAAGACCGTCTCGGTGGGCTTCCCGTCGGTCGAGACGCGGACGAGCACGGGCGCCGTCCCCTGCCCCTCGAAGCCGAGCGCGAAGCCGAGCTTGCCGTCGCGCGGCACCTCCACGTACTGACGGATCTCGAGCGGGCGACGGGCCACGTAGGCGCGGCGCGTCTCCCCTCCCACGCGCACGGCCGAGACGAGCGAGTCGAGCACGGGCGGGACGAACTCGCCCTCGGGGAACGACTCGCCGGGGATGATGCGCATCCAGTCGATGGCCGCCGCGACGTCCTCGCCGTCGAGGGGCGCGGTGCCGCCGAAGACGAGGAGGAGGTAGTTCTCGCCTTCGCGGATGTGCTGCGCCGGAAGCGTGAACTCCACCTCGTGGAAGTCCTGCCGGAGCTGCACCGAGGGGCCCTGGACGTTGTTGATATACGCCGTCATGGCCGCCGTGCCGTTGGGCTTGAGGCGCATCTTCACGCGGTGGGCGCGCTTCTCGTCGGCGTGGAAGTAGATCCGGCCGCGGAGGCCGACGCGGGCGTAGGTGGTCTCCCCGTCGGCGCCCTGCTTGAGCCAGCCCGTGTTCCAATCACCGAAGGTGTAGGCGCGCTGCGACGGCGTGCCGAAGTCGATGAAGATCCCGTCGCGATGCACCTCGGCGATGTGGCCGAGCGCGAGGAGATCGAGGCGCTCCTCGAGACCGTCGTAGAGCCGCGAGGGCGCGCGCGTCGTCTTCGCTTCGCCGGCCGCGGCCGGCCCCTTCCCCTCGGCGGGCGCCTCGCCTTTGGACTCTTGGGGCGAATCCTCTCCGCCGCCGAAACATCCGCTCGCCGCGAAGGCGAGCACGAGTGCGTACAAACCTAGCGTCCGCATGAATCCTCCGGGCCCGAAACGGGTCACTGAACAGGCTGCTAGCAGCCTGGGATCTCGAGGTCAACGATGCCGGCGGCTCATTCGCCCGGGAGGACGCGGGAGACGCCAGGCTCGACGAAGACGTATCGGAAGAGGCGCTCGCTGCCGCGCACGAGCGTGACCTCGTGGGGACCGGGCGGAAACGCCTTGGCAACAGGGGCTTTCCCGAGGCTGGTGCCGCCGACGTAGACCTCGGCGGGCTCGCCGCGCGACGGCGCCTCGACCACGAGGAGGCCGTGGCCCTCGGGGATCGTCACGCTGCGATCGGCGATCCCTTCGCGGCGCTCGCCGTAGAGCTTGGCGATCTCCGGGAACGGGTTCTCGAGCTTCGCGGGCGTCTCGTCCTCGGCCACCGGCGCGACCGCCGCGCGCTCCTCGGCGACGGCAGACTTGGGGGCGGACGCGCCGCGCGAGCCGGCCGTGAAGAGCGCGTCGAGATCGAAGAGCTCGATCGCGGCGAAGCCCAGACCGGCGACGACGAGCGTCGAGAGGACCGCGACGCGGAACCCACCTCCACCGCGCTGCGCCGGCTTCTTGGGCGCCTCGTCGGGGCGCCGGAGGGTCGGCCGCGGCGCCGGGGGCTCGGCCGTCGTCTCGCGCGCCGGCGCGGCGGGGAGCGGCGGCACGTCGCGGACGGGCGGCTCGAGCGAGAGCGGGAGGGACGGCTCGGGATCCGGCTCGGGATCCGGCAAGAGCGAGAGGGTGGGGATGGACTCGGTGGTCGTGGCGAAGGCGTCGCCCGGCGGGAGCTCGACCGGCTCGGCGTCGTCTTCTTCGACGGCGACGCTCTCGAACGCGTCGAGCTCGAGGGGCTCGGCCTCGTCGTCGGCGGCCTCGGGCTCGACGGCCGCGGGGAGGCTCCCCGGCGTGGTGTCGGCGAGATCGGCCGCGTCGACGTCGGGCGCGCCGCGCTCCGCGAGCCCTGCCTCGACGAGATCGCGTCCGCTCGCGTCTTCGAGGCGCGTGATGGCGCCGCCGCGCGCGAGCGCGAGGAGCGAGTCGAGGGCGCGCTCGCCGAGCGTCTCCTTGGCCGCGCCGAGCGTGGTCGACTCGCCGAGCGCCCCGATGACGCGCTCCTCGAGCCCCACGGAGGCGGCGAGATCGGGATCGATCGCGAGGCGCGCTCCGTCGTCGAGCGACGACTCGAGGAGCTCGAGGAGGACGCTCCTGCGCGAGAGCTCCGCGAGGAGACGGTCACGCGCCTCCGCCGCCACCGCCGGTCCCTTGGGCTCGCCCTCCCCGGCCGTGATGCGGAAGCGCCCGCCCGTGAACGACGCGAGGCGATCGAAGGCGCGGTCGCCTCGCGCGAAGTCGCCGTTCGACGCGGTGTAGGTGGCGACGACCGGCTTCCCGCCGCGCACCTCGAGCTCGACCGTGTGCGCGAGGTCGCGGAGCTCGAGGAGGACGTCGGCGCCCTTGCGCTCGAGCGCTTCGAGGAGCGCGGGGATGCCCACGCCGCGGAGGCGGCCGCGGCTCGTGGCGACGGCCTGCTCGACGACGGCCCGGCGCGCAGCAACGGCGTCGATGGCCGCGTCGCGCACGAAGCCGGCGCCGGCCGCAGCCCGCGACGCGTCGTCGGTGGCCGCGCGCATCTTCGCGCGGAGATCCTCGTCGATCTCGAGGAGGATCGTGCGGACGGAGAGGAGCGAGGGATCGCCGTGGACGCGCTCGACGACCTCGGCGCCGGGGATCTCGGGGAGCGACTCGCCGGTGAGGAGGAGCGCCGGGCGGAGCGTGCGCGCGAGCATCAGGGCGCGCGTGCCGTCGCTCGCGCGGTGCACCTTGGCGCCGGCGCGTTCGAGCTCGGTGGCGATGAAGTGCGTGACGCCCGGCTCGTCGAAGGCGACGACGGCCTCGACGCCGTCGAGACGGCCCTCACGACGCGCGGGGCGTGCCTCCACGCGGCGCGTGGACGCACCGCAGGCGGCGTCGACGATGGCGCCCGCGAGCTTGGTGGGCGGCGCGTTCACGGCGACGACCGCCGTCACGCCCTCGAGGCGATAGTCTGCCTCGTCCGCCGAGGGCGGGCTGAGCTGCACGCGCGGCAGATGATCGAGCGCCGCCTCGGCGAAGGCCTCGGCTGCGGGGCGCGCGAACGAGGGCGCGACCACGACGACGTCGGGGAGCGACTCGCGTGCGAGCTCGACGGCTTCCTTTTCGTTGGCGCTCTGGAGGAGCTCGACGCGGCTCTTGGGGAAGATCGGCGTGATGCGCTGGGCGATGGGCTCGCCGCCCACCATGAGCACGAGGATCACGCGATCGACGTCGATGGACGTGACGGCGCCGCGCGAGGCGGAGATGCGCTTCTCGGGGCGCGTGGGCGGGATGGAGCCGCCGGCGCGCGGCGCGAACGCCGCGCTCTTGGCCTTGCCGAGCGCGCCGCCACCGAAGGGCGAGCTCTCGGGCCGGGGCGGCGCAAAGCCCGGGTTGGACGCGGGACGCGCCGGCTTGGGCGGAAGGAAGCCCGGGCTCGACGCCGGACGCGGCGGGAGCGCCGGCTTGGGCGGCGAGAAGCCGGGGCTCGACGCCGGGCGCGGGGGCGTGGTGGGCTTGGGCGGCGCGAAGCCCGGGTTGGACGCGGGCCGCGGCGGGCGCGCCACGGGGAAGCCGGGGCTCGACGCCGACCGGAGCGGCGGCACCGTCTTGGCCTCGGTGTCGGGGCGATACGGCGCCATGCCGAGCGCAGAGGGACGCGGCACCGAGTAGCGCGAGTTCTCCACCGCGTCGTCCATGTTGGGGATGATCGACGGCCGCTGTCCCGTCGCGAGCTCGCTCACCGAGCCGAGAACGCCGTCGAGCGTGTCGAAGTCGGCCTCCGTGAGCGCCCGGCCTTCGTCGCGCGCCTCGTCGATGACGACGAGACATCGCTTGAGCGCCTCGGCGAGCGCCTGGATGCGGAAGACCTGCGCGGAGGCATAGAGCGCGTGGAAGCGCTTGCGGACCTCTTCGCGCGAGGCTTCGTCGTCGGGCGCGCCGCGGAGTGTGCGGACGACCGCTTGGATCTCCTCCGCCTTCTGCGGAAGCGAGTCGACGAAACGTGCCCGCGCGACCCCGAGGGCCGTATCCTCCTTGCGCTGGTTCATGTGTCGATCGATGGAGCCTAGAGCGGTGTTCGCGGAATGGGAACCCGTTCCGTCATACCACCTCGGCTCGGTCCCTCAATACCAGAATCCGAGGCTCAGGCCGAGATCGGAATAGTCGCGCGCGAGATCCATCGTGGCGCCGACGCGGATGTCCCACGGGTTCACCGGGCCCGTGAACTCCAGCACGAAGAGCCGCACGTCGAAGCCGGCCGTGAAGTGCATCCGCGCCGAAACCCCCGCGTTTCGGCCAGGTTCTACGTAGGCGCCCGCGCGGAGCTTCAGGCGGCGCGGCCAGGGCTCGCCCTCCACGCCGAGGCGCGGGAGGAACGACGGACGCTCGGTGTGGAGGCGCAGCTCCTGATCGAGGAAGCCGTCGATGCCGACCGATCGCCGCACGCCGCCGATGACGACGAGGTCCGCCGATACGAGAAAATATCGACGCGGCAGGATCTCGTAGTCGATCCATCGCTGATGCTTGATGCGCTTCCGCTCGCGCTCGATGCGCGTGTCGCGCGTGGCCCGCTCCTCTTCGCGCCGGATCCGCTCTTCTTCCCAGAACTCCGGATCGCTCGGGCGCTGTTCGATGGACGGGCAGAGCATGCGCTCTTCGGGCGAGACGTGCTCCCTCGGCGCGACGCCGCGGGCCGCCTCGCGCGCGAGCTGCTCGGCGATACGAGCGCAGCGCGCCTCGCGATCCTGCGCGCGGACCCAGGCGCTGGGATCGGGCGGCAGCTCGTAGCGCCGGTTGAGCGGGCGCGGGCCGAGCTGATAGGCGATGCCGAAGCGCGCCTCCCAGGGGCGCACGACCTCGCGCGGCAGGACGTAGCCGCCCTCCATGACCACGCCGTCGTCGCCCTCGGGCACGACGCGCGCCTTGATGTGGCTCACGGCGGCCACGCCCACGCGGAAGCGCGAGCCCTCCGGTCGATAGACGGCGCCGATCTCCATCCCGGGCGCGCTCGTGCGGACGAGCGCGCCGACGCCCAGGCCGAGGCCGAGGCCCGAGGTGATCGCCATGCGCGTGATGAGCAGGCTCGCGCCGAGCACGACGTCGCCGCCGAGCACGTTGAAGCCGCCGCCCACGCGGAAGGTCTGGAGGTTCACGTTGGAGTCGGGGCGTCCTTCGCGGCCACGGACGATGTAGCTCTGCACCTCGCCCGTCCCCACGACGCCGATCATCCCGAGCTGGAAGCCGAGCCCGCCCTCGAGGACGAACGAGTCGTCGATGTTCACGCCGCGCGTGCTGCCGAGGCCGTTGTTGAAGAAGTCCCCCGTACCGAAGCGGCCCGGGAACGAGATGCCGCCCCCGCCGCGCACCTCGACGCGCTTGAGCTCCGAGAGCGAGCGCATCGCCGCCGACGCGGGGTTGAAGGCGACTCCGTCGAGGCCCGCCGCGAGCGCCGTGAAGGCGTTGCCCATGCCGACCTGGCGACCCGTGCCGCTCGCGAGACCCTGCGCGAGGTCGATGGCGAAGTCGTTGTCCGGAATGGACTGCGCGGAGGCGGGCGCGGCGAGGCCGAGCGCGAGGGCCGCGGCGAACGCCCATCCCGCGAGCCTCGCGATCACTGCTCCTCGGGGTCTCCGGGAAGTCCCACCCGATGCGGGGGCGGCGCCTTGTAGAACGCGGTCGAGTCGTCTTCCGCGGCGGTCTCTTCGGGCGCGCGGATCTCGTCGAGCTTCTCCTCGAGCGCCTCGAGCACGGCGTCGACGCCCTCGCGCGTGACCGCGCTCATCACGAAGAGGCGGTGCCCCTCGGCCTCGAGGGCCTCGCGCACCTTCGCCTCGATCTCGCGCGTCTCGGGGAGGTCGGCCTTGGCGAGCACGACGAGCATCGGACGCTCCGCGAGGCTCGGGTCGAAACGCTCGAGCTCGGCGTTGAGCACGTGGAAGTCGCGCACGGGATCGCGCTCGGGATCGGGATCGACGGCGAGCACGTGGAGCAACACGCGCGTGCGCTCGACGTGGCGGAGGAAGCGGAGGCCGAGGCCGGCGCCCTCGGACGCGCCCTCGATGATGCCGGGGATGTCGGCGACCACGAACGAGCGCTCGGGGCCGCGGTAGACCACGCCGAGGTTGGGCGTGAGCGTGGTGAAGGGATAGTCGGCGATCTCGGGGCGCGCGCGGGAGACGGCGGCGATGAACGTGCTCTTGCCGACGTTCGGGTAACCGATGATGCCCACGTCGGCCATGAGCTTGAGCTCGAGGCGGAGGCGTCGCGCCTCGCCGGGCTCGCCCTTCTCGGCGCGACGGGGGGCGCGATCGCGGGGCGTCGCGAAGTGGATGTTGCCGCGCCCCCCCCGACCCCCGCGCGCGGCCACGAGGCGCGCGCCGGGCTTGTCGAGGTCGGCGAGCATCTCGCCGGTGTCGTCGTCGAAGACCTGGGTGCCCACCGGCACCTGCACGATGACGTCGCCGCCACCGCGACCGTATTGATCCTTGCCGCGGCCGTGCTCGCCGTCGTCGGCCTTGATCTCACGACGGAACTGGAAGTCGAGGAGCGTGGAGAGGCGCGTGTGCGCCTCGAGGATCACGCTCCCGCCGTTGCCCCCGTCGCCTCCGGCGGGACCTCCGAGCGGACGATGGGCCTCGCGGCGGAACGCCACGCAGCCGTTCCCGCCGTTCCCCCCGAAGACGGAGATGCGTACCTGATCGACGAAGCTCACGGGCGAACCCTGTGCCGGAGCCTTCCCGCGTTCAAGGGGATCCCGGCGCGAAGCGCGCGCCCCGCGGCGAGGTGGAGGCGGGGATCACGTCGCGCCCCCGCGTCGGCGCCGGGAGCCCCTCGAGGATGAAGGGCCGCGCGTGGAGCTGGTGGCAGGCCATGGGATCGCGCTTGAAATCCCATTGGAGATAGATGCGTCCGTCGCTGCTCTTGATCTCGGCGGGCGCGACGGGATACGGGGCGCCGCGCTTCACGGCGGCGTAGGCCGCGTAATCGAAGAGGATCTGACCGCTGCTCCGCACGACGCCGACCGCCGCGAGCGTTCCGTCGGCCTCGAGCACGATCTCGAGGCGCGTGACGAGGTTCTGATCGTTGTGGGCCGCGTCGCCGGGGAGCCCCGCCACGAGCTCGTGGAAGGCCTCGTGGAAGCGGAGGTGCACGCGTTGGATGTAGGCGGCGAAGGGGCTACGTCGGGCGTTGAGCGCCGTCTGGTTGCCGACCTTCACGTTCGAGACGAAGTTCTCGATGGCCGAGCGGAACTCTTGGAAGTCCTCGGCGTGGCTCCGGCCGACGCGCCGAGAGCGGCGCTCGGCGGCGAATTGCTCGCGCTCGCTCGCGAGCACGTCGGCGCCGACCACGCCCTCGAACTGGGCGTAGCCGAGCTTGAGATCGACGCGGCGCCGTCGCTCGCCCCGACCGCCCTCGCCCGCCTCGCCGTCGCGGCTCGGCCCACGCCGGACGACGAAGGTGCCGAAGCCGTCGTCGACCACGACGTCGCCCGCGCGCTCACGGACGTCCCCTCGCGCGCGCTCCTCGGTGCGCGACGGAGCGGCCTCGGGCCGCGCAGGCGCCGTGGCCTCGACGGGCGGGCGCAGCTCGTCTCCCTCGCGATCGCGCACGCCGCCGAGCTCGTCCTTCATGTCGGCGCCGACGCCGTCGAGGCGCGACTCGGGGCTCGCCTGCTGCGCGGTGCGCTCGTCGTCGCGCACGGTGTTGGTGACGGCGGCCACGGTCTCGTCCTCGACGCGGTTGTTCTCGTCGGCGACGAAGCGCGCGTCGGGCGGCGGCTCGACGTCGGGATCCTGGCTCTTCTGGATGACGGCGTGCTCGGCCTCGGCAGGCGGCGGAGGTGGCGGCTTGGGCGCGGGGACGGGCTCGGCCGGGGCGGGCTCCGGCTTGGGCTTCTCGGGCTCGGGCTGCGGCGCGCGTTCGGGGGTCTCGGGCTTGGGCTTCTCGGGCTCGGGCTCGTCCTTCTGGGGACGCTCCTTCTCCGCCTCCTCGATCGGAGGGGGCTCCTCGAGCGGAGGCAGCTCGAAATAGGCCACGGCCGTCTCCACGGGCCGGTCCTCGCGCTCCCCGGCCTCGGCGGCGCGCTCGGCGAAGTACTCCGCCAGCCAGCCGAGCGAGACGTACGTCGGCAGGTGCACCGCCAGCGAGCCGGCGAGCGAGGCGACGAAGAGGAGGACGGCAGGATCGTTGAAGCGGCGCAAACGCGGCCCCGGGTTACGTTACGTCGAGCTTAAAGGAAAAAACCCGCTGAAGCCTTGGAAGCTTCGAGCGGGCTTCCCCTTCGTCAACGGTGGGCCCCACACGAGGACCCACCGTGATGCTCAACGCGTACGTGCCGCGTTGGAGCGACCGGGCGCCGTGTCCGCGCGCGAATTGCTCGCCGCGCCGGAGCGTCCGGGCGCCGTATCCGCGCGCGAATTGCTCGCCGCACCGGAACGTCCGGGCGCCGTGTCCGCGCGCGAATTGTTTCCGTTGGCGCGCGCGGGCGTCTCGCTGCTCGCCGCGCCGGTGCGCCCAGGCGTCGCCGCGTTCGAGCGGGCAGGCTCGGTACGCGCCGGCGTCGCGGCGTTCGAGCGTGCCGGGGCGTCGCTGCTCGCCGCGCCGCCGCGCGCTTGCGTCGCGGCGTTCGAGCGCGCGGGCTCGGTACGCGCAGGCTCGGTACGCGCCGGCGTCGCCGCGCCGGAGCGACCGGGCGCCGTGTCCGCGCGCGAGTTGTTCCCGGCGTTCCCACCTCGACCCGGCGCCGTGTCCGCGCGCGAGTTGTTCCCGGC
>JAAYBZ010000085.1 GCA_012744445.1 Myxococcales bacterium | reverse complement strand
TAGAGGCGGCGCGAGAGCTTCATCCCGCGGTGGCGCGGATCGACCGCGATGTCGATGCCGTAGAGATAGTCGCCGTGGGGATCGTGCCGCCGGAGGAACCCGCCCTGGCAGACGTCTTCGTAGGTGTGCTCCCAGCCGAGCGCCTCGATGTCGACGATGAGCGAGCTCGACGTGGCCACGACTTCCCCGTCGAGCTCGACGCAGAGCTGGCCCTCGGGGAAGAGCGAGATGTGGTTCTCGAGGTTGGCCCGCGACCAGGGGGCGAAGTCGCCCTTGAACGCCCTCTCGTGGAGCGCCTGGATCGCGTCGAGGTCCTCGACGCGGATGGGCCGCACGACGAGGCGGGGCCCGTTCTTGCTGCGCGTCCGACGGGGCGTTCGGGTGGTCGCCATGTTCCGTCAGCCTATCGGGCCGGCGAGCGTCATTTCAACGACTCGTGGGGCGGCCGCGAGGGCGGCACGGCGCGCGGGAAGGCCGCGAGGATCGCGACGACGCAGGTGGACTCGCCGTGCTTCGCCACGCCCACGCCGAGATCGCTGAAGCGGCGATCCTCGAGCGCCGCCCGATGCGAGGGGCTCTCGAGCAGGGCCTCCAAGGCCTCGGCGAGGGTGCGGGCGCGCGAGACGGCCTCCCCCACCACGCGCGCCGAGATGCCGCGCGCGAGGAGCCTCGCCTCGGGATCGCCGAAGATTCCGTCGTGGGAGGCATGGCGGGAGGCGCAGATCTTCGCGGCGTGCTCCTTGGCCTCCCGCGCGAGGAGGGCGTTGATCCGCACGGACGGCGCCGACGCCGCCGCGCGCACGGCGAGCACGAGCTCGGTCGGATCCTTCACGCCCGCAAAGCGCGCCGTCTCGGGGAGCGGCCCCGGCAGCCGCGCGAGGGGCCGCGGCCCGTGCGGCGTCTCGGCGACGAGCTGGACCTCGGGCCGCCGCGCGAGCACCTCGGCGGGGAGCGCGACGCCCCTCGCGAGCAGGACGGCGTCGACGGCGACGCGCACCGCCTCGCCCTCCCAGCGGTAGACGAGGTGCGCGCCGTCGAAGCCCGGGCGGAGCCGGCCGTGGACGCGCCCCCCCTCGAGCCAGAGCGTCGCCGCGTCGGGAACGGCCACGGTGATCCGGGCCGAGTCGGAGAGCGCCTCGCCGCAGCGGAGCGGCACCCCGAGGCGCGCCTCGAGGCGGGCGAGCGAGGCGCGGAGCTCGTCGTCGCCGCGCACGGTGAAGACGTAGGCCTCGATCGCGCTCGAGCCGCGCTCCGCGAGCGCGCGCCGGAGACCTTCGGGGCTCGACGACGCCGCCTCGCCGAGGAGGACGTCGACGGCGACCGCGTCGAGCGCCTCGTCGGCCGGGCAGGCCTCGGCCGCCGCGGCCCTGCAGAGGACGAGGGCGATCGAGAGCGCCCAGGACGCGAACGCGCGCATCCCTAGAGCTTGCCCGAGGACGCGCGCGGCGCGGAAATTCTCGGCTCAGCTGCGGTAGTCGGCGTTGATCCGCACGTACTCGTGGCCGAGGTCGCTCGTGAGCACGTGCCCCACGGCCTTCCCCGTCCCGAGCGAGACGCGGATGGTGTAGTGCGGCTGCTTCATGACCTCGCTCGCCTTCTTCTCCGTCTCGGCGTCGAAGGTGGGCAGGCCCTTCTTGAACACGCGCACGGCGCCGATGAAGACCTCGGCCTTGGCGGGATCGAACTTGACGCCCGCGCGGCCGGCGGCGGCGATGATGCGGCCCCAATTGGGATCGCAGCCGTGGAGCGCCGTCTTCACGAGGAGGGAGTGCGCGATGGTCCGCGCGACCTTGAGCGCGTCGCTCTCCTTGGCCGCGAGCACCTCGATGCGGACCGCGTGCTCGGCGCCCTCGCCGTCGGCGACCATAGAGCGGCCGAGGCTCTCGAGCACCTCCTCGAGCGCCGCCTCGAAGCGCTTGGACGCGGCGTCGCCGCCCCCGAGCGGCGCGTTGCCGAGGGCGCCCGAGGCCATGAGGTAGAAGCTGTCGTTGGTGGAGGTGTCCCCGTCGACGCTGATCCGGTTGAGCGTCTTCTCGACCGCGGCGCGGAGGGCGCGCCTGAGGTAGGCGGGCTTGATCGCCACGTCGGTCACGAGGAAGCCGAGCGTGGTCGCCATGTTCGGGTGGATCATCCCCGCGCCCTTCGCGATGCCGAGCAGCACGCCCTCGCGCCGACCGACGCGCACGTTCGCCGTCGCCGTCTTGCGGAAGCGATCCGTGGTCATGATCGCCTCGGCGAAGCGGTCGGCGCCGTCGGCCGAGAGATCCGCGACGAGCGCCGGCACGGCCGAGACGACCTTCTCCTTGGGCAGGACGACGCCGATGACGCCCGTCGACGAGGGGAGGACGAGGGATTCGTCGAGCGAGAGCGCCTCGGCGACCGCGCGGCTCGACTCGATGGCCGCCGCGTGGCCCTCCTTGCCCGTGCACGCGTTGGCGTTCCCGCTGTTCACGAGGAGCGCCTGCGCCTTCCCGGCGCGGACCCGCGACACGGAGATCTCCACGGGCGCCGCGCGGACGAGGTTCCGCGTGAAGACGCCGGCCGTGGGGACCGGGCGATCGGCCACGATGAGCCCGAGGTCCTTGGCCCCAGGCTGCTTCTTGATGCCGGCGGCGATGCCGGCGAACCGGAATCCGGCGACGACGGGGAGCGAGTCGGTCATGTCGGCCGAAGCTTGGCCCAAGCGCGGCGACTCGCCACCCGCGATCGAACGATCAGCCCGCAGCCGCCTCGTCCTCGCGCATGTGGCAGGCCTTGTACTTCTTGCCGCTGCCGCACCAGCAGGGGTCGTTGCGGCCGAGCTTGGGGCGCTCGCGCTTCACCGTCTTCACGGGCGCGGGGGCGGCCACGACCGCGCCCCGCTTCTGCGCGGCCCGGCGCATCTTGCGGGGCTGCGCGGCGTCCGTGGCCTGGGCGGTGGCGCCGCCCGCGGCCTGCGCGCCGTCGCCGCCCTCGGCCGGCGCGTTGGTGCGCTGCTGCTCCGCCCGACGCTGCGCCTGCGCCTTCCGCTGCTCCTCGATGCGCTGGAGGTCCTCCTCGCGCGCGCGCTCCACGCGGCAGAGCGAGTGCATCACCGAGGACTTGATGCTCTCGAGCGTCATCTGGAAGAGCGAGAAGCCCTCGCGCTTGTACTCCTTCTTGGGATCGCGCTGGCCGTAGCCGCGTAGCCCGATGCCGTCGCGGAGGTGATCCATCGACGCGAGGTGGTCGATCCACTGCCGGTCGATCTGCTCGAGGTAGAGATCGCGGAAGAGACGGAGGAAGTACTCCGGACCGAACTCGTCGATCTTCTTCCGGAGCATCGCCTCGACGTCGTCGTAGAGCTTGCGCGCGAGGTCGTCGCGCGAGTCGAAGGACGCGATGCCGCTCGCCTCGAGGCCGAATTGCTCCTCGTATGCGCGGGCGAGGCCCTCGCGATCCCAGTACTCGAAGTGCTTGTTCGGCGGGCACGCGCGGTCGACCATCGTCGCCACCAGCTCGTCGACGAGGTCGAAGAGCCGCTCGCGCTGCTCCGTGAGGCTGAGCCCCACCTCGCGCTCGAGCGCCTCGAGCGTCTTGCGCGGGCTGTCGGCGAGCTTCTTGAGGTCGGTCACGCAGCCGAACCACACGTAGACGTCGCGCTCGAGCTGCTGCCAGCGCACCGGGCCGATGGCGTCGAGGTCCGACTCGCGCGCGCGGCGCCGGAACGCATCGATCTCCTCGGGCGAGGCGCCGGGCTCGGGCAGCGGCGAGGCGTGGAACTTCACCATCTGCTCGAGGACGGGCTTCACACGCTCGACGAGCGCGGCGTCGGCCTCCTTGACCAGCGGCGGCGGCTCGATGCCCTTCTCGCGCTCGGCCTCGGTGGGCACGGCGCGGTAGCGGCCCGTGAGGACCTGGCGGCGCAAGGCGTAGATCGTCTTGCGCTGCTGGTTCATCACGTCGTCGTACTCGAGGAGGTTCTTGCGGATGTCGAAGTTCCGCTCCTCCACCTTCTTCTGCGCGTTCTCGACGGCCTTCGTGACCCAGCGGTGCTCGATGGGCTCGTCCTCCTCCATGCCGAGGCGGCTCATCATCACCTGGGCGCGCTCGCCCGCGAAGATGCGCATGAGCTCGTCCTCGAGGCTGAGGTAGAAGCGCGACACGCCCGGGTCGCCCTGACGACCGGCGCGGCCGCGGAGCTGGTTGTCGATGCGGCGCGACTCGTGCCGCTCGGTGCCGATGATGCGGAGACCGCCGACCTCGAGGACCTTCTTCTGGTTCTCCTTGCAGGTCGCGACGTAGCGCTCGGTGGCCTCGGCGATGGCCTTCTCGAGCGCCTCGGGATCGGCGCGGAGCTCTTCCGAGGCCGTGCTCAGCACCTCGAGCTTGGCGAGCATCTCGGGGTTGCCGCCGAGCACGATGTCGGTGCCGCGGCCGGCCATGTTGGTGGCCACGGTCACGGCGCCGGGCATACCGGCCTGCGCCACGATGTACGCCTCGCGCTCGTGCTGCTTGGCGTTGAGCACGTTGTGCGGGATGCCCTTCCGCTCGAGGAGGCGCGAGATCGCGTCGCTCTTCTCGACGCTCGTGGTGCCGACGAGGACGGGCTGTCCGCGCTTGTGCGCCTCTTCGATCTCGGCGGCGATCGCCTTGAACTTGGCGCGCTCGGACTTGTAGACGAGGTCCTCCTGATCCTGCCGCGCCACGGGCTTGTGCGTGGGGATGACGACGACGTCGAGCTTGTAGATGTTGTGGAACTCGGCCGCCTCGGTGTCGGCCGTGCCGGTCATGCCGGAGAGCTTCTTGTAGAGGCGGAAGAGGTTCTGGAAGGAGATCGTGGCGAGCGTCTGGTTCTCGTCCTGGATGGGGACGTGCTCCTTCGCCTCGACGGCCTGGTGGAGGCCGTCGGACCAGCGACGTCCGGGGAGGACGCGGCCGGTGAACTCGTCGATGATGAGCACCTTGCCGTCGGCCGAGACCATGTAGTGCTGGTCGCGGTGGAAGAGCGCGTGCGCGCGGAGGCACTGCTGGAGGATGTGCAGCGACTCGAGGTTGACGGGGTCGAAGAGGTTCCCGCCCATGATGAGGCCTTCTTCGGCGAGCCAGCGCTGCGAGACCTCCATGCCCTCCTCGGTGAGGGTCACCTGGCGCGACTTCTCGTCGACCTCGTAGTGCTCCTCGCGGCGGAGGCGCGGGATGAAGGCGCTGATGCGCGCGTACTTCTCGCTCGCCGTCTCGCCGGGGCCGCTGATGATGAGCGGCGTGCGCGCCTCGTCGATGAGGATCGAGTCGACCTCGTCGACGATCGCGAAGTTCAGCTCCCGCTGCACGTAGTCGTAGATGCTGAACTTCATGTTGTCGCGGAGGTAGTCGAAGCCGAACTCGTTGTTCTGCCC
>JAAYBZ010000084.1 GCA_012744445.1 Myxococcales bacterium | reverse complement strand
ATCCAGGCGCTCCACGAGAGGGCGTTCAAGGGCGACTTCGCCCCCTGGTCGCGGGCCAACCTCGAGAACCACATCTCGCTCTTCCCCGAGGGCCAGCTCTGCGTCGAGCTCGACGGGGAGGTCGTGGCCACGTCGAGCTCGCTCATCGTCGACATCGAGGCGCTCGGCTGGGAGCACACCTATGAAGACGTCTGCCAGGGCGGGTTCCTCCGGCGGCACGATCCCCACGGCGACTATCTCTACGGCATCGACATCGCGGTCGATCCGCGCCACCGCGGGATGAAGCTCTCGCGCCGCCTCTACGACGCGCGCAAGCAGTACATCATGGAGCACAACCTCCGGGGGATGATCATCGGCGGGCGGATGCCGGGCTTCCACCGCTACGCCGGCCGCATGAGCCCGCGGGAATACCTCGCCAAGGTTTTCGAGAAGGAGATCCGCGATCCCGTCGTCACGGCGCAGACGGCGAACGGCTTCGTCCCGCGCGGGATCCTCAAGAACTACCTGCCCGAGGACGTCGAGTCGCGCGGCTTCGCGGTGCTCCTCGAGTGGCGGAACCCGTCTTGGATCCCGCCCGACCGAAAGCCCGTCACCAGCGTGCGCGTCGCGGCCGTCCAATACGAGATGCGGCCCATCCGCACCTTCGACGAGTTCGAGACGCAGTGCGAGTTCTTCATCGACACCGCCTCGGAATATCGCGCCGACTTCCTGCTCTTCCCCGAGCTCATCACCAACCAGCTCCTCGCGCTCGTGCCGGGCGAGACGCCGGCCAAGACGGCGCGCCAGCTCGATCACTTCACCCCGCGCTACGTCGACTTCTTCGGCAAGATGGCGATGGCGTACGACGTGAACATCATCGCGGGCACGCACCTCACGGTGGAGGACGAGCATCTCTACAACGTCGCCTACCTCTTCCACCGCGACGGACGGATCGACAAGCAGTACAAGGTCCACATCACGCCCTCCGAGGCCAAGTGGTGGGGCGTGCGCGCGGGTGATCGCATCCAGACCTTCGACACCGACTGTGGGAGGATCGGCATCGCCATCTGTTACGACGTCGAATTCCCCGAGGCGGTCCGGCTCATGAAGGCCGAGGGCGCGCAGGTGATCTTCGTCCCGTACAACACGGACATCCGCTCCAGCCACCTCCGCGTGAAGGTCTGCTGTCAGGCGCGCGCGGTGGAGAACCACCTCTACGTGGTGACGGCCGGCGCCACCGGGAACCTCCCGCAGGTCGAGGGCGCCGACATCCACTACGCGCAGAGCGCCATCTACACGCCGAGCGACATCGCCTTCGCGCGCGACGGGATCGCGGCCGAGGCCACGCCCAACATCGAGACGATGCTCATCCACGAGCTCGACCTCGCCGTGCTCCGCAAGATGGAGGCGATGGGCACGGTGCGCCCCTGGCAGGATCGGCGAAAGGACCTCTACTCCATCGAAGTCCGCGGCACCTCGGGGACCGTCAAGATCTGAGCGGCCCACGTCACAACCGCGCGCGCCGACTCGTCCTAGGGGTGTGGGGCGCGCACGAGCGCCCCGGAGGTGGACGATGATGAAGTGGTTCCTCGGCCGATCGATCGGCCAGTTCGAGCGTCGATTCGAATACGACGCGACGTACCTGCGGCACCTGCTCGAGGTGAGCCCGGAGGCCTTCCTCCGCTTCTCGGGCGTGAAGCTCCTCGGCGGCTACGTGCGCGACGTCCCGCCCGCCGTCTTCCACGCGGCGAGCATCCGTTCGGCGCTCCGGGCCGACTGCGGCCCGTGCGTGCAGCTCGTGGTGCGCTTCGCCGAGCTCGACGGGGTCGATCCCTCGACCCTCCGCGCGATCGTGAAGGGCGAGCTCGACGCGCTCGACGAGCCAGTGCGGCTCGGGGCCCTCTTCGCCGAGGCGGTCCTCGATCGCGCCCCGGCGATGGACGAGCTCCGCGAGCGGCTCCGTGACCTCTACGGCGAGCGGGCGCTGATCTCCCTCACCTTCGGTATCCTCGGCTCGCAGTTCTATCCCACGCTCAAGTACGCGCTCGGTTACGGGAGGACTTGCGCCGCCGTGCGAATCGGGGGTGAATCGATCGTGCCGTCGGAGCCGCTCGCGCTCGGGCAGGAGGAGCATGGTTACGCCGTCTGAGCGGGCCGAGACGTTCGAGGCGCATCGTGCGCACCTCCTCGCCGTGGCGTACCGCATGACGGGGACGCTCGCGGACGCGGAGGATCTCGTGCAGGAGGCCTTCCTCCGGTGGGTGCGCGTCGAGGACGAGGTCGACGAGCCTCGGGCCTACCTCACCACGATGGTCACGCGGCTGAGCATCGATCACCAACGCTCGGCCCGGATGCGCCGCGAGCGTTACGTGGGCCCTTGGCTGCCCGAGCCCGTGCTCGGGGAGCGCGCGCTCGCGGCCGACGCGGCGACCGAGCTCGCCGACGACGTTTCGATGGCGCTCCTCCTCGCCCTCGATCGGCTCTCCCCGCTCGAGCGGGCGGCCTTCATCCTCCACGAGGTCTTCGACGTGGGCTACGCGGAGCTCGCCGCCACCCTCGAGCGCTCGGAGGCCGCGTGTCGGAAGCTCGTCGAGCGGGCGCGCGCCTCGGTGCGGCGCAGTGAGCCCAAGCGTCGGACGCCCAAGGAGGAGGCCGAGCGCATCCTCGGCGCGTTCCTCTTCGCCGTGAACAGCGGCGACGTCGAGGGCCTCTCGCAGCTGCTCACGGAGGACGTGGTCCTCTACTCCGACGGCGGGGGGAAGGTCTCGGCGGCGCTCCGGCCCATCCTCGGGCCCTCCAAGGTGGCCCGCTTCTTCGTGGGCGTGGCGAAGAACCACCCGCTGCCCCCGGGCCACACCGTGGAGCTCGCCGTCGTCAACGGCGCCTACGGCGTGGTGATCCGGCTCCCGGACGGGGTCGAGCAGATCCTCTCCTTCGAGCTCACTTCCGACGGCCGGATCGCCCGCATCTACGGCGTGCGGAACCCCGACAAGCTCGCGCGGGCCGCGGCCGCGATCGGACATCCGACGCCCTCACCCTGACATTCTTGTCATGGTGCGGCCGCCGGATGTCGCCCTCCGAGCGGCCCGGTTCACACCCGGCGGGCCGCGATGTCCGCGAGCAACGCCCGAAAATTCAATCTTTTCGAGGCGGTTTCGCGAGCGTTTCGGTGCCACCGGGGCCTGGCACGAGCGTTGCAAAACCGCTGAGCGAGTTCGGCGCGTTCACGAACCGCCTGCCCGGCATGGGCGTGAGACGTCGACCTTGCTTGGCTTACGACCGCTTCGCTTACCCTGAGAACCGCTTTGCCCTGCCGCAGGCCGTCTCCCGCACGAGGCGGCCTGCTTTATTTTAACCGACCGAAGTCGACGGGGCGATTGGTATCGTCCCGCCCATGTCGAAACGCCTGGCCCCGGTTTTCATTCTCGCCTTCGCGGCGGCGTGCAGCTCCGAGGTGGAGTCGGACCTCTCCGCGGTGGAGTCGCAGCCCGCGGTGAGCCTCTCCGATCTCGTCGCCGCCGAGCGGCACGACGCGACGCCGCCCGATTCCCCACATCGGATCTCCATCTCGCAGAAGGAGATCGAGCTGGACGGCCAGACGATCGTCGAGCTCGACGGGCGGAAGCTCCCGCAGAAGGCGAGCGGGGATCCGGGCATCGCGCTCCTCCGCTACCGCCTCGAGAGCGCGCAGGGCAAGGCCGGCGCCGTGCTCCGCGTGCACGCCAACGCGTCGTGGGGCGTCCTCGCGCGCGTGCTCGCGACGCTCGAGCAGCTCCGCATCGCGCCCGTGCTGTTCGAGGTGCGAAAGGATCTCGACGGAAACGTCGGCTACCTCGCGCTCGGCGACGTCGAGATCGACGCCTCCGGCGAGCCCAAGCCCTTCCAAGGCGCGCTCCAGAAGGAGTGGGATCAGGTCGTCTCCCTCTGGGAGGCGATGAGCAACGCGTGCAGCGGGCGCGGCGCCGTGCACTGCCCCTCGCCGAGCAAGAACGTCCCCGTGAAGAAGGGAGGCCTCGCCGAGCTCGAGCTCTTCGTCCAGCAGGACGCGATGCGCGTGCGCTTCCAGCGCTTCTTCCTCGGCGACGATCCCGATCCGGCCCCCGTCAAGAAGCGCAAGCCCAAGAAGGACGAGCCCGAGGTCCCCGAGCCCGAGCCGGTCGCGGAGATCGAGTTCATGTGGCGGCGCGAGGCCGCGCACGTCACGGGTTCGCCCATCGGCGACATGCTCAAGCCGCTCTGCGGGAGCGAGCGATGCGGCGTGGTGCTCCGCTCGCCGGGCCTCGCCTCCGCCGGCTCGATGATCCGGCTGCTCGCGGCGGCCCATCCCGCGGGGACGGGGCTGCCCTACGTGCGCGTCGTGATCCCGCCCGACGCCTGATCAGAGGAAGACGAAGGCCGTGATGGCCACGGAGGCCACGCCGACGACGAGCTGGATGGGGAGACCGACCAGCACGAAGTCCATGTAGCGATAGCCGCCGGGGCCATAGACCATCAGGTTGGTCTGGTAGCCGATGGGCGTGCTGAACGCCGAGCTCGCGCCCATCATCAGGAGCAGCGCCATCGGGAGCAGCTCGATGTGGACCTGCTCGGCGGCGCGGGCGGCGATGGGGAACATGATCGCGGCCGCGGCGGCGTTGGTGATGATGCCGGTGAGCAAGGCCGTGACGAGGTAGACGGCGCCGAGGACGGCCACCGGGCCGAAGGCGATGGCGCTCCCGATCACGTTGGTCGCGATGGTGTCGGCCACGCCGGTCTTCTCGAGCGCGATGCTCACGCCGAACGCGCAGGCGACCGCGATGAGGAGCGAGGTGTCGAGCGAGCGCCGCGCCTCGTTGCCGGTGACGCAACGCGTGAGGATCATCGCGGCCGCGGCGAGGAGCGACGCGGTGAGGAGGTCGACGAGGCCGAGCGTGTTGCTCACGACCATCGCGAGGAGGATGAGCGAGGCGAGGCCGGCCTTCTCGTAGCGCGGCTGCGTGCTCCCCTCGACCTCGCTGATGAGGGCGAAGGTGGTGTTGCGCCGCTCGGTCTCGATGAAGTTGGGGTGGCTCTCGAGGAGGAGCACGTCACCCGGCTCGAGCACGATGTCGCCCACCTTGGCCGAGACGCGCGCGCCCTGGCGGTGCACGGCGATGATCGCGGCGTCGTAGACCGTGCGGAAGCGGCTCTCCTTGATGGTCTTGCCCACGAGCGGGCTGTGCGCCGCGACGACGGCCTCGATGAGGCGGCGCTCCGGGTGGCGGGTGATCTTCTCTCGTTGATCGGTGCTCGGGACGATGCCGAGCTTGATGAGGTCGACGAGGTCGTCGAGCACGCCCGTGAAGCGGAGCTTGTCGTCGGCGAGGAGGACCGTGGTGGGGGGGACGGCGGGGAGGATCTCGCCCTGGCGCTCGATCTCGAAGAGGTAGAGGTTCTGGAGATGGCGGAGCCCGGCGTCCTCGATGGTGCGGCCGACGACGGGGCTGCCCTTCTCGACGCGCATCACGACCGTGTACTCGCGCGCGGCCGTGAGGCCCTCCTTGGGCGGCTTCCT
>JAAYBZ010000083.1 GCA_012744445.1 Myxococcales bacterium | reverse complement strand
GCCGTGGGCTTCGACTGGCAGGACGCGAGCGGCGCCCGCGCCAAGATCGACGAGGAGCTCCGCGAGGTCGACGAGGCGCGGACGCAAGCCGAGCTCGAGCACGAGATCGGCGACCTGCTCTTCGCCGTGACGAGCTTCTCGCGCCACCGCGGCGTGGATCCCGAGGCGGCGCTGCGGGGGACCATCGAGCGCTTCACGCGCCGTTTCCGTGCGATGGAGATCGCGGTGGAGGCGCGCGGCGAGTCGCTCCGCGACCTCGACGACGAGGGCCTCGATCGCGAGTGGAACGAGGCCAAGACGAAGGTCGGCTGAGGCTCAGAAGAGCGTCTCGGAGGGGAAGGCGATCACGTCGCCGAGGCGCTCTGCGCCGAGGAGGAGCATCACGACGCGGTCGAAGCCGAGCGCGTTCCCGCCTGAGGGCGGCATGCCTTCTTCGAGCGCGGCGAGGAAGCGCTCGTCGAGCGGCGGGACCACCTTGCCGAGGGCGGCGCGCGCCTGCTGGTCCGCCTCGTGGCGCGCCCGCTGCACAGGAGCCGAGGTGAGCTCGCCGAAGCCGTTGCAGATCTCCACGCCGGCCACGTAGGCCTCGAAGCGATCGGCGAAGCGCGGATCGTCGTCGTGCGGGCGCGCGAGGCTCGCCATCTGGATCGGGTAGTGCGTGAGGAAGACGGGGCGCGCCCGGCCGAGGTGCGGCTCGATGCGCTCGGCGAGCAGGAGGTGGAAGCGCTCTTCGTCGGGGAGCACGTCGAAGAGGGAGACGCCGGCGTATCGCTCGAAGGCGTCGTCGACGCGCAGGCGATCCCAGGGCGCGCGCACGTCGACGCCATTGGGGAGGACGGTGGTGCCGAGCGTCGCGAGGGCGAGCCTCTCGACGAGGCGCTCGGTGTCGCGCATCACGTCCTCGGATCCCGCGTAGGCGCGGTACCACTCGAGCATCGTGAACTCGGGCTCGTGGAGCCGCCCGCGCTCGTCCTTCCGGAAGACGCGCCCGAGCGAGAAGATGCGATCGGCGCCGCCCACGAGGAGGCGCTTCATCTGGAGCTCGGGGCTCGTGATGAGGAAGCCGCCGCCCTCGACGCCGATGGGATCGAGGTGGACGTCGAGCCCGGGGCAGGGCACGAGGAGCGGCGCTTCGATCTCGAGGAAGCCCTCGTCTTCGAAGTATCGCCGCGTCTCCCGGAGGATCATGGCGCGCTTCCGCAGCCGCGCGAGCACGCCGCGCTCGAGGAAGCGCGTCGACTCGGCCCGCCCGCCTTCCGCCTCTTGGACGATGCGGGAGGAGGTCGCGACGAACGCGGCGCCGTCGTAGCGCACGGTGGCCTCGAGGAGCGCGCCCTCGGGGACGGCGAGGCCGAGGACGCGGCGCGCCACCTCTCCGTCGTGGACGATCGCTTCGCCCTCCTTCACGTGGAGGGCGCGACCGCGGATCGTGAGGACGGCGCCGATCTCGGGGGCCACCGTGGGACGGGCCTCAGCCCTTGACGCGCTCGACGTACTCGCCCGTGCGCGTGTCGATCTTGAGCTTCTCGCCGACCTCGACGAAGAGCGGCACCTGCACCTGGAGGCCGGTCTCCATCGTGGCCGGCTTCATGACGTTGCTGGTGGTGTCGCCCTTGAAGCCGGGCTCGGTCTCGGTGACCACGAGCTCGACGAAGGTGGGCGGGGTGACGCCGATCGGGCGCCCCTGGAAGAAGACGACGTCGACCTGGGTGCCGTCGAGGAGGTAGTAGACGGTCTCGCCGAGCTGCTGATCCGAGATGGTCACCTGCTCGTAGTTCGTCGTGTCCATGAACACACGCGCGTCGCCCTCCGCGTAGAGGTACTGCATCGTGCGATCCTCGGTGTCGGCCTTGTCGAGCTTCTCACCGCTCTTGAAGGTCCGGTCGATGACGTTGCCCGTGATCATGTTCCGGAGCCGCGAGCGGATGAAGGCCTGGCCCTTGCCCGGCTTCACGAACTGATGCTCGATGAAGACGTAGGGTTGCCCTTCGAGGACGATCTTGAAGCCTTTTCGGATGTCGGTGGTGTCAGCCATGGTTCTTCACTCGTTTTCGGCCGTGACCTGCCGACGGACGACGACGTGCGGGCTCGGCTCATCGGGGGTCTCTTCGCCTTCGGCGGTGACCTGGAACAAGAACGTTCGGTCGGCGATCGTAGCGCCGATCCTCCCCTCGCGCTTCACGGGATCTCGCTCGACCACGCCGAGGATGCGCGGTTCGCCGGATGGCCCGGTGATCCACGCGAGGAAGCGCGTGGCGTCGGGGTGGACCTTCTCCGGTGAGGGGAGCTCCTTGAGGACCGCCGTGAGCAGCACGAGATCGCCCTCGGCCTTCTCGAGCTCGAGCTTCCCGATGACGGAGTCGACCTCGGGCGTCCCGACCAGGGCGACGCGGACCATCGGGCCGCACGACACGAGGAGGGCGGCGAAGAGGACGGCGAGGACGCGGGCGGTCGAGGTCTTCACGAGAGGAGCACCGCTATTACGGGCGGAGGCGCGTCGCGTCAAGCCCGCGCCGGCGGAGGTGCCGGCGTCCGCCGCGGTGCGTCGAGCACGTCCGCTTCGACGCCCTTGATCCTTGGCCGGAGGGAAGCTACTCCCGCGTCACGATGCGAGACGACGACGAGGAGATCCGCGAGATCAAAAAAGAGATCATCGAATCTCGCGGGCTCATCATCAAGACGAGCAACCTCGTCAACTCGCTCTCGGCCGACATCAAGGCCATCGCCAAGCGGCAGGCGAGCTACGAGCGGCGCTTCAATTGGAACAGCGCCGTGGTCTACGTCCTCGTGGCGGGGCTCTCCTTCGCGGGGCTCAAGCTCGCCTCCGACGCGCGCATCAGCGAGGTCGAGTCGCAGAAGGCGGCGCTCGAGGCGCAGCTCGAGGAGCTCCGACACGACGTGGCCGAGGAGTCGCGCCGCGCCGAGAACCGAGCCCGCGCCGAGATCGAGGCCGGCCGTTATTACGACCTCATCCGCGCCGGCAAGCGCGAGCAGGTGGTCGAGGGTTACGAGGCCATCACCAAGCTCGAGCTCTCGCGGGCCGAGCGCGCCGTCTTCCGAGACACCTACGATCGCTTCCGCCTCGACATCGCGGTCGCGGCCTATCACGCGGGCCTCGCGGCCGCGCGCGCCGGGCGTTACCACGACGCGGTCGGCAAGTTCGAGGAGTCGCTCGCGCTCAAGGACGACGCGCCCCACGTCCCCGAGCTGAAGTTCCACATGGCCGACGCCCTCCGGAAGATGGGCCGGCACGGCGAGGCGATGGCGCAGGCCCGCCTCGTCATCGAGCAGAACGAAGATCGCGAGCTGCACGACGACGCCTACTGGCTCCTCGCCCAGGCGGCCGAGGAGGCGGGTGACTTCGAGGCGGCGCGTGAGGCGCTCCGCACGCTCAACCGGCGGTTCCCGCGGAGCCCCTTCATCCGCGACGTCCGGCAGAAGCTGCGCGACCTCCGCACGCGCTGAGCGACGCGGCGCGTCGGACGCTTTTTCGTATGCCTCTCTCGACTCTCGTATAGTAATGAGAGTGAACGTGGAGACGAACGGAGAGGAGCTGCGAGATGGGTAAACCGAGGGTGGCGTTCGTCGGGTCGGGAGGTGCCGCGAAGGGCGTGGCGCATCTCGGCGTGCTCCGTGCGCTCGAAGAGCTCGACGTCGACGTCGACATCTTCATCGGCGCGTCGACCGGGGCGCTGATCGGCGGGTTCTACCTCCAGGGTTACCGCGCCGACGACATGGTCGACTGGTTCCGGCCCCGGTTCCAGCGGCGGAGCAAGAAGCCGCGGCTCCCGCTCCGCGCGTTCGTCGGTGGGCCCAACGGCGAGCAGCTCCGCAGCCCCGGCTACCTCGCGAGCGGCGTCCTCTCCATCGACCGGCTCGAGAAGAAGCTCCGCGAGCTCCTCCCCAACAACGACTTCCGCAACCTCCACCGCTCGCTCCTCGTCTCGGCGGCCGACATCGACGGACGCGGCCGTACGGTCTTCGGGCCGGGCCACCGCGACGACGTGCCCATCAGCGAGGCCGTCGCGGCGTCCTGCGCGATGCCGGGGCTCTACCGCGCCTATCGCATCGGATCGCGCTACCTCGTCGACGGCGAGATCGTGCGCACGCTCTCGATCGACCTCGCGGTCGAGGCCGGCGCCGACGTGATCATCGTGTCCAACGTCTACCGGCCCCAGGTGATGCGACCGGGGGGCCGCAGCCTCGTGCACTCGGGGCTGCTCGCGGTCGGGCGCCAGACCATGAACATCGTGCTCTCCGAGAAGGAGAAGCGCGGCATCGACCTCATCCACCGGCTCTACCCGCACGTCCAGGTCCTGAACGTCTCGGCGGAGCTCGGGCGCTATTCGTTCACGTCGCCGCTCGGCGTGCGGCCGATGCTCACGCGCAGCTATCGCGAGGCGCTCCGCATCCTCGCCGCCGCCAAGCGCCGCGGGGTCTTCGACGTGGCCTCCAACGTCCACACCGTGGGCCAGGCCTGACTCACTCGGCCGCTGTCTCCGCCTCCACGAAGCGGAGATAGGCGGGCAGGCCGGCCTCCACGCGCACGCTCAAGGCCTCGGGGACCTCGTAGGGGTGGTTCTCGGCGATCCACGCAAAGAGCGCCTCGCGCTTCGCCGCGGTGGTCTTGATCTTGAGGAGGAGCTCGTCGTCGGCCTGGATCTCGCCTTCCCAGCGATAGAAGGACTTCACGCCGGGGATCACGTTCACGCACGCCGCGAGGCGCTGCTCCACGAGCCCGCGCGCGATGCGCTCGGCGACGACCTCGTTGGGGACGGTACAGAACACGATCTCGAACATCCGAAGAATCTAACCACCTCGAATCGCGGCGGCGAGGGTGCTAGGTTCGGTCCATGTCGCGATTCGGGCGGCTCCTCCGCGATCTCCTCGTCGTCGCCGTGATCATCGCGGGCTTCCGCTATTTCCAGACCCGCGAACTGCCGAGCGGACCGGCGCCTTCGCTCGTGGGCACGGGCCTTTCGGGCGAGACCGTCTCGCTCGAGCGATTCCGCGGGGAGCCCGTGATCGTCTACTTCTGGGCGAGCTGGTGCGGCGTGTGCCGCGCCATGGAGGGCAACGTCGAGGGGCTCGCCGACGTGAAGGTGGTCCGCGTGGCGGTCGCCTCGGGCAAGGCCGACGCCGTCGCGCGCGCGCTCGACGGGGCGCGAGGCGAGACCGTGGTGATCGACGAGGACGGAACGCTCGCGTCGTCCTGGGGCGTCGGCGCGTTCCCGACGCTCTTCTGGCTCGACGCCGAGGGCCAGATCCGGTTCCGAGAGGTCGGCTACACCTCGAGCTTCGGGCTCTGGTGGCGGCGCGCGCTCACGTTCTAGACCTCAGATGCCGAGGATCAGGCGCGGCTCGCGCGCGCGCACGACCAGGCGCCCGCCTTCGGTCCAGCCCGGGAGCATGGCGCGGAAGACGTTGCGGCCTTCGGGCGTGAGCGGGACCTCCACCACGACGTCGCTGGGATCGAGGCCGACGACGCGCTCGTCTTCGGGGAGGCTCTCCACGGGCACGGTCACGAGCTCGTCGAGGAGGACGAGGCGGTCGAGCGGGAGCCCCGGCGTGATCGCCGTGCGCCGCGAAGGGTTGAGCGCGATGGTGAGCACGGCGGCCCGCGAGCGGGAGAGCGAGGTGAGCGTGGGCGTCGTGCGGAGCAGGCTCGCTTCGAGCAGGCGATCGAGGGTCGGTCGATCGCCTTCGACCAGCGCGCCGAGCACCTCGCGCGCGATCGCGAGCGCGGCCTCGTCGTCGGCGCGCACGGTCACGGCCACGGCGCCGCCCGTGGTGCCGGAGCGCTCCACGCGGGGCTGCGCGGGGCCGCGGTCCTCGAGGTGCGTGCGCGCGATGGGCTCGGTCGGCGTCGGCGCGCCGCAGCCGAGGAGCGCGAAGAGCCAGAAGAGGCGGCGCACTCAGGCCTCGCCGAGCTCGAGCGCGCCGTCGAATTCGACGACGCCGAAGACGTCGCGCGAGGGCGCGCGGCGGAAGTCTTCGGGGAGCCCCGTGAGGTCGCCCAGCGCGAGGACGACGGCGCGGAAGGGCGGCTCCGCGGCGTGAGGCGAGCCGACGGGCTCGTCGCGGTGCTGGAAGGCGAGGTCCATGCCGCGGGCATAGACGTAGCTCCGGCGACTGTTCCCGAAGACGGCGCCGAAGCTCTCGCTCCCGGCGCGCGCGTGGAGCTCGCGGAAGGCCGCGCGGACCTGCGCGGGCGTGGTCTCGGCGCTCCCGCCCCCGCGATCGAGGAGCGTGAGCAGGTGGGCGAAGAGCCGCTGGGCGGGCGTGCCCTGCGCGAGGAAGCCGTAGGCCTCGAGCACGTCTCCGTCGCCCGTGACGCCCATCGAGGACGCGCCGATGCACGAGAACGCGAGGTGCTCGAAGCGGTGCGGACCGACCTCGTCGCGGGAGAAGCCCCGTGGCATGGGCTGCCCCAGATGGAGGAAGGCCCGGTCGGTCTGCGCGTCGCGGAGGAGCTCGTCGAGATCGAGGGCGGCGCCGGCGCGGAGGGGGCGCTTCTTGGTGAGCACCTCGTCGCCCTGGCGATACGCGAGGCCCCACGCCGCGTCTTCGTCGAGGGGCGTGGTGACGAACACCGAGGGCGCGCTCTTCGCGACGCGCTCGAGGCCGTCCAATCGATTCGACGCGTAGGTGACGATCCGTTCCATGCTCATCCTCCACCGCTCGGACGGTGGGTGCGCTCGATCGCCCGGAGCGTCGACTCGACCCGACGCTCGGCGACGCGGAGCACGCTTCTTCGGTAGGTGCGAAACGCGGCGACGGCGAGCGCGGTGATCGCGACGACGACGATGATGGATTCGAGCGGCATGTTCCGAGAATCGGCTCGTAGGAAGTCTACCAGGCCGCATACGACGACCAAAGCCGAAGCGGGGAGGGGGGGCCGCGTCGAACGTGATCCGCCGCGGATTTGTGGGCGGCGGGGACCACGTGTTACGAGCGGCTCGGATGCCATCCGAGGACGAAATCCACGTCGATCGATTCCTCGAGCAGCTCCGGGTGGAGCGCGGGCTCTCGGCGAACACGCTCGAGTCGTATGCCGCGGACCTGCGCGCGCTCCTCGCCTCGCTCGACGAGGAAGGCGTCTCGATCACCGAGGCGAGCGAAGGGGACCTCGCGGCGCACCTCGTCTCGCTCTCACGCGCGGGGCTCTCGGCACGGACGCAGGCGCGCCACCTCGCCGCGGTGCGCGGCTTCTTCCGTTTCTTGGTGGAGGAGCGGGTGCGGCGCGACGACCCCACCGAGCTCCTCACCAACCCGAAGACCATCTCGCGGCTCCCCGACGTGCTGAGCCAGGACGAGGTGATGCGGCTCCTCGAGGCGCCGCCCACCACCCACCCGCGCGGGATCCGGGATCGGGCGATGCTCTACCTGATGTACGCGACCGGCCTCCGCGTCTCGGAGCTCGTCGGCCTCGAGCTCGTCGATCTGCGGCTCGACGAGGGCTTCGTCTCGATCTTCGGCAAGGGCGGGAAGCGTCGGCTCGTGCCCCTCGGTGACGCCGCGGCCGAGGCGCTCGAGCCCTACCTCCGCGAGGTGCGGCCCGCGTGGGCCAAGCCCTCCGAGCGCAAGGTCTTCCTCACGAGCCGCCGCGAGCCGATGACGCGCCAGGCCTTCTGGAAGCTCATCAAGCGCTACGCGCGCGACGCGGCCATCCGCAAGGAGGTGAGCCCCCACAAGCTCCGCCACTCCTTCGCGACGCATCTCCTGTGGAACGGGGCCGATCTGCGCGTCGTCCAGACCCTCCTCGGGCACGCCGACATCAGCACGACCGAGGTCTACACCCACGTCGGCGAGGATCGGCTCGACCGCATCCACGAGCTCTACCACCCGCGGGGCTGATCAAGATTCGGCAAGCGCAACCCTAGAACGTGTTCTAGGATGCGGCCGGTCTTGCAGGGCCGCCCGAGCCGCGAGGGCCGAGCGAATGACGAGCCGGCCTTATCGAGGTATAAGGCGCGCCCTGGCACATCCACGGAGGAAAGTCTCATGGCGGAGTTCCCGAAGCCCCCGAGCGGCGATCCCATCACGATGGGTAGCGACGGCAAGTTGGTCGTTGGTGACCGTCCCATCATCCCCTTCATCGAGGGCGACGGCACGGGTCGCGACATCTGGCGGGCCTCGGTGCGCGTCATGGACGCGGCGGTCGAGAAGGCCTACGGCGGCAAGAAGAAGATCGCCTGGTACGAGGTCTACGCGGGCGAGAAGGCGTTCGACACCTTCCAGAACTGGCTCCCCGACGAGACCATCGAGGCCTTCCAGAAGTACCTCGTGGGCATCAAGGGCCCGCTCACCACGCCGGTCGGCGGCGGCATCCGCTCGCTGAACGTCGCGCTTCGCCAGATGCTCGACATGTACGTCTGCCTGCGCCCCGTGCGCTGGTTCACCGGCGTGCCGAGCCCGGTCAAGCACCCCGAGCTCGTCGATATGGTGATCTTCCGCGAGAACACGGAGGACATCTACGCCGGCATCGAGTTCCAGGAGGGCAAGGAGGACACGGCGAAGTTCCGCAAGCTCCTCGAGGAGAACTTCCCCGAGCGCTTCAAGAAGGTCCGCTTCCCCGAGACCTCCGGCTTCGGCATCAAGCCCGTGTCGCGCGAGGGCACCGAGCGCCTCGTCCGCGCCGCGATCCGTTACGCCATCGCCAACAAGCGCAAGAGCGTCACGATCGTCCACAAGGGCAACATCATGAAGTTCACCGAGGGCGCGTTCCGGGACTGGGGCTACGCCCTCGCCGAGCGCGAATTCGGCAACGAGACCTACACCTGGTCGCAGTGGGAGCGCACCAAGGCCGAGAAGGGTGAGGACGCGGCGAACGCCGAGCAGAAGGCGGCGCTCGACGCCGGCAAGATCCTCGTCAAGGACGCCATCGCCGACATCGCGCTCCAGCAGGTCCTCACGCGGCCCTCGGACTTCGACGTCATCGCCACGCTCAACCTCAACGGCGACTACCTCTCCGACGCGCTCGCGGCGCAGGTCGGCGGCATCGGCATCGCCCCCGGCGGCAACGCCAACTACGACACGGGCGTCGGCATCTTCGAGGCCACCCACGGCACCGCGCCCAAGTATGCCGACAAGGACATGGTCAACCCCTGCTCCGTGATCCTCTCCGGCGAGATGATGTTCCGCCACCTCGGCTGGAACGAGGCGGCCGACCTCATCATCAAGGGCGTCGAGGGCGCCATCGCCAGCAAGCGCGTGACCTACGACTTCGCTCGCCTCATGGAGGGCGCGACCCAGGTCAAGTGCTCCGAGTTCGGCGACGAGATCATCAAGCACATGGGCTGAGCCGAGAACCGACTCACGGACGTTTGGAGTAGCCAGAAGTGAACATCCACGAATACCAAGCCAAGGAGCTGTACCGAAAGTACGGCATCCCGGTCCCCAAGGGCATCGCCTGTATGTCCGCCGAAGAGGCGGCCGAGGCGGCGAAGAAGCTCATCGCCGAGACCGGTAACGAAGTCGTCGTCGTCAAGGCGCAGATCCACGCGGGCGGTCGCGGCAAGGCCGGCGGCGTCAAGGTGGTGAAGGGCGCCGAGGCGGCGGCCGCCGCGGCCAAGGAGATCTTCGGCAAGACGCTCGTCACGCATCAGACCGGCCCGGAGGGCAAGGTCGTGCAGCGCCTCCTCGTCGAGCAGGGCCTCCAGATCGAGAAGGAGCTCTACCTCGCCCTCGTCGTCGATCGCGAGACCAAGAAGGTCGCCGTGATGGCCTCGACCGAGGGCGGCATGGACATCGAGGAGGTCGCCGCGAAGACGCCGGAGAAGATCCACACGGTCTACTTCTTCCCCGACGCGGGCATCCAGGATCACCACATCCGCACGCTCTCCTTCAAGCTCGGCCTCGCCCCCAACGTCCGCAAGAACTTCGCCAAGCTCCTCAAGCCGCTCGCGAAGCTCTTCGTCCAGGAGGACTGCAGCATCGCCGAGATCAACCCGCTCATCATCACCAAGGACGAGCAGGTCATCGCGCTCGACGCGAAGGTCAACTTCGACAGCAACGCCGAGTTCCGCCACGCCGAGTACTGGGACTCGGTGCGCGACCTCAGCGAAGAGGCGCCCACGGAGACCGAGGCCAAGGAGGCCGGCCTGAGCTTCATCCAGCTCGACGGCAACATCGGCTGCCTCGTCAACGGCGCCGGTCTCGCCATGGCCACGATGGACACCATCAAGTACTTCGGCGGGGAGCCTGCGAACTTCCTCGACGTGGGCGGTGGTGCCTCTCAGGAGGCCGTCACGAAGGCGTTCAAGATCATCCTCCAGTCGGAGTCGGTGAAGGGCATCTTCGTGAACATCTTCGGCGGCATCATGAAGTGCGACGTCATCGCGAACGGCGTCGTCGCCGCGACCAAGGAGCTGGGCCTCAAGGTCCCGCTCGTCGTCCGACTCGAGGGCACCAACGTCGAGAAGGGCAAGGAAATCTTGAACAACAGCGGACTTTCGATCGTCGCGGCCGACACCATGGCCGATGGCGCGAAGAAGATCGTCGAGCTGGCGAATCAGGCTGGGTGAAGCGATGGCGATTCTCATCAACGATCAGACGCGCGTCTTGGTGCAGGGCATGACCGGCAAGACCGGTCAGTTCCACACCAAGCAGATGCTCGAGTACGGCACCAAGGTGGTCGCGGGCGTGACGCCCGGCCGCGGTGGTGAGACGTTCGAGGGCGTGCCCATCTTCGACACCGTCGAAGAGGCCATGAAGCAGACGGGCGCCAACGCCTCCTGCATCTTCGTGCCGCCGCCCTTCGCGGCCGACGCGATCCTCGAGTGCATCGACGCCCAGATCCCGCTCGCGGTGTGCATCACCGAGGGCATCCCCGTGATGGACATGCTCAACGTCCGCCGCGTCCTCGACGGTCAGTCGGCGACCCGCCTCATCGGTCCGAACTGCCCCGGCGTCATCACGCCCGGTCAGTGCAAGATCGGCATCATGCCCGGCCACGTCCACAAGCCCGGCCGCGTCGGCATCCTCTCCAAGAGCGGCACGCTCACCTACGAGGCCGTCGGCCAGCTCACCGGGCTCGGCATCGGCCAGAGCACGGCCGTGGGCATCGGCGGCGATCCCATCAACGGGACGGACTTCATCGACGTCCTGAAGATGTTCCAGGAGGATCCCGACACCGACGCCGTGATCCTCATCGGTGAGATCGGCGGCAACGCCGAGGAGCTCGCCGCGGCTTGGATCAAGGACAACTTCACCAAGCCGGTTGCGGGCTTCATCGCCGGTCGCACGGCGCCCCCGGGCAAGCGCATGGGCCATGCCGGCGCCATCATCAGCGGCGGCAAGGGCACGGCGGCGGCCAAGATCGAGGCCCTCGAAGAGGCCGGCGTCAAGGTCGCGGCCACTCCGTCCGATATGGGCACCACGCTCAAGTCTCTGCTCAAAGGCTGAAGGGAAGGCGCAAGATGAAGAAGCCCGTACGAGTCGCCGTCACCGGCGCCGCCGGTCAGATCGGTTACGCGATCCTCTTCCGCATCGCGTCCGGTGAGATGCTCGGGAAGGATCAGCCGGTGATCCTCCAGCTCATCGACATCGAGCCCGCGATGAAGGCCGTCGAAGGCGTGATCATGGAGCTCGAGGACTGCGCGTTCACGCTCCTCGCCGGCGTCGAGGCCGCCCACGATCCCAACGTCGGGTTCAAGGACACCGACTACGCGATCCTGGTCGGCGCGATGCCCCGCAAGGCCGGGATGGAGCGCAAGGACCTCCTGAGCGCCAACGGCGGCATCTTCAAGCCGCAGGGTCGCGCCCTCAACGATCACGCGAGCCGTGACGTGAAGGTCCTGGTCGTCGGCAACCCCGCCAACACCAACTGCTACATCGCCATGAAGAACGCGCCGGATCTCGATCCGAAGAACTTCACGGCGATGGTGCGGCTCGACCACAACCGCGCCGTCACGCAGACCGCCAAGAAGCTCGGCGTGCCGACCACCGAGGTCAAGAAGATGACCATCTGGGGTAACCACAGCTCCACGCAGTACCCCGACCTCTTCCACGCCGAGGTGGGTGGCGTGAGCGCGGCGGCCAAGATCAACGATCAGGCCTGGATCGAAGGGACCTTCATCCCGACGGTGCAGCAGCGCGGCGCCGCCATCATCGCGGCTCGCGGCCTCTCGAGCGCGGCGAGCGCGGCGAACGCGGCCATCGACCACATGCGCGACTGGGCCCTCGGGACCCCGAAGGGCGACTGGGTCTCGATGGCCGTGCCGAGCGACGGCAGCTACGGCATCCCGGAGGGCCTCATCTACGGCTTCCCGGTCACCTGCGAGAACGGCCGCTACTCCATCGTCCAGGGCCTCGAGATCGACGCGTTCAGCCGCGCCAAGATGGACGCGACGGCCGCGGAGCTGAAGGAAGAGGCGGCGGCGGTCCAAGACCTCGTCTGATTGCGGCCCCATCTGGATCGGAGGCCACCGTGGCGCATGCCCCGGTGGCCTTCGTCGTTCCGTCGGCGGACTTCCCACCCTGGCGACGGACGCCTTATGCTTCGGGTTCCAGAGAAGGGGGACTCATGGAACAAGCCTTGCGCCAATTCGCGCATGCGTCTTCGTATTCGCGGGACTCGAGCCTGCGCGCGCGGTTCGTGGAGGCCGTGGGCGCGAGCATCGGCGAGGATCTCGACGCGCGCGTCGACTCCATCCGCGTCTTCGAGAACGAGGCGGGGTTCGATCCGTTCGGCTTCGACCGGGACACGGCGCGCTGGATGCTCGCCGTCGTGGCCTGGCTCCATCGGCGGTACTTCCGCTGCATCGTGAAGGGCATCGAGAACGTCCCCGAGGGGCGCGTCCTCGTCATCGCCAACCACAGCGGACAGATCCCGATCGACGGGATGATGATCGGCGCCGCGCTCATGCTCGACGCCGAGCCGCCGCGCTTTCCGCGCAGCATGGTCGAGCGGTGGACCGTGGAGCTGCCCTTCGTCTCGACGCTCTTCCCGCGCATCGGGCAGGTGCTCGGCTCCCCGGAGAACGCCCGGAGGCTCCTCCAGCAGGAGGAGTGCATCGTGGTCTTCCCCGAGGGGGCGAAGGGGATCTCCAAGCCTTTCAAGGAGCGCTACCGCCTCCAGCCCTTCGGCCTCGGGTTCATGCGTCTCGCGCTCGAGACGAACACCCCCATCGTTCCGGTCTCGGTGGTGGGCGCCGAGGAGCAGTACATCTCCCTCGCCAATTGGACGAAGGTCGGCGCGCTCATGGGCATGCCCGCGTTTCCAGTCATCCCGCAACTTTTCCTCGGGATGCCACTCCCGCTGCCGACGCGGTACCGCATCTCCTTCGGGGAGCCCCTCCGCTTCGAGGGAGATCCCGACGCCGACGACGTGGTGATCGAATCCAAGGTCGCCGTCGTGCGCGAGCGGATCGCCTCGATGATCGCGGCCGATCGCGCGGCGCGTCGTTCGATTTTCTTCTGAGCGACCGGCGCGTGACCCTTGGGTAAATTCGGAACCCCACCATTGCGACCCCGATGACCACGGTCGATAATCAGCGCGTGACCAAGCTCATGGGGGAAGCCCGCGTCGACTTCGACGCGGAAAGGGGAAATTCGCGCGCGGGGCTCGTCGAGCCGCCGACGCACTCGGGCGTGTTCCCGAGCGCGTTCGTGGAGCGCGAGCTCGTCGAGGAAGGTGTGGTCGTCACGGGCATCTGTGGACGGCTCGGCAAGCTCCTCACGCGCGAGCTGCATCGGACCACCAAAGTCATCGGCATCGACCGGCGGCCTTTCCCGGATCGGCCGCGAGACGTCGTGCACCACGAGATCGACCTCCGGCGCTCACGCACGAAGGACGTGTTCCGTGGGGGCCGCATCCGCGCGCTCGTGCACCTCGGCGTGATGCACAATCCGCACGTCTCGCCGCGCGAACGACATCAGTGGAACGTGGTGAGCTTCCAGAAGCTCCTCGACTATGCCGTGCAGTTCCGCGTCCCGAAGGTGATCGTGCTCTCGGGGGCGGGCGTCTACGGCGCGCATCCGGCCAACCCGCAATTCCTCTCGGAGGACGCGCCGCTCCTCGGCGCCCAGGAGGACGGACGCACGCGCGACCTCGTCGAGATGGACATGCTCGCGCAGAGCCATTTCTGGCGTTATCCCGAGGCCGAGACCGTCATCCTCCGGCCCTGCAACGTGGTGGGGACGGTGCGGAACGCCGCGAGCAACTACCTCCGCCTCGCGCGGCCCGTCACGCTCCTCGGCTACGACCCGATGGTGCAGATCATCGACGAGCGCGACGTGGTCCGGGCGATCGAGCTCGCGCTCCGGCCAGGCGTGCGCGGCATCTTCAACCTCCGCGGGCAAGGCGAGCTCCCGCTCTCGCGCCTCCTCGAGCGCGCCGGCAAGAAGCCCCTTCCGCTGCCCACGTCGGCGCTCCGCGTCGCGACCGACTCGCTCTTCCAGGCGCGGCTCTCGGGCTTCAGCAAGGGACAGCTCGATTTCTTGCGCTTCCCGTGCATGGTCGACGACCGGCGCGCGAAGCAGGAGCTCGGGTTCTCTCCCCGCTACACGCTCGACGAGACGCTCGCGCGCCTGCACCTCGAGGGTTGACCTCGGCCGCGCCGCCGGCCGAGGTCGCGCTCAGCGGCAGAGGCCGTCGACGCAGCTCTTGCCCGCCGGGCAATCGGCGGCGCCGAAACACTCGGCGATGGACTCGTTCGGCGCCTCGCAGAGCCCCGTCTCCTCGTTGCAGACGGTGAACTGGAAGTCGAAGTGCTGGCAGGTGGCGGGCGCCTCGGGGCAGGGCGTGCGGCAGGCGCCGTCGACGCACAGGCGGCCTTCGGCGCAGTCGCTCTCGTCCTGGCAGAAGGGCTTGGGCGAGGTGTCGGGCACGCAGAAGCCGGCCTCGCAGACTTCGTCCTGCGGGCAGTGGGCGTCGAGGGTGCAGCCGGGGAGGCAGGCGCCGTCGACGCAGTGGAGCCCGCTCGGGCAATCCTTGGTGAGGCGGCATTGGTCGCGATCCCGGACGCAGACGTGGCCCTCGCACTTCTGGCCGCTGCCGCACTCGGCGTCCTCGGCGCAGGGGCGGGTGCACTCGTTGTTCACGCAGACGAGGGCGTTCCCGCCGGCGTCGACGCCGCACTGCCAGTCGAACTGACAGACGGAGTCTTCGGACTTGCAGCGGTTGGCGACGCAGCGCTCGTCGAGGCCGCACTGGGCGTCGCCGGTGCACTCGTCGCCGTCGCGCGGCACGCAGGTGCCTCGGGCGTCGCAGCGCTCGTTCGCGCGGCAGTGCGCGTCGTGGTCGCAGGTGGCGGTGTCGCGGCACTCCCCGATGCCGGCGACGCAGACGCGCCCCTCGGGGCAGTCGCCGTGGGTGACGCATTCTTCGTAGGGCCGCTCTCCGTCGAGGCCGTCGTTCCACACGGGACAACCTCCGAGCGCGAACATCAGCGGAAGGAGAGCGAGGATGAGTCGAGCGGTCATGGGCGTGAACGTGCCTCCGGCGTTCCGACTCGAAGCGAGAAGCGTGCCAGGTGGGGATGACGCCGCGTCCTCTCGTGCATACATTGGATAAATGCGCGCGATGGCGATGGATTTCGCCGTCGTGGGCGCGCCGCGGCGGCCGAGCGCGGACCCGCGCGGCGTGAACGCGGCTTCACGGCGTGGGCGTCAGCCCATCGAGAGCTTCTCGGTGGCGAGCGCGTCCACCTGCCGGAGCGCCTCGTAGAGCGCGATGGCCACGGCGTTGCTCAGGTTGAGGCTTCGGACCTCGCCGAGGGTGGGGATCGCCACGGCGCGATCGGGGAAGCGCTCGAGGATCGACTGGGGGAGCCCCACGCTCTCGCGGCCGAAGACCAGGACGTCGCCTGGCTGGAAGTCGGCGTCGAGGTAGCTGCGGTCGGTGTTGGCCGTGAAGAGGTGGAGGCGCCGTCCGGGCTCCGCCTCGAGGAAGGCCTCGAAGCTCTCGTGCCGCCGGAGGTCGACCAGGTGCCAATAGTCGAGGCCTGCGCGGCGGACGCTCTGCTCGTCGATGCGGAAGCCGAGCTCGCCGACGAGGTGGAGCGGCGATCCGGTCGCGGCGCAGGTGCGGGCCACGGCGCCCGTGTTCGGCGGGATCTCGGGCTCCACGAGGGCGATGTGGAACGGCGTGTCGAGGCGCGGGGCGCGGAGCTTCGGTCCGGCAGGCATCGGTCGATCTTGACATCGATCGGGCTCGCCTGCCGGGGGGATTCCGAAGGAGGAGGGCGCGCCGCGCTCGGCCCGCGCGGGAGGCGATGCTTGACGGAGCGACCTCGTTCTCGATAGCTTCGCCGCGGAGGCCATCGCTTTGACTCGTGCCGCTCATGTCCTCGTCGCCGTCTTCATCACCCTCGCGGGTGTGCCCTCCGGCGCGTTCGCCAAGGACATGGACATCACCACGCATCGGTTCTTCGCCGATGGCGTGACGGACGAGGTGGCCAACCAGCGCTTCGCCAACGTGATGACGCAGCTCGGGGCGGCCCTCGAGCCGCTCGCGCTCACGCCGGCCAACACGCTCGGGATGAGCGGGTTCTACTTCGGCTTCGAGACGGGCATCTCCAAGATCGACGGCGGGCAGGACTACTGGCAGCTCGGCACGCAGGGCAACCAGAACGCCACCGACACCGCGGGGAATACCTTCGCGCAGGACAAGCTCATCTATTCGCGCGCGATGTTCCGCAAGGGCTTCCCCTTCGGCGTCGACCTCGGCATCGGCGTGGGCCACGTCTACAACTCGAGCCTCTTCGTCTGGTCGGGTGATATCAAGATCGGCCTCTTCGAGGGCTGGGTCCGCAAGTGGCCGGCGTTCCTGCCCAACTTCGCCCTCCACGGCTTCGTCTCCGCGGTGACGGGCGATCGGCAGTTCACGCTCACGGTGCCGGGCGGCGCGCTCGTCGTCTCGCGGCCCATCGTCCTCGGCAGCACCTTCATCTTCACGCCGATGCTCCACGTGCGCATGTCGTGGACCGTGGCCGACAGCGCCGTCGTCAACGTCCTTTCGCCCTCGGGCGGCGGTGGGTTCGACACGCAGCGCTACGTCTACGATCACGTCCGGGCGCACCGCGTGCGCCTCGCGCCGGGCTTCGAGTTCCGCTACCAGCGCTTCCAGCTCTCGGGCGCCTTCTTGATCGACGTCGCGGGCGGGCCGAGCGGCCTCCCGGGCGAGCCCTACGCCACGGCGTCCCAGTGGCGCGTGGACGTGGGCGTCGGCGTCAACTATTGACCCCGGGCGCCATGCGCCGCTCGCTCCTCGCGCTCACGCTCGCGTTCTTCGCCGCCTGCGCTTCCTCCGACGAGGCGGCGCAGCCGCGCGCGCTCGAGCACCGCGGGCAGGTGGCCGTCTACGGTGACGTGAAGCTCCCCTCGGATCTCGAGGGGACGAAGCTCGTCCGCTTCGCCGAGGTGCCGGGGATGGTCGAAGCCGCGGCGAGCGGCTCCCTCGAGCCCGTGCTCGAGGTGATCGAGGGGCGCGGCATCGACGGCCTCCTCGTCGCGCGCGGCGAGGGGAAGGGCGCCCTCGGGGAGCTGATGTCGGGCGTGGCCTCGCCCCCGCTTCGCGCGGTCCTCCTCGACTCCAAGTTCACGTACTACGAGGTCGAGCCCCTCCTCGAGCTCGAGGAAGTGCACCGCCTCGCCCTCGCGCGTGCGGCGCGGCAGATCCTCGGCGGCTCCACCCGTCCGCCCATCGGCTACTT
>JAAYBZ010000082.1 GCA_012744445.1 Myxococcales bacterium | reverse complement strand
TTCTGGAGGACGCGGATGGGGATCCGGGTGGTCTGGGCCATCTCCTCGATGGAGACCTGGCGAATCTCTCGCTCCTTCTTCAGGATGCTTCCGATCGACTCCATATGGTTTCCCGCTTCGGCCACTTCAGTTCACCGAGTCCAAAAATCCTTGGCAGGCGCGGCCGTCTTCCGTGTGAGCCCCAAGCTCGACGCACCGCGTGAAGTCGCTGAGCGCCTCGTCGGGCCGACCGAGTCGTCCGCGTACTTCTCCACGTAAGCGATAAGCTCCCTGAAAAAGCGGATTGGTGGCGCAGCTCTCGTCGGCCGTGGTGGCGCGGACGAGCGCGTCCTCCGCGGCCTCGAGGCGGCCTCGCTCGAATTCGGCGCGCCCGAGGCGCTCGTACCCGACGCAGAAGCGCGGCTGGAGGCGCACGGCCTGGGTGAGCGTCTCGACCGCCTCGTCGAGTTGGCCGAGCATCATCTGCGCGAGGCCGAGGTTGCCCCACGCGAGATGGGGCGAGGTGTTCATCTCGTCGTGCGCCGAGCGGCGGAGGACGTCCTCGGCCTCTTCGTAGCGGCCGAGCTCGATGAGCACGACGCCGTAGAGGTTGCGCCCCTCGGCGAGGACCGCCCCCGCGCGGTCGCGGTCGACGAGGATCTCGACACCCTTTTTGAGGTGCTCGGCTGAAGATTCGAGCAACCTCCGCCGTTCGGATCCCGCGTGGGCACGGACCGCGGCTTCGTAGCGCATGAACCCGAGGAGGAGGTGCGCCTCCGCGTTGCCCGGATCCAAGCTGAGGGCGAGTTCGAGCCGCTCGAGGGCCGCCGGGATGCGCCCCTCGTCTCGCAAGCTCGCCGCCAGTTGGAATTCACGCATGGATTGTTCGATGTCGGCCTCGCTCGGGCCGCGCGCACCGCAACCCGAGGAGAGCCCGAGAACCGCAAGAAGCACCGCGGTGCGGAACTTTTCGCGTAGAACGACCGTGGAACCGAGCACGGATCCGAAATTCGCGGGATTTTTACAAGTGAACGCCCGTAGGGTCAAGGATACACGCCTCTCGAATGGGACTCGGGGGATGGATCCCAGCGGCCCATAATCGTTCAATTTTCCACGAAAACGAAAATGATTTTTGAAGTACGCCATTCACCTACACGCACCTCGCTGAGGCGCGAGGGCCGGAAGAATCACACCTCGCATCACCGTGCGAGGTGACAGGCGACGCGGCGGCCCTCGCCGATGGGACGGAGCTCCGGGCGCTCCACGTCGCAGAGCCCGCGCTGGGCGATCGGGCAGCGGGGGTGGAAGGCGCAGCCGGGCGGAGGCGCGAGCGGGCTCGGCACGTCGCCCGCCAGGACGAGCCGCTTCTTCTCGCGCTTGGGGTCGGGCACGGGCGCGGCGCTGAGGAGCGCCTGCGTGTAGGGGTGCTTGGGCTCGCGGTAGAGATCGCGCGCGGCGGCCTCCTCCACGATGCGCCCGAGGTACATCACCGCCACGCGGTGGCTGAGGTATTCGACGATCGCGAGGTCGTGCGCGATGAAGAGGTACGAGAGCCCGAGCTCTTCCTGCAGATCGCGCATGAGGTTCACGATCTGGGCCTGGATCGAGACGTCGAGCGCGCTGATCGGCTCGTCGGCGACGATGAATTTCGGCGAGACCGTGAGCGCGCGCGCGATGCCGATGCGCTGCTTCTGCCCGCCCGAGAACTCGTGCGGATAGCGGTTCATGAGCTCGGGGCGGAGCCCCACGCGGCGCATGAGCTCGGCGACGCGATCCTCTTCTTCACCCTTGGAGGTGACGATACCGTGGACGCGGAGCGGCTCGGCGAGCGTCTGCCGCACCGTCATGCGCGGATTCAGCGAACCGTGCGGATCCTGGAAGATGATCTGCATCTCGCGCCTCAGGGTGCGCAGCTCGCGAGGAGGCAGTTTGGTGATCTCGATCCCGCGGAACTTCACGCTCCCGCTCGTCGGCTCGTGCAGGCGGAGGATGCAGCGCCCGAGTGTGCTCTTTCCGCAGCCGCTCTCGCCCACGAGGCTGAGCGTCTCGCCCTCCTTCACGTAGAGCGAGACGTCCTCGACGGCGTGCACGTGCCGGAGCGCGCGGCCCCAGAGGCTGCGCTTGGCGACGAACCGCTTCGAGAGGTGTTCGACCTCGACCAGCGCCATCAGACGTCTCCCTCCCGCGCTGCGACGTGGCAGCGGAAGCGCACCCGGCCTCGCACCGTCTCCTCGGGATCGACCTCGCGGCAGATCGCCTCGGCCCGCGGGCATCGCGGCTCGAAGGCGCAGCCCGGCGGGAGGCTGCGGAGATCGGGCACGACGCCCGGGATCGTCGGCAAGCGCGCGCGGCTCAGGTTGTCGTGGTAGCTCGGCAGGCTCTCGAGGAGCCCGCGCGTATAGGGATGCCGCGGCCGCGCGAAGAGCTCGTCCACCGGCGCGTGCTCCACCACGCGCCCGGCGTACATGACCGCGATCTCGTCGGCCAGCTCGGCCACGACGCCGAGGTCGTGCGTGATGAGCACGATGCTCATCCCGAGCTCGGCGCGGAGCGCGCGCAGGAGATCGAGGATCTGCGCCTGGATCGTCACGTCGAGCGCGGTCGTGGGCTCGTCGGCGATGAGGAGGCGCGGGCCGCAGGCGAGCGCGATCGCGATCATCACGCGCTGCCGCATGCCGCCGCTGAGCTCGTGCGGATAGGCGCGGGCGCGCTCGCGGGGATCGGGGATGCCGACCTTCTCGAGGAGGGCGACCGCCCGCTCGTGCGCCTCGCCCTTCGAGACCTTCTCGTGCGCGCGGATGGCCTCGGCGATCTGCGCCCCGACGCGATGCACCGGGTTCAGCGAGCTCATCGGCTCCTGGAAGATCATCGCGATGTCGCGCCCGCGGAGCGCCCGCATCTCGCCCTCGCGGAGCGAGAGGAGCTCGCGGCCGTCGAAGCGGATGGAGCCGCCGAGGATCTCGGCCGGCGGCGAGGGGAGGAGCCGCATCACGCTGAGCGACGTCACGCTCTTGCCGCTCCCGCTCTCCCCGACTACCCCGAGGATCTTCCCGGCGTGGACGTCGAAGGAGACGCCACGGAGCGCGGTGGTGCGGCCCTCCTCCGTCTGGAAGGCCAGCTGGAGGTCTCGGACCGAGAGGAGGGGCTCATCGACCATCGCAGCAGAAGATAGGGGACGGTGGTCCAGTTTTCACCTTCGGAGCGAACCCCGCGATCCAGGACGGCTCGGGCGAAGATTTCACCCGTCCGAAACAGCGCGGAAATCTGCGCGGCGCATCGTTCCCCTTGCCTGGTCACGCTTCGGGGACGTCACCCGGGGCGCGGCGAGGGAACGCGGACGGTGGCGTCTCGCTCGCGGGGCCATACTTCCAACGGCAACCCGGCAATTTTTCCACGCCCCGAGGGCCCGTCCGCGTTTCCCGAACGGCGCTATCCACCGCACGGCAGGGCCTCGGGGTAGAGCCCCGACGGCGGCGCCTGCTCGAACGCGCCCTCCGGCGCTTCGTCGAGCGGCTCGATCGACTTGTAGCGGAGGAGGATGTCGCTCCCCTTCCCGCCTTCCTCGAGCCGAACCTCGTGCGGGAGCATCACCACCTCGCCCCCCACGTGGACGGGACGGTGCGCGCCGAAGCTCACGCGGAGCAGACGCTTGCCGCGCGCGTCGTAGAGGGTGCTCGAGGCGAGCCGCGGGCGCTGCGCCTCCGGCGGGAGGTCGATCTCGCTCGGATCGAGCCGGAGCTCGATCACCTGCCGCGTGCCGTCCTCGGCTCGGAGCTCCACGCGATAACCGCCGCGGATGGCTTCGATGCGCTCGGCGCGGCCGAAATGGGGCGCGTCGCCCACGAGGAAGCGCACGAGCTCGGCGGGCGCGATGGCGACGCCGAGCGCCCGCGCCACGTTCTCCGCGCAGCTCTCGCCCACGAAGAACCGCCCCTCCCGGAGATCGAGCAGGGCGAAGCGCTCGCCGTCGCTCGTGAGCGTGGCCGCCGCGCCGAGGCGGGTGAGCGCGTCGAAGCGCACGCGATCGGGCCGCTCCACGATCATGAGCACCGTGCCGCGGATCCTCCGTGCCCCCTCGCGCTGATCGATGCGCGCCTCGGCCCGGAACGCGCCGAGCGAGTCGAGCGACGCGCGCTGCGCCTCGAGCGCCGTCGTGGGCTCGGCGATCGGATGGGTGGGACGCGGCAGGCGGCCGCAGCCCGCGAGGGCGACGAAGAGCAAGGGGAGGAGGATTCGCATCAGTCGAACGGGGCTCCGGCGTCGATCCATGCCGCGATGACGGCGATGACCTCGTCGTCGAGCCGCACGGCGAGCGAGGGCATGGGATCGCCGCAGATGGGGTGGGTCGTGAGTTTGTCGAGGAAGAGCGAGCCGGCCGAGTTGCCGGGATCGACAAGGATACCTCGGCCCGCGCACGCGCGGCCCGCGGCCATCTCGCCCACGATGCTGTCGTAGGCGAGCTGCGAGCTCGAGAGATCGAGCGCGCTCTCGACGATGTAGTTGGGCGTGCCGTCACCGTGGCACGCGACGCCGCACATGGGGAAGATCACGTCCTCGTAGATCGAGCTCCACCGGGGCTCCGGCGCCCGCGGCTCGAAGATACGCCGCCGACAATCGCCGACCGTGCCCGACGCCGCGGTGCCGCAGAGGTCGCCCGGGCGCCCGCCCGTGGGCAGCCCCGTACTCTCGACGACCGGCGCACCACACGCGAGCCAATTGCGCAGGATCTCGGTGCCCTCGGCGCTCCCGATGGGCGGGAGCTCTTCGCCCTCGTCGAGATCGAGCCGCGGCCCCACGTCGACGAGACGACCGAAATGCTCCCGGGCGAGGCGCTCTCCCACCCCGTCGGGTGGCATCCACCCCGACTCCACGCTGGAGAGGATCGCGCGCGCCATGTCGAAGACGCGCTTCTGATCGCGGCGCAGCCGGGCCACTCCGTCGGAGTCCTCGTCGCAGAACTCGCCGTCGAGGCAGGCGAGCGAGACGTCGAAGCTCAGCCCCGCCGGCGCACCGAAGCGCATGTCCTCCGCGAGGTTCGGCGACGAGGCGTGGCAGAAACGATCCGCGCCACAGCTCGCGACGACGAGCGCCTGCCCCGCGTACATCGGGATGCCCTGACGCGGATCGGCCGACGAGCCCGTGTCGAGGAAGACCACCCGCCTCACCGCCGCCTCGTCGCACTCTCCGAGATCCGTGCGGCATCCCAGCGCGCCGACCATCGCGAGCGCCCAGATCCACCACAGCGCGATCGGGGCTGGTGCGTGCATCGAGCCCACACTGTGCGTCTTGCTTCGCCAAGGGGGCAAGGACGCGACCCGAGCGGCGCGGAAGGAGGCTTTTCTTCGACACGACATGGACCCAACCTTGGACGGAGACGCGATCGACGCCCCACGTCCTCGGACGAAACGCCCTCGATTCATGGGCAAGAACGCCGTGAATCGAGCGACGCTCCACCCCCGTCGTGGGCTCGTCAGGCGAATTTACGTCCGGCTAGCCTGGATCCATCGAGGTTCCATGGGGTCGCACCGTTTCATGCCGCCGCGGCATCTTGCCGCGCCATCCCGCCGCACCGTCGCGTCGGCGTCGAGCGCCCACGCGCGTTTTCTCGGGGCGCTCGTGGTGGGCGCATGGACGAGCGCGCCCCGGCACGCCCCCTGCATGGAGACACCGCGAACCCGGAGGTCGGCCTGATGTTCCAAGCCTCGCAATCGCACGACGTCCTCGAGCGCTACCGCGCTTCCCTCAGCCGGATCGAGCTGCTCGACGCCGAGAGCGAACGGCTCCTCGCCGCGCGTTGGCTCGAAGGTGACCGCCGCGCCGGCGACCGTCTCGTGGAGGCGAGCCTGCCCTTCGTGCTCCGCATCGCGCGCGAGTATCGACGGTGGGGCGTCCCGCTCGACGATCTCGTCCAACAAGGAAACCTCGGCCTGCTCAAGGCCGCGGCCAAGTTCGATCCGGAGAAGAACTGTCGCCTCGTGACCTACGCGGCCTATTGGATCCGCGCCGAGATCCGCGACTACGTCGTCCGCAGCTATCGCATCGTCCGCCTCGGCACGACGCGCACCGAGCGCCGCGCCATGCGCGCGTTCCGGCGCCGCGGCGTGGAGAACGCCGCCGAGCTCGCCGAGGAGAGCGGGATGCCGCGCGCGCGGGCCGAGCTCCTCTGGCCGCTCCTCACGCAGGGCGACGTCTCGCTCGACCTCCACCACGACGATCGCGAGGCGGGCATCGACCGCCTCGCCGCGCACCCGCCCGATCCGGAGGAGACCGTCGATCGGGCGTACACGATCCGCGCCGTCCGTTCGGCGCTCGACGACGCGCTCGCCACGCTCACCGAGCGAGAACGCCGCATCGTCGACGCGCGCATGCTCTCCGACGAGCCGGTCACGCTCGAGCAGCTCGGCGTGGAGCTCGGCGTCTCCAAGGAGCGCGTCCGTCAGCTCGAGGCGCGCGCGCGGCGCAAGCTGCAGTCGAGCCTCTCGGCGTTTCAGCCCGCGGCCTGAGCCTCGCCGCGCTCCCCGAGCTCGAGCACGAGGCCTTCGTAGGCGCACATCGCGTTCTCGAAGACCTCGCGCGCGCGGCGCTCCTTCTCGCGCACGGCCGCGTCGTCTTGATCGGGATCGTGATGGAAGAGGACGTACTGACCGACGCCCGCGGCCTTGGCGATGGCGCCGCCGGCCTCGAACGTGGAGTGCCCCCAGCCGACGCGCGGCGTCCCCGAGACGCAGCCGTCGTACTCCTCCGGGGTGTACATCGAGTCGTAGATGAAGATGTCGGCGCCCTTGGCGAGCTCGACGATGCGGCGATCGAGCCGCCCCGGCTTGTGCTCGGTGTCGGTGGCGTAGACGACCGACGAGCCCGCGTGATCGACGCGGTAGACGAGGACGCCGCCCGGATGCGTGCCGGCGGCGGCCGTGACCTTCACGTCCGGGGCCACCTCGATGGTCTGCCCCGGAGCCACGTCATGGAAGACGAGCGTGCTCGGGAGATCCGAGAGCTTCACCGGGAAGTTCGGCGCCTCCATCTGGCCGGCCATGGCCGTCTCGATGGTGCCGCGGGAATTGGCCGCGCCGTAGAGGTGAAGCGTGTTGCCCGGGGTGAACGCTGGGACGAAGAACGGAAACCCTTGGATGTGATCCCAGTGGACGTGGCTGAAGAAGATGTGGAGCGTGAGAGGCGCCTTCTTCGCGAGCGTGGCGCCGAGCTGTCGGATGCCGGTCCCCGCGTCGAAGATGATCCGAGTGCCGCCGCAGTCCACCTCGACGCAGCTCGTATTTCCTCCGAAATGATTCGTCTGGGGACCAGGGGTGGGGATGCTCCCCCGGACTCCCCAAAAGGTGGTGCGGATCATCTTCACTCTCGCACGGGCCAAGCCGGCCAGCCGCAGCATTAGACCTCATCCCCCAGGACGCCGTCAAATCCAAGTCCCCGGGCCGGGAGCCGCCTTCCCAATCCGCCCAGGACGGGGCCGGCTGGATCGCACTTCGGGGCTTTTGCCGGGAGGAGCCCCTGTGCTACCTTCGTTTCCGTGGACGTCGTCCTTCGAAAGGTCGGCAAGAAGCCGGGTCGGGCCGTGGCAGGTCGACTTCTCAGGCCCCCGAGAAAGGGCTCGGTGGTCGTGATCGAGTTCCCCGACGGCCTCCACGAGTACGTGACCACGCCGGTGAAGCGAGTCCTCAAGGTCTGCGGCGGCCGGCACGAGGTCTATTACATCCAGACGGCCAACAGCCGCTATCGACTCGAGATGGGCACGCAGGGCACCGTCACCGATGCCCCGCAGAGCGTCTCGACGCCCAACGATTGATAGACGCGCCGGCTCCGCTCAGTCGTCGAGCCGTAGCGCACCGAGCTCTCGGACGAGCGCGCCGAGGAGCGCCTCGAGCTCGCCGAAGCCTGGCTCCCGGGGCTCGAAGGTCTGCTCGTCGACGTAGAGCGCGCGGTTGAGCTCGATCTGGATGGCGTGGATCCCCTCGCGCGGCCGCCCGTAGTGCCCCGTGGTGAAGCCGCCGCGGTAGGGGTCGTCGTGCCTCACCGAGAGGCCGGCGGCGCGGAAGTGCGCGTCGACGAGATCGATGACGCGAGGATCGGCCGAGGTGCGCCCACGGGTGCCCGGCACGACGTCGGCGCGGCGGTGACCGGTGTCGCCGTGGAGCGCACGGCCCACCGAGGGCATCGAGTGCGCGGCGACGAGGATGGCGTACCCGAAGGTGTCGCGGAGGCGTCGGAGCTCGGCGTCGAGCGCGCGGTGATAGGGGCGATAACAGAGCTCGAGGCGCCGCTCGAACTGCGCGTAGGTGAGCGGCTGCTTCATGAGCGGCCGGCCATCCGTCGCGAGGCGCCAGACCACACCGCGAGGTTGCGCCGCTCGCGGCGCCGGATGACCCTTCACGGTCGCGAGGTCGACGTCGTCCTCGGCGCGGTTCAGGTCGACGACGAAGCGCGAGTAACGCGCCACGAGGAGCGTCGCGCCGTGCTCGGGCGCGGACGCGAAGAGGCGGTCGACGTAGA
>JAAYBZ010000081.1 GCA_012744445.1 Myxococcales bacterium | reverse complement strand
TGGATGAAGGCCGCCGAGATCACGGACGCCACGATCGACGCCCTCCTCCGCGGCAAGGCGCGGGCGCTCCGCATCAACTACGCCAACGGCGACATGGTGGGCCACACCGGCGTGCGCGAAGCGGCGATCCTCGCCGTGGAGGCCGTCGACCTCTCCATCGGCCGGCTCATCCCCGTCATCGAGCGCTTGAACGGCGCGCTCATCGTCACCGCCGACCACGGCAACGCCGACGAGATGTACGAGCGCGGCAAGGACGGCTCGATCGCACGCGCCGCCGACGGCAGGCCACGCGCCAAGACGAGCCACACGCTGAACCCGGTGCCGTTCTACCTCTACGCGCCGGGCGCGAAGGGGCTCTCGCTCCGCGAAGATCTCCGCGAGGCCGGGCTCGCGAACATCGCGGCCACGGTGCTCGAGCTCCTCGGCTTCACGCCGCCCGAGGACTACGAGCCCTCGCTGCTCGCGTTCTGAGGTTCAGGGCCCGGCCGGCGTGAGCGCGTCGGCCGGCACCATGCCACGCACGGCCACGGCGTCGTCGACGGCGACGAAGACGTCGACCTCGCCCGTCTCCGCGTAGCGACGGATCTCGGTGGCCCAACCCGGGCGATCCACCGAGGCGATGGTCACGCCGTCGAAGGTGACGCGGGTGCCCGCTGCCACACGGTGAAGGGGCTTTCCGTCGGCGTCGTCGCGGATGCGGCGGGGCACGTCGTGGGTCTCGAAGGAGGGGGCCTCGCGCTTCGAGCTCGGGGCGGGGGCCGGCGCGGGCACGACGGTCACGTAACCCGCGAGGTAGGGGCCCTCGCCGAGGAGCACCGCCGAATGACCGCTGTCGCGCCGGACCTCGTAGCCGGGGAAGGTGGCGAAGGCCGGGAGCGTGGCGAGGAGGCGCCCGCCCGGCGCGTCGTAGACGGGGATCGGCTGATCACCCCGGAGGATGACGGGCGTGCCCGGCACCGCGTCCGCGCCGGCGGCCGCCTCGGCCCCGAGCCCGATGGCCGGATACGAGCCCTCGAAGGTGGGGAGCGAGACCACCCAGCCCTCGGCCGAGACGAGCTTCGGCGAGGCCGAGACGTGCGTGCGCCCTCCTCCCGCCGGGCCGAGCACGCGGACGCGATCGCCCGGGCCCACGTAGACGGGGGTGTCGCGGATGCGGCCGCGCTGGAGGACGACGGCGTCGAGCCGATGGACGGGGAAGTACCCCCGCACGCGCATCCCGCTCCGGATACGGACCGGGAGGCGGCCTCGATCGGGTGGGCCCGCGATCTCGACCACGACGCCGGGGCTCACGTAGCCGACGGGCGGCGCGCTCGACTCGGCGCCGAGGTAGAGCGAGGGGCCGCGCCCTTCACCCACGAGCGCGAGCTCGGGCCAGTCCTCGAGCGAGGCGTCGCTCGAGGGCTGCGGCGCCGCATGCGTGACCTGGGCGGGCTCGGACGCGGGCGCTGGAGCTGGTGCGGGCGTCGTCGCGCACGCCGCGAGCCCGAAGGCGAAGACGAAGGAGAGACGGCCCCAGGTCATCGATAGCGTGCCCTCAACCGGATGCCGAGGAAATCGGCGATCTCCTGGGCCGTGGCCCGCGGGATGCGATCGAGGCGGGCCTCGACGACGGCCCGCGCGCGGGCGTGCGGCTCGCCCTTGAGCGCGGGCAGGACGACGGGGCACCAGCCGGCGAGCGTCTTCCCATCGGCCCCTTCGAGCGCTTCGGCGAGCACCGGCTCGAGCTTCTTCTGGTAGGCCACCGACGCGACGCAGAGCGCCGAGAACGTGCGGACGAGGCCGTCCTTGCCCTCGGGCGAGGCGGCGGCGAAACCACCCTTCAGGGCGTCGAGGTGACGGGCCACGCGCGCCGGCGCGACGCGCGCGAGCTGCGGGAGCGCGTCCGCCGCCATCTGCGCCACGCGCTTGTGCTTGGAGAAGATGGCCTTGGTGAGCTCGGGCACGATGGGGACCACGAGCTCGATCTTCTGCTTGGCGATCTCGTCGAGGACGCGGGCGGCCTGCGTGGCTGCGGTGGGCGCGCCCTCGAGGAGGAGCTGGGCCTGTTCGGCGATCCGCTGGGCCGCGCGCTCGTCGGCGATGATCTCGGCCGCCACACCGGCGGCGCCGCCGCCCGCCGCTTTCTTGGTGGGCTTCTCCGCGGAAGTCGCGTTCGAAGCGGCCTTCTTGGTCGCCTTGGGCTTGGACGCTACCGACTTCGAAGCCTTCTGTGTCATTCACGATCTCCGGCATCCGCCCGGCGGTGACGGCAAATGCGTGTGCATACTAGCCGAACCATCGTCGGGTCGAAAGTTTTACCGCCGACGGGGTGACGCCGCTCAGCCCCGCGCGAGCGCGTCGGCCACGAGCGGGAGCGAGACCGTGTAGCGGTGCGAGGTGCCGCGATGTCCGCCCGCGAATTCCTCGTGGACGACGTTCACGCCGGCCCCGCGGAGGCGATCGCGGAGGACGCGGGCCGCGAAGTGGAGGCCGTGCTCGTCGCCGTCGCCCGCGTCGAGGAAGACGAGGCGGAGCCCGGCCAGGGCCTCCTTGCGGGTGAGGACGAGCTCGGCGGGGTCGTGGGCGAGCCATCGCGCCCAGACGTCGGCCCGCACCATCCCGGTCTCGAGATCCACCGGGAGCTCGAGCGAGAGCGGGCCGTCCTCGCCGGGCGAATACGCCGCCGCGGCCGCGAGCACGAAGGCCGCGTCGAAGTCGAGCGGCCCCTTGGGCCCTTCGGTCACGAGCTTCTCCGCGAAGGCGGCGAGGCCGCCGGCCCGCGCGATCGCCGCGGCCGCGGTCGTGAGCATCGGGCGCATGGTCACTTCGAAGAGCGCGTCGCCCGCGTGGCTCGCCACCACCGAGATCACGCCCGGACGATCGAGCGCCACGCGCAGCGCGCCGAACCCTCCCGACGATCGTCCGACCATCGCGCGCGCCTCGGGCGCCGCGATCGCGGGAAAGCGCGCCTCGACCTCGGGCAGGACCTCGTCGACGAGGTAGGTCTGGTACGCGCCGTGCGCGGGCGAGTCGAGGAATTGGCTCCCGCCCCACCGCGTCATGCAGTCGGGGAGCACGAGCAGGAACGGCTTGCACTCGCCCGCCACGATCTGCGCGTCGAGGAGCTCGACCGTGTTCCGCTTGAAGGGGTCGTAGGCGACGACGCCGCTCGGGTGGCCGACGTAGCCGGGGAGCATCGTCACGGTGGGGAGCCGCTCCCCGTCGCGGAGCCCCGGCGGCACGTAGACGATCACCTCGCGCGTCGCCGGATCGCCGAGCGGGTTGCTGGCGAGGCAGCGGCTCTCGAAAGAAAAGCGCTCGATCCTCCCCTGGATGCGCATCACATCCTCTCTGGGGCCTCGATGCCGAGGAGCCCGAGACCGACGCGCATCTGACGCGCCGTCGCCGCGACGAGCGCGAGGCGGCTCTGCTTGGTGGCCTCGTCCTCGGCGTCGAGCACCTTGCACGCCTGGTAGAAGGCGTTGAACTCCGACGCGAGGTCGTAGAGGTGCTCGCAGAGGATGTGCGGGAGGTAGAGCGTCGCGACCTTCTCGACCGCGTCCCCGAAGCGCACGAGCCGCCGCACGAGCTTCGCCTCCTCGGGCGCCGTCACGCGGATGGGCCCCACGGCCGACGCCTCGTCGATGCCGGCCTTGCGGAAGATCGACGCGGAGCGGGCATGCACGTACTGGAGATAGGGCCCCGCATTGCCGGTGAAGCTCACCATGCGGTCGAGGTCGAAGCGATAGTCCGTCGTGCGGTTGTTCATCAGGTCGGCGTATTTCACCGCGCCGATGCCCACGGCCTTGGCGAGCGAGGGGATCTCGTGCTCCTCCACCTTGAGGCGCCCCTCGGCCATGCCCTCGCGGATGCGCTCCGCCGCGCGCTCCTTGGCCTGACGGAGCAGCACGGCGAGCGTGAGCGCCGCGCCGGAGGCGTCGCGCGTCTTGAGCGGCTTCCCGTCGGCGCCGAGCACCGTGCCGAAGCCCACGTGGACGAGCTCCATGGTCACGCCGAGCAGGCGCGCCACGGCGAAGACCTGCTCGAAGTGGAGCGCCTGGCGGTGATCGACGACGTAGAGCGCGCGATCGACCCCGAGCTCGTCGCGGCGGTAGAGCACCGTGGCGATGTCGGTCGTGGAGTAGAGGTAGGCCCCGTCGCGCTTCTGCACGAGGAAGGGCTCCTTCTGCTTGCGGAGCTTCGCGGGGACCTCGCCCTCCACCTCGCCCCAGAACACGGCCTTGGCGCCCTCGTCCTCGCGGGCGATGCCGCGCTCCTCGAGCGTCCGGACCACGCCGGCGAGCGCGTCGTGGTAGGCGCTCTCGCCGAGGTAGAGATCGAAGCGCACGCCGAGCTCGGCGTAGATCTCGTCGATGGTGCGGCGTGTGACGTCGACGAATCGCTTCCAGAGCGCGCGGTTCTCGGGGTCGCCGTCCTGGAGCTTCTTGAGCTCGCGGCGCGCGGCCTCGGCGAAGTCCTCGTCGTTCTTGGCGCGCTCGGAGGCGAGCTTGTAGACGCGCTCGAGCTCGACGATGGGATCGGCCTCGAGCGCCTTCGCGTCGCCGAACTCGCGCATCCCGACGATGAGCAGGCCGTATTGCGTGCCCCAGTCGCCGAGGTGGTTGTCGCGGATCACCTGGTGGCCGCGGAACTCGAGCGCGCGCGCGATCGCGTCGCCGAGGATGGTCGACCGGAGGTGGCCGACGTGCATCTGCTTGGCGATGTTCGGCCCGGAGTAGTCGATGATGACCTTCTCGGGCGCGTCGACGGGCGTGACGCCGAGGTGCTCGGCATCGCCGAGGCCATCGGTGACGAGCTTCGCGAGGAAGGCGTCGTCGAGCGTGAGGTTCACGAAGCCAGGGCCGGCGACCTCGGCGCTCGCGACGAACTCCTCCCCACGGAGCTTCTCCGCGATCTTCTCGGCGAGCTCACGGGGCGGACGCCCGAGCTGCTTGCCGAGCGCCATCGCGGCGTTGAGCTGGAAGTCGCCGAAGCGCGGGTCCTGGGTGGGGCGGAGGAGCGCGGAGGTGGGCTCGGCCAGCTCGAGCGCCGCTTGCACGGCCGCCGACGCGCGGGCCTCGAGGAATCGTTCGAGGAGCATCGGCGCATGAATACGGGCCGAACGCGCTCCCGTCCAGCGCGTCAGACGGCCGAGCGGAGGAGCTCGGCGGCACCGTTCCCGGTGACGTCCCGCACGAACGCCCCGATCTCGGCGATCGCCTCCCGCCCCTGCGGACAGATGGCGGCGATCACGTGGAAGGCATGGATCATGTCGGCCCAGACCTTGAGCTCCGACGCGACGCCGGCCGCGCGCGCGCGCTCGTGGACGGCGACTCCGTCGTCGCGGAGGCCCTCGACCTCGCCCACGTGGACGAGGAGCGGCGGGAGCCCGGAGAAGTCGCCGAAGACGGGCGAGGTGAGCGGGTTCTGCTGCTCCTCCGGCGGGCAGAAGAAGCGGGACATGTCGCGAAGGTTGGCGCGGGAGACGTAGTCCCAGCGCGCGTTCTCGAACATCGAGGGGCGCGACGAGTCGAGGTCGGCCCAGGGCGAGATGAGCGCGGCGCCCGCCGGGAGGGGCTGCCCCGCGTCGCGCACGCAGAAGAGCGTGGACAGCGTGAGGCCCCCGCCCGCGGAGTCGCCGGCGACGACGAGCTTCTCGGGCGGGACGCCCATGTCGAGGAGCGCGCGATACACCGCGAGCGAGTCCTCGAGGCACGCCGGGAAGGGATGCTCGGGCGCGAGGCGGTAGTCGATGATGAGAACCCGGCCGCCCGACGCGTATGCCAGGCGATCGACGAGGTCGGCATGGCTGCGGATGGAGCCCGTCGCATAGCCGCCCCCGTGGAGGTAGAGGACCACGGAATCGGCTCGCTCCTCGGCGGGGATGCACCACGACGCGGGGACACCGGCCACGCGCGTCGCCTCGAAGCGGCTCCCGTGGAAGGGCGGACGCGCCACCGGCTCCATCACGCGGCGCTGCACGTCGATGGGGAGCTTGGTGGTGACCTTGGCGCCGAGCCGGAGGACGTGGGCGATGATCTCGAACTCCTCGGTCCACGTCGGTCGGGTGGGGCCGAAGACCGCGCGCTTGGCGCGGACGGCGGGGCGGGCGGCGTCCATCAAGGTGCGTACGACGTTCATGCGGGGCTCTGGCTCCGTGCTCTCGGCGCGGCTTCGCCGGGGAGCCGAAGCCTGACCGTTACTGAACGAGGATTCAATACGCGCTTGACGTATCGCAACCGTACGACCAAGGTTTCGCGCGCTTTCTGCGCGCGACGACGATATTGGAGGACTCGTGGCCCAGCCCATCAACCGATACAAAGCCGACCTTCGCGACTTCCGGTTCCTTCTCTTCGAGCACTTCAAGATCCAGGACATCCTCGGGAAGCCCCCCTTCCAGGAGTGGGGCGAAGAGGAGTGCTCGATGATCCTCGACGAGGTCTACCGCTTCGCGTGTGAGGTCACCGGGCCCCTCAACCCGGTGGGCGACGCGGTGGGATGCCGCCTCGAGAACGGCGAGGTCAAGGTGCCCGCCGAGTTCCACAAGGCGTGGCAGCAGCTCTGGGAGGCCGGATGGGCGTCCATCGGCGCGCCGGTGGAGATGGGCGGTCAGGGGGCACCCTCGAGCCTCCAGGCCATCGTCAGCGAGATGCTGAGCGGCTCGAACACCGCGTTCAACATGTACCCGGGCCTCACGCTCGGCGCGGCCGAGGTCATCCAGCACTTCGGCACCGAGCGTCAGAAGAAGCTCTACGTCCCCAAGATGATGGACGGCACCTTCGGCGGCACGATGTGCCTCACCGAGCCGCACGCCGGCTCCGACGTGGGCGCCGCGACGACGACGGCCTACCGCCGTGAGGACGGCAAGTACCTCATCAAGGGGACGAAGATCTTCATCTCCGGCGGCGACCACGACATGGTGGAGAACATCATCCACCTCGTGCTCGCGCGCATCGAGGGCGCCGAGCCCGGCACCAAGGGCCTCTCGCTCTTCATCGTGCCGAAGCGCCGCGTGGACGAGGACGGCAACTCGGGCGAGGCCAACGACGTGGCCATCCCGAGCATCGAGCACAAGATGGGCATCAAGGCGTCGGCGACCTGCGTCGTGCAGTTCGGCGACGACGACGCCTGCATCGGCGAGCTCGTCGGCGAGGTCGAGCACCAGGGCATGACGCAGATGTTCATGCTCATGAACTTCGCCCGCATCGGCGTCGGCATCCAGGGCCTCAGCGTGGCCGGCAGCGCGTACCTCAACGCGCTCGACTACGCCAAGGAGCGCAAGCAGGGCTCGAGCATCGAGCACTTCAAGGATCCGAGCGCCCCGCGCGCGGAGATCATCCGCCACCCGAACATCCGCAAGGATCTGCTCGACATGAAGGCGCGCGTCGAAGGCATCCGCGCCCTCATCATCAAGCTGAGCTCGCACCAGGATCGCATCCAGGCGCTCGGCCCGGAGCACCAGGACCTCATCACCTACCACCAGGGCCAGGTGAACCTCCTCACCCCGCTCGTGAAGGCCTACGGCTCCGACCAGGCGTTCCACGTCTGCGAGCGCGCCATCCAGACCTTCGGCGGCCACGGCTACCTCGCCGATCATCCCGTCGAGCAGTACATGCGCGACGCGAAGATCTTCAGCATCTACGAGGGCACCAACGCCATCCAGAGCATGGACCTCGTGGGTCGTAAGCTGGGCCAGGCGGGCGGCAACAACGTCCGCGCCTTCCTCGGCGACATCCAGAAGTTCATCGACGCCAACAAGGAGCACCCGGACCTCGCCGAGGCCGTCGCGAACCTCGCGCGCGCCCACGGCGCCGTCGGCCAGACGGTCATGCAGTTCCTCGGCTGGTTCCAGGGCGGCAAGATGGCCTTCATCCCGCTCAACTCCGAGCGCTTCCTCGAGATGATGAGCGAGCTCGCCGTGGGCTGGCTCCTCCTCGAGCAGGCCGCCCTCGCCATCGAGAAGCTCGGCAGCGTCTCCGAGAGCCACCCCGATCACGCCTTCTACCTCGGCAAGAAGTACGCCGCGATCTACTTCGCGAAGAACGTGCTCTCGCTCGTCCCCTCCAAGGCGAAGATCATCGCCACGGCCGACACCAGCCCGAACGACATCCCCGACGAGGCGTTCGCGACGGTCTGATCGCCGCCCAGCCCCCCTTCGAGAGAGCCCCCGCGGGAACGTCCCCGGGGGCTTTTTCGTAGGCGAATCGCGACGCGTCGCACCACGAAATGCACGAAAGCGCGCCCCGAGGGTGGCGATCGGGGGGTCTCGTCGGATACACGTGAGCGACGCTTTTCATCTGGGGGGAAGAAAATGCGAATCCGAAAGAAGTCACGCGTCGTGAGGACGGCGCGCGAGCTCGTGCTCCTGCCGCTCGGCGTCGTCGCCGGGCTCCACCTCGTCGTCCGCACCTGGAGCTCGGCGCGGCCCTTCGCCGCCGTGAGGATCCCGGCGGGCGACTGAGCCTCGGTGGACGCACGTGGCGGCAGTGCTAATCAGGCCACGTGCGCAAGGCAGAGAAGGCGGCCCGCATCGGCGAGATCCTCGACGAGCTCTACCCGGAGCCGCCCATTCCGCTCGACCACGTCGATCCCTTCACCCTGCTCGTCGCCGTCGCGCTCAGCGCCCAGACGACCGACAAGAAGGTGAACGAGGTCACGCCCGCCCTCTTCGCGCGCGCGCCCACGCCCGAGGCCATGGCCGCGCTCGACGAGGCGGAGATCCTCGCGCTCATCCGCACGGTCGGCCTCGCGCCGACCAAGGCGCGGAACCTCAAGGCCATGGCCAAGAAGCTCGTCGACGAGTTCGGCGGCAAGGTGCCGTGCGACATGGAGGCGCTCGAGAGCCTCCCGGGCGTCGGGCACAAGACCGCCTCCGTCGTCATGGCGCAGGCCTTCGGCGTCCCCGCCTTCCCCGTCGACACGCACATCCACCGGCTCGCCGCGCGCTGGGGCCTGAGCTCGGGCAAGAACGTCGTCGAGACCGAGCGCGACCTCAAGAAGGTCTTCCCGCGCGACACGTGGATCCGACGTCACCTGCAGATCATCTACTTCGGCCGCGAGCACTGCCCCGCCCGGGGGCACGTCCCGGAGAAATGCCCCATCTGCTCCTGGGCCGCGCCCAAGGCCCCGCGCGCGAAGGGCGGTTGAGGCCGATCATCTCGCGACCTTCGCCCGAGCCTCCGGCGATGCCCACCCGCGGGGGCGTGGTATGACACGCCCGTGAGCACGCCCGAATTCTCGAACCCCATGGGGTGGCCGGAGGAATGCATCCCGTTCTTCCAACGCGCCATCTCCTGCGAGTACGCCACCCTCACGCGCGACGGTCAGCCGCTCACCTATCCGATCACGCCGCACGTCGGTGTGGACGGGCGCACGCTCGACGTGGCCACCGGCCTCGCCTACCCGCTCAAGGCGGAGCGCGCGCGCAACCACAACAAGGTCGCGCTCCTCTTCTCCGAGCCGCGGGGGACGCGCCTCGAGAAGCCCCCCACGATCCTCGTCCTCGGCGAGGCGCAGGTCTGCGACGCCGACCTCCAGGCCAACACGGATCGTTACGTCGCCCTCTCGATGAAGAAATTCTCGGCGATGAGCCGGAAGCTCCCGGCGTTCATGCACCGGCGCGGCATCTGGTACTACGCGCGCATCTGGGTGAAGGTCACGCCCCAGACGATCCACTACTGGCCCGAGGGACGCCTCGACGAGGCCCCGCTCGTCTGGACGGCGCCCGAGGGCACGCACGCGGGCCCCTCGGATCCCAAGCCCCAGGGCAAGGGCCCCGGCACGGTCTTCGAGGCGCCGCCCGACCCGCTCGTCGGCGCGCGCTACGCAGCCGAGAACCTCGGCGCGCCCGTGCTCACGCTCGTCTCGGACGACGCCTACCCGATCCCGCTCCGCATGCGCGGCGCGACCTTCGACGGGGACAGCTTCCTCATCGAGCCGCCCCGCCACCTCCTCCTCGAGCCCAAGGGCAAGGCCTGCGTCACCTTCCACACGCACCCCGAGGTCTTCACGAGCCAGGAGAACCTCGTCTTCACCGGCGAGGCGCGCCGCGACGGCGACCGCATCCGCGTCTCGATCGAGCGTCAGCTCGGCTCGTTCACGCTCGGCCGGAGCGCGAGCGAGACCCTCAAGGCCGCGTTCCGCCAGGGCCGCCAGATCAAGAAGCGCCTCGCCGTCGAAGCGAAGCGCCGCGGCCAGCCCGTCCCCAAGGTCCGCCTCCCGCGCGACGCCTGAGGATCCACCGTCCTCGGCGAGCGTAGATCGGGCATCGTCTCTCGACCGGGGCGAGGATTCGCTCTAGCATGCGAGGTCCTCGCCTTTGCGAGAGATCAGGGAGACCGAGCCAGTGATGATCGAGACCAACTCGCCGAAATTCAAAGTCGCCGACCTATCGCTCGCCGATTGGGGGCGCAAGGAGATCAAGATCGCCGAGCACGAGATGCCCGGTTTGATGGCGATCCGGCGGGAATTCGGCCCCCAGAAGCCGCTCGCGGGCGCGCGCATCGCGGGTTGTCTCCACATGACGATCCAGACGGCCGTCCTCATCGAGACGCTCATCGAGCTCGGCGCCGAGGTCACGTGGACGAGCTGCAACATCTACTCGACCCAGGATCACGCGGCCGCGGCCATCGCCGTGACGGGCGTGCCCGTCTTCGCCTGGAAGGGCGAGACCGAGGAAGAGTACGAGTGGTGCATCCACCAGCAGATCCGCGCCTTCAAGGGCGGCAAGGCGCCGAACCTCGTCCTCGACGACGGCGGCGATCTCACCGCCATCCTGCACAACCAATACCCCGAGCTCTTCTCGGGTGACGAGCCCATCCTCGGCATCTCCGAGGAGACCACGACCGGCGTGCATCGCCTCTACGAGATGCAGAAGAAGGGCACGCTCCTCTGCCCGGCGATCAACGTCAACGACTCGGTCACCAAGAGCAAATTCGACAACCTCTACGGCTGCCGCGAGTCGCTCGTCGACGGCATCAAGCGCGCGACCGACGTCATGATCGCCGGCAAGATCGCCGTCGTCTGCGGCTACGGCGACGTGGGCAAGGGCTGCGCCCAGGCGCTCTCCCGCCAGGGCGCGCGCGTGCTCATCACCGAGATCGACCCCATCTGCGCGCTCCAGGCCTGCATGCACGGCATCGACGTGGTGACGCTGGACGACGTGGTCGGCGACATCGACATCTTCGTCACCG
>JAAYBZ010000007.1 GCA_012744445.1 Myxococcales bacterium | reverse complement strand
GCTACGTCTGGGTCGACGGCGTCCCGCAAGGCCGCGCGCCGCGCGTCCTGCGCCTCCCCGAGGGCGAGCATTGGGTGGGCGCGGGGATCGACGGAATCGAGCGGCGCAAGCGCGTGGTGGTGAAGGCTGGCGTCACGCGGAAGATCGAGCTCGACCTTGGAGGTGGGCCGTGATCCGAGGGCTCCTCCTCGCCTTGCTCCCGCTCGTCTTCGGGATCCCGCGCGGGGCCCAGGCTGCGCCGCGCGCGCTCCTCGTCGAGGTGAAGGGGAGCGGTTGGCCCGACGCGGAGGCGCGCCGTGTGGCGCGGCGGCTCGAAGACCGAGGCTTCGCCCTCGTGCACGTCGACGTCGAGCGAGCCGAGCCGCCGGCGGTCGATCGCGTCGCCCTTGCCTCGCTCGCGCAGCGCGGCCTCGTCGCGCTCGCGCGCGGCCGCCTCGACGAGGCCGAGTCGCTCCTCGAGGCGGCGCTCGAGGGGATGCGGGAGGCCGGCCCCGCGCGCTTCGGCGACGAGTTCTTCGCCGTCTGCCTCGACCACGCGCGCCTCGCCGTGGAGCGTCGGCTCGGTGAGGCAGAGGCCCGGGCGCGGGTCGCGTCCTGCCGCGCGATGGCGCCGCTCGCGAAGCCCGATCCGCGCCGCACGCCCCCCGAGATCCGGGAGCTGGTCCGCGAGGTCGACGCCGCGCGTGTGCCCGTCGAGATCGTCGCCGAGGGGTGCGAGGTGCGTCTCCCTGGGGCCGACCACGCGCTCCGGGAGCTCTCGGCGCTGCCTGGCGCGGAGCTCGAGCTCGAGGCGGTCTGCGAGGGCGGCGTCCGCCGGCGTCGCGTGCGCGTCGAAGCGGGCGCGGTCGTGGACTTCCGCCCCACCCTCGACGAGCGGGTCGTCCCCGGCGAGGTGACGCAGCTCGGAAGCGAGGACGCCGAGGCGGACGCCCTCGCGCTCGCCGCGCGACACGAGGCCACCGTCGTCCTCCTCACGCGCGAAGGGGGGCGCTTCGCGATCGTGTTCGTCTCGGACGACGAGCGCCGACGCTTCGTCGGCGCGACGGCCTCGGCGGCCGTCGACCAGGCCTTCGGCGTGACCAAGAGGGCGGTCCGCCCGTGGATCCGTCGCGGCGCGGCCTACGCGCTCGGCGCCGCGGGGACGGGGCTCGCCCTCGCGGCTATGCCCGCGCTCGGTGATCGCACCCGGCTCGCCGACGACCTCGGGGCGCTCTCGCCCACGAGCCCCTCCTACCTCGCGCTCCGCGACGAATTCGACGCCGCTCGCGCCTCGTTCCGGCGCCGCGCGATCACCGGCGGCGCGACGATGTTCGTCGCCGCGGCCATCTCCGATCAGCCGCTCCCGCCCGCCCTCGCGCTCGTGAGCGCGGGCGTCGGCGCGGGGCTGCTCACCGCGACCGCCGCGTTCGCGGCGCGCGCGCCGGCCTGCGAGCCCACGCCCAAGTCGATGCGGAGCTGCTTCGCGAGGGAGGTCTACCAGGATCGCGCGCTCCTCTCCGGGATGGCGGCCGCGCCCTTCGTCGCGCTCGCGACGCGGGCCTTCTTCCGGAAGCCGGGGCGGAGGCTTGCGGTGGGCGTCGAGCCGGGCGCCGTCCTCGTCGCGATTCACCTCACGGGGTCGCCTGGGCCGGAGCCGCGGAATCACGTATGGTCTCGACCGAAGGAGTGAACATGCCGACCTGGGATGAAGTGCGGGCCTACGCAAGGAGCAACTACACGTTGGCCGAGGACGAGGACGATCACTTCTCGATCGTCTGGGAGTACGACGACGCGCGGAAGCAGGCCGTGCGCGTCTCCCGCTTCGAGGCCCTCGATCGCGAGTGGGTGGACTTCGCCTCGGCGGCCTGCGCCAAGGACGAGCTCTCCCCGGAGGAGGCGCTCCGGCGGAACTTCGACTTCGCCCTCGGCGCGCTCTGCCTCGACGGAGACGTCTACGTGGTACGGCACAGCGCGCAGCTCGAGACGATGGACCTCGAGGAGTTCGAGCTCCCGCTCCGCGTCGTGGCCAGCACGGCCGATCGCATCGAGGCGGAGGTCGGCCGCGAGGACGATTTCTGACGCGCGGATCCAAAGACTACGCCGGGGTGATCCCCCTCCCCGAGCGCGTGACCTACGCGCCGATCGGGGTCGCGCGCACGCCCTATCGCGAGCGGCACGGCACGCCGCAGCAGGCGCACGTGCGCTCGGGCGAGCCCGCGGCGCGCGCCACCATCGAGCTCTTCCCCCGCGTGGTGCCGCGTGAGTCGCTCGAGGATCTCGAGGGCATCGAGCGCCTCTGGGTGATCGCGCACCTCCACCTCAACACGAGCTGGAACGCGAAGGTCATGCCGCCCCGGGGGCCGCGGAAGAAGCGCGGGCTCTTCGCCACGCGCTCGCCGCACCGGCCGAACGCGATCGGGCTCTCGGCCGTGCGCCTCGTCGCGGTCGAGGGCTTCACGCTCCACGTCGAGGAGATCGATCTGCTCGACGGAACGCCCATCCTCGACCTCAAGCCCTACGTGCCTTACGCCGACGCGTTCCCGGACGCGCGCGCCGGGTGGATCGACGAGATCCCCGAAGAGGAGCGGCAGCGCGGGAAGCCTTCGCGCGCGGGTTTGCCTCCGTCGCCTCCGCCGGACAAAGAAGGCGGATGACGTTCTCGCAAGCCGCCTTCTCCATCGCGCTCCTCCTCGGCTTGGGCTGCCAAGGCCCGAGCGCCGCCGAGACCGACGCGCCGCCCTCGGCCGAGGAGACGAAGGGCTCGCGCCCCGAGGTCTGGGAGACCAAGGGCGTGATCAAGCGCATCGAGCGAGACCGCGGGACGATCACCATCCACCACGAGGACGTCCCCGGCTACATGCCCGCGATGACGATGCCCTTCTGGGTCGAATCCGCGGATCAGTTCGAGGGGCTCGCCGAGGGGGACGCCGTGACCTTCCGCTTCCGCCGCGGCGAGGACGGAAAGCACTTCATCGTGAGCATCAAGAAGCGCTGAGGGCGCGCGAGTACTCCGCGACGGACTCCACCGGGTGGAGCGTCTCGTAGATGCGCGCGTAGGCCACGCGCACGCGCGCGTCGTCGAGCACCGAGGACGCGTGGTGGAAGAGCCACTCGGCGAGACGCTCGCTGGTGGGGCTGAAGGGGAAGACCGTGACCTTCATCCCGCCGGGGTAGGCCGTGCGCGCGCCGCTGAGCTCGAGCTCGACGCGCTCGGCGCCGCGCTCCGTGGGCAGGCCCGCGCGGCTCGAGAGGAGCTTCTCGCCGAGGCTCGCCAGATCGGCCTCGACCTCGGCGTAGGTCGCCTCGCCGATCGCGAGGGCGTGGTCGAGCAGGCGATGACAGGGCTCGAGGATCTCCGCCTTGATGCGCGAGAAGTCCACGACGAAGCCCTGCTCGTCGAGGGCGCGCGCCTCCACGCCGACCTCGAACTTCCACGTGTGGCCGTGCAGGTTGATGCACGCCCCCTCGTGACCGCGGATGTGGTGCGCGAAGTGGATGTCGACGCTGCGGTGGATGCGGAAGAGACCGGACACCCACGCTCTATGCCGGATCGGCGCGCGTCCGGCCAGCGGAGGCGCGAATCACGACACCGCGGGGCGCTTGGAGCGGTCCCAGAGCGGTCGGGAGATCTCGGCGACGAACTCGAGCTCGCCGTCGCTCGACGCGTCCTCTCCCTCGCCGAGCACCGGACGCACCTCGAGGCGGGAGCCCAGGATCTCGAGCCCGTGCACGGCCTCCAGCGCATCGCGCGCACACTCCTCGGCGCGGAACTTGATCACGCCCGTGCTCGGGCGTTGCGTGTCCTCGTCGATCTTGAGCCACACGTCTTCGATGCAGCCGTAGAGATCGAAGAGATCGTAGAGGTTCTCCTCGGTGATCGCCTCGGGTAGCCCATGCACAACCAACGTCTTCGTCACCATGGCGATCCTCCTCGTCCCATGATCGAACCGTAAGGCCGCCCCAACGGGGCCGGTAGTCCGCGCCGGTACACCCCCCGCGAGTACGCGCTTTGCACAGCGGCGCTTTCCAGGGCCTTTGGGCGCGCTCTATGCTCGCGGACGCATGCGCTACGAGGTCTCCGCGTTCGGACACGACTACGTCACCGAGGACGTCGGGCTCGTCCTCGCGCTCCTCGCGGTGCTCGCCTCGTTCGGCGCGCTCGCGGCCTCGCTCCTCTTCCCGCCGCGTGAGCGACGTGGGGCAGGACTCGGCTGGCTCTCCCTCCTCCCGCTCGCCTTCGGGGGCGTCGCCGTGGCGATGCCCGCGCTCGCCTGGCTGGGCTCCGCCGATCCCTTCTTCGGCGGCGGCGAGCCGCGCTCCTACGACGTCTTCCGGGGGCTGCTCGAGCGACAGCTCGGCGCGCTCGTCGTCTCCGCGATCATCGGCTTCGCGTCGGCCTGGATCGCCTACGCGCGGCACGTCCGCGAGAGCTTCTTCCTCGGCGTGATCCTCCTCGTCGCGGGCGGCCTCACGCTCGCGTCCACGCACGAGGCCGTCGAGCTCGTCCGCGTCGACTGCCTCCCGCGCATCGAGCGGGTGGGGCTCCCCTACCTCCACGTGGGGCGCGAGCGTCGGCTCGAGGTGACGCTCACCTGCGGGGACGCGGCGCCCCCGCCGCCCATCGCATACGTGGCCGATCGTCCCGGCGATCACGCGGTCGTCTTCGAGGCGAAGGCCGCGCGGTACACCGTCTCGCGCCCGGTGCGCTACGTCGCCGGCGAGGAGCGCGGTTCCCCCCGCTTCGCCCTCAAGGAGGGCCGTACGCTCGTCTACCACCGGCACGAGAAGGAGCGGATCTCCGGGAAGAAGCTCGACCGCCACGACGAAGTGACCGTGACGATCCTCGCGCCACGTGTCGTCGACTCGCTGCGGCTCTTCCCCGTGGAGGTGCGCTACGGTGACGACGAACCGCTCGCGATCGAGCTCTTCGGATGGAACGGCACGCTCGCCCGCCTCGAAGGCGAGCGCCTCGTCACCTTCCTCGACGACCTCCCGCTCGAGGCCAAGCTCGAGGGCTTCCTCCTGCCCGGCGTGTGCGAGGGGATCCCGAGCGAGGGCCCGCCGGCTCCCACGCGCTGCCGCAAGGCCGTGGGCACGGCGGCCGGCATGGGCGCCTCCATGATGAGCATCTTCACGCTCGGGAGCGTGAACTACGCGCCCAAACGGACGGTGTTCACGCTCGAGCGCATCGAAGACCGCGTCGAAGGGGGCGAGGAGCTCGCCTACGACGAGCTCCGCTCGCGCTGATCAGAGCTCGAAGTCGCCCTTCTCGAGGATCTCGGTGATGCGGTAGAGGAAGCCGTTGGCGTGCACCCCGTCGACGATGCGGTGATCGTAGGTGAGCGCCATGTACATCACGGGGTGGATGGCCATGAGGTCCTGGCCGTCCTTCTCCACGACGACGACGCGCTTCTTGATCGTGCCGATGCGGAGGATGCCGACGTTGGGCTGCGAGATGATCGCGCCGCCCACGAGGTTGCCGCGGAGGCCGGGGTTGGAGACCGTGAAGGTCTTGTTCGCGAGGTCGTCGGGCGTGAGCTTTCCGTCGCGGGCGCGGACGGCGAGGTCGGCCACGGCGCGCGCGAGGCCGCGCACGGTGAGCTCGTCGGCGTTACGGATGACCGGGACGACGAGCCCCTCCGGGGTGTCGACGGCGACGCCGAGGTTCACGTCGCGGAGCAGCACGTACGAGTCGTCGAGGACGCGGGCGTTGAGCTCGGGGAACTCCCGGAGCGCGCGCGTGGTCGCCGCGAGGACGAAGGAGAGGAAGGTGAGCGAGACGCCCTCCTTCTTGTACTGGTCCTTGTACTTGTCGCGGAGCCGCGCCGTGGCGTCGAGATCGCACTCGGCGAAGGTCACGACGTCGGGCGAGGTCTGCTTGGAATAGACCATGTGGTCGGCGATGATCCGCCGACGGCGCGAGAAGGGCACCACCTGGTCGCCGGGCGCGGGGCGATAGGGAGGCGGCTTGAACGCGCTCGGGCGAGGCATCGGGAGGCTCTGCGGGATCTCGGCGTGGCCGACCGTGGGGACGGCCGGGGCCTTGGGCGCGGGCGGCGCGGCGGCCTCCTCGAGGTCCTTCTTGAGGATGCGTCCACCGGCGCCGCTGCCCTGGACCTCGGTGAGGTCCACGCCCTTCTCGCGGGCGAGCTTGCGCACGGCCGGGGAGGCCGGGGCCTTGGTGCCCGTGCGCGCGGCGGGGGCCTCTTCGTCGGCGGGGGCGGGCTTTGCGGGGTCGGGCGACGCGGCGGCCGCGCCTCCCTCGGAGATCTCGCAGAGGACGCCGCCGACTTGCACGACCTCGTCGACCTTGGCCGCGATGCGCGTGACCACGCCCGCGACGGGAGACGGGATCTCGCTGTCGGCCTTGTCGGTGAGGATCTCGACGAGGGGCTGGTCCTTCTGGACGGTGTCGCCCTCCTCGACCAGCCACTTTCCGATGGTGCCTTCGACCACGCTCTCGCCGAGCTGCGGCATCGTCACCTTGGTGCTCACGCTTGCCTCCGAATGATCGGCGTGCCCGACGTCCGGGCCCGGGCCGATCTGAAATCCATGAACGGCGGGAACCTTACACGATCGGAGCGCGGAGGGTAGGCGCACCGTGTTGAATCGGGGCGCCCGCGCGCGCATGATCCTCGGGTGGACGACGAAGACCTCCCCAAAGAGCTCCGACGCGGCGACCCGCGCTTCCTCCGTCGTGTCGTCCTCGTGATGAGCCTGGTGATCCTCGGCAGCGTCTGGGCGTTCTCGGCCTTCGGGCGCGCCGAGATCGGCGGCTGCGTCGCCAAGGGCTTCCACGATCTCACGGCGTACTGAGCCTCTCGCCCTCGATTTTTCGGTGAGGGTGGGGAGGCGTTCGGGTACGATGCGCCCATGCTCCGAACGCTCGACAAAGAAGATCGCCTTCAGCTCATGAAGTTCGTGTGCTCCTTCGCCTGGGCCGACCTCGAGGTGAAGGATTCCGAGCGGGCGTTCGTGGGTCGGCTCGTGCGTCGCCTCGAACTGGGGCCCGAGGAGAAGGCCCTCGTGGAGTCCTGGCTCGAGGTGCCGCCGCCTCCCGAAGAGGTGGACCCCATGGACATCCCTAGGGGGCATCGTGAGCTCTTCATCCAGGCCGTGCGGGCGATGATCGTCGCCGACGGACAGGTCGACGACGCCGAGGCCGAGAATTTCGAGCTCCTCTCGCAGCTTCTCGCCGACCGATGAGACTCCGCTGGTGGATCGCGATCGCGTGCGCGACGTTCACGACGACGGCGGCGGCCGATAGCGGCCGCTTCAACGTCCACCTCGACCTCGGGCTCGGCGCGCCCATCGCGGGACAGGCACGGCCCGGCTACGGCTCGGGGAGCTCCATCGGCGGCGCCGGGATCTTCGGCTTCGACTACCAGCTCGCCGAGCCCTTCGCGCTCGAGCTGCAGGTCGGCGGCGGTGGCTTCGCCAAGGAATACCCGTCGAGCACCAAGGACGGCGTCCCCTTCGCCACCTTCTCGGTGGGCGGCCGCGTGCGCTTCCTCGAGGAGCACGACGGCTACGCCGACGAGGGCGGGAGCCTCCGCGGGCACCTCTGGCTCGCGGCGCACACGGGGCTCTTCCGGCTCGACGGAAGGCAGTTCGGCGCCGACGTCGCGCTGGGCTACGCGATGTCGGCCGTTCGTCCGCTGAGCGTGGGGCCCTTCGTCCGCTTCGCGCTCCTCGCCGCCGGCGATCACCGCGGCCCCGACGCGATCCTCCTCGGCGGCGTCTCCCTGTCGATCGGCATCAAGCGCTCGCGCGCGAAGATCGACACCGACGGCGACGGCCTCTCCGACGACGAAGAGCGTGAGCTCGGCACCGATCCGACGCGCGCCGACACCGACCGCGACGGAATCCCCGACGGCATCGAGGTGGCGACGGGCACCAACCCGCTCGACGCCGACACCGACGGCGACGGCCTCTCCGACGGCGTCGAGGACGCGAACCGCAACGGCGTCGTCGATCCGGGCGAGACCGATCCGCGCCTCCGCGACACCGACGGCGGGGGCGTCGCCGACGGCGACGAGATCCTCAGCTTCCGCACCAACCCCCTCGATCCGCGCGACGACGACCTCGACGGCGACGGCGTGCCCAACACGGCCGACGCCTGCCCCGACACCGAGCCCGGCACGCCCGTCGACGCGGCCGGCTGCGACCTCGCCCGGAGCGTCATCTCGCTCGTCGACGTCCCCTTCGAGGCCAAGAAGAGCGCCGTCACGCCCGCGGTGGAGAAGGCGCTCGCGCCGGCCCTCGCGTTGGCGCGCGACTCGCGCACGCGCTTCGTGGTCTCGGTGACGGTCGAGCCCTCGGGAGATCTCGTCGAGGACCTCCGGCTCAGCCAACGCCGCGCCGAGGGCGTGCGCGTGTACCTCATCGAGATGGGCATCGAGCGCCACCGCCTGGAGGTGGAGTCCGCGGGCCCGGCGAAGGCGGATGAACATCCGGCCGTGACCCTGCGGAGAAGGTGATGCAGGTCGTCGACCTCCTCCTCGAGCCGACCTGGATCGTCCCCATCGAACCGGGCGATCGGGCGCTCGAGGGGCATGCCGTCGTGGTGGACGGCGGCGCCATCGTCGACCTCCTCCCCGCCGCCGACGCCAAGGCGCGCTACGCGCCGCGCGAGCACGTCGAGCTGCCCGGCCACGTCGTCCTGCCGGGCTTCGTGAACGCGCACGTCCACAACCCCATGACGCTCCTCCGGGGGCTCGCCGACGACGCGCCGCTTGCGACCTGGCTCCGCGAGCACGTCTGGCCGGTCGAGGCCCGGTGGGTCGGCGAGGAGTTCGTGCGCGACGGAGCCGAGCTCGCCATCGTCGAGATGCTCCGCTCGGGGACCACGACGTGCAGCGAGCTCTACTTCTTCCCCGACGTCCTCGCCGCGACCTACCGCGCGCACGGCTTCCGCGCCGTGGTGGGCGCGCCCATCCTCGAGTTCCCCACGGCGTGGGCCCGGGACGCCGACGAGTACCTCGCGAAGGCCGACGCGCTCGTGGGCGACGCCGACGGGCTCGTCGGCTACGCGCTCGCGCCGCACGCGCCATACACGGTCTCGGATCCCACCTTCGAGCGCGTGCTCGAGCTCGCCGAGGCGCGCGATCTCCTCATCCACACGCACGTCCACGAGTCGAGCGCCGAGATCGACGAGGAGCTCGTGGCGCGCGGCGTGCGCCCCTTCGAGCGCCTCCGCCGCCTCGGCGTCGTCTCGTCGCGTCTCCTCGCCGCGCACATGACGCATCTCACGCCGGAGGAGATCGAGCTCGTCGCGGAGCTCGGGGCGACCGTCGTGCACTGCCCGGAGTCCAACATGAAGCTCGCGAACGGCTTCTGCCCCGTCGACCGCCTCCTCGACGCGGGCGCGCGCGTGATCGTGGGCACCGACGGGCCCGCGTCGAACAACGACCTCGACATGTTGGGCGAGCTCCGGACGGCCGCGCTCCTCGTCAAGGGCGCGAGCCGCGACGCCACCAAGCTCCCGGCGATCCGCGCCCTCCGCATGGCCACGATCGAGGCCGCGCGGGCGCTCCGCCTCGATCACCTCGTGGGATCGATCGAGCCGGGGAAGCGCGCCGACCTCATCGCCGTCGATCTCTCCCAGCCCGAGACCTCCCCCGTCTACGACCCGATCTCGCAGCTGCTCTATGCGGCGCACCGGGGCCTGGTGCGCGAGGCGTGGATCGACGGGAAGCGGAGGCTCCGCGCGGGCGTGGTCGAAGACGTGGACCTGCCCGGCGTGCTCGCGAAGGCGAGGGCCTGGCGCGAGCGGATCGCGGGCGGCGCGGGCGCGTGACGGGGCGCGCGCCTCGGCGTATCTTCTGCGCATGAACCTGGGGGGGACATGAGCGAGACGTCGAGGGCGCCTTGGATCCGCGAGGCGATCCTCGTCGGGCAGCGCTACCACGTGCGTGAGCAATCGGCCTTCGCGCACAACGCGAAGAACCTCGCGGCGTTCGCGCTCCTCGTGGCGGCCCTCGTGCTCACGGCCGAGCTCGGGACGATCCTCCCCCCTGCGTTCTACGTGCCGCTCGCCGCCCTCGCCTTCGGGCTCGTCTACTTCGGCCTCTTCGTGCTCGTCGTGCACGAGGCGTCGCACGACATGTTCCTCGTCGCGAAGGACCCCGCCCTCCGCAAGGCGCTCAACCGCGCCTTCGGCTGGTGCGTCGCGATCGTCTTCGCCACGCACTACGTCAAGCATTGGGAAGAAGGGCACCACGAGCACCACGTCCGCCCTCTCGAGACGCGCGATCCGCAGAAGGCGAACACGCTCGTCGGATGGCCGCTCGCGCGGCGCGTGCTCGGCTGCATCTTCGTCCCCGGCTTCTTCCTCCTCGACCGCACGATCCTGCGGAAGCGCACCGAGGGCGAGATGCGCTCGAAGAGCGGCGCGGTGATCGTCTTCTTCGTCGTCTTCTGGATCGCGGCGCTCACGCTCCTCTCGCGGACGCTCGGCGCGCCCGTCGCCCTCGCGGCCTACCTCGGCATCCAGGTGCTCGCAGGATGGAACCACCTCAAGGGCGCGCTCGAGCACGGCGGCGATCTGCGCGACGAGCCCGAGCCCTTCCTCCGCTCGCGCTCGACCTTCTTCCCGGGGCGGCGGCTGCTCATGCCCTTCCACATCACGCTCCACTTCGAGCATCACCTGAACTACCGCGTGCCCTGGTATGCCCTCCCGGCCTACCACCGCGCGCTGCGCGACCTCGTCCCCGCGGAGCTGCACGCGCACGTGTGGAACCACGCGCCGCTCTCCCAGCTCAAAGGGGAGCCGTCGGCGCGCGTCCTCCCGCGCGCCTGCTAACCTCGCGCCCGGTGGTCCGCCTCGTCCTCACGCTCGCGCTCCTCGTCACGCTCGCGCTCTCCATCGCGGTGGGCGCGGGGGATCTCGGCGCCGAAGAGCTCCGCGAGACCTATCTGACGCTCCGGACGGGCCGCACGCTCGCGGCGTTCATCGCCGGCGCGTCGCTCTCGGTGGCCGGCGTGGTGGTGCAGGGGCTCTTCCGGAACCCGCTCGCGAGCCCCTCGATCCTCGGCACCACCGCGGGTGCCGTCCTCGGCGGGAACGGCGCGCTGATGCTCTTCGAGCTCGTGCTCGGCGCCGCCGCGATCGCCTCGGTGCCTGCGGAGATGATCGTGCCCTTCGGCTGCGTGGTGGGTGCCTTCCTCTCGCTCCTCGTCCTGGTCTTCGTCGTCCGCCGCGTGAACGACCTGCTCGTCCTCCTCCTCACGGGCTTCATCCTCTCGGCGCTCTTCGTCTCGCTCGGCTCCTTCCTCACGAGCCTCGCGCAGGAGTCGTGGCAGCTCGGGCGCGCGGTGATCGCGTTCTCGCTCGGCTCGGTGAGCGGGACGGGCCTCCGGCAGATCGCCTTCGTGACGCCGCTCTTCCTCGTCGGCGTGGCGGCGTCGTACGCGTGGGGGCGCACGCTCGATCTCCTCGCGAGCGGCGAAGAAGAAGCCGCGAGCCTCGGCGTGGACGTGCGGAGCGCGCGCCTCTGGGCGGCCGTCTGGGTGGCCGTGCTCACGGGCTCGGCCGTGGCGCTCGGCGGAGCGCTGAATTTCGTCGGCCTCGTGATCCCGCACCTGCTCCGCCCCTTCGTCGGCTCGGTCCACCGGCGCCTCGTCCCGCTCACGGCGATCGCGGGCGGCACGTTCGTGGTGCTCGCCGACGTCGTCGTGCGCACGATCCCTTCGCGCACGGAGGTGCCGCTCGGCGTGATCACGGCGCTCGTGGGCGCGCCGGTCTTCCTCGTGATCCTCCACCGCGTCCTGCGAGGCCACCATGGCTGAGGCGGCGCTCGAGGTGCGGGATCTGCGCGTCTCCTACGGGCGGCGCGAGATCGTGCGCGGCGTCTCCTTCGAGGCGCGCCACGGCGAGATCGTCGCGCTCCTCGGGCCGAACGGCGCCGGGAAGAGCACGCTCCTCCGCGCGCTCCTAGGGCTCGTCCCCTACGAGGGCGAGGTCCGCCTCGGCGGTCGGTCGCTCGACGCGATGGACGTGCGCGAGCGGGCGCGCGCGATCGCGTACGTGCCGCAGCACGGGCTCCTCGCGACCTCGTTCTCGGTGGAGGACGTGGTCTTCCAGGGCCGCTTCGCCCACGGCGCGGGCCCCCGACCGTCGGCGCGCGATCGCGCGGCCGTCGAGGAGGCGATCCGGATCGCGCGCGTCGAGCCCCTCCGCCACCGCGCCTTCACCGAGCTCAGCCACGGCGAGCGGCGCCGCGTGCTCGTCGCGCGCGCGCTCGCGACCGAGGCGAGGATCATCGTCCTCGACGAGCCCGACGCCTTCCTCGACGTGGGGCAGGCGCTCTCGCTCTTCGCGCTCCTCCGCGGCCTCGCCGATCGCGGCTTCGCCGTGGTCGCCGTGCTCCACGGCCTCGACGACGTGATGCGTGTGGCCGACCGCGCGATCCTCCTCCACGAGGGTACGCAACGGGCCGCGGGCCCGCCGGCGGAGGTGCTCTCGCCGGAGAACCTCGCGCGCGTCTACGGTGTGCGCGCCCATGGGGCGCCCGAGCCGACCTTCGCGCTCGTCGACGGAGAGCCGCCCCTTCCGGCCGCGACGACCAGTCTTCCCGAGGCGCCGCGTGCTACCGAGCGGCTGCCGCGCCGCTTCGTGGGACCGATCAACGCGTTCGCGGCGCTCGCGGCCCTCGCGCTCGGGGCGATCCTCGTGGGTCCACCGGCGGCGTTCGACGCGGGCGACGCGCGCGATGGGCACGGTTCGTCGAGCGCCATCGTCGACGCGACCGGCCGGCGCTTCGTCCCCAAGCCGTATCGGCGGATCGTCTCCGCGAGCGTCACGGCCGATCAGATCCTCGCGGAGATCGTCGAGCCGAGCCGCGTCGTGGCGGTCTCGTCCTACGGCAAGGCGCGCCCACCCGTCTCCATCCGCTTCGCCGACCGCCCGGTGATCGACGATCTCGGCGACATCGAGCCGATCGTCGCGCTCGCCCCGGATCTCGTGCTCGTCAACAACTTCATGCGCGCGAGCGTGGTCGAGCGGCTCCGCGAGGCGGGGATCGAGGTCTTCGACCTCGGCGAGTTCGGCGGCGCGGCGGAATTCGCCGAGGACGTGCTCGCGATCGGCGCCCTGCTCGGCATCGAGGATCGCGCCCGCGCCATGGCCGCGCGCTACCGCGATCGCCTCGCGCGCATCGCCGCCGACCGGCCGCGCGAGACCCGGCCGACCGGCGTGTACGTGCGCGTGCTCGGCGGGAGCATCTACGGCGGCGGCGCGGGGACGAGCTACCACGACGTCCTCGAGTACGGCGGGCTCCGCGATCTCGCCGCGGAGCGCTTCCGCGGTTGGCCCACCTACGACCCCGAGACCCTCCTCGAGCTCGACCCGGACTACCTCGTCACCAAGGAAGGCGGACGGAGGTGGATCTGCGATCGCGACGGGCTCCGCGCGCTCCGGGCGTGCAAGGAGGGGAACATCGTCGAGCTCGCCGACGATCTCCTCGACGACGCGGGGCTCGGCATCGAGGACGCGGCGCTCGCCGTCCGCCAGGCGCTCGGCGATTGATCGCTTGTCCGGGCGCCCTTCGATGCGAGAATCGGAAAGATGTGGATCCGCGGCCTCGGCCGCGCTAGAACGTGTTCTAGTTTTTCGAGCCGAGGCCCCTTGCGAGGAGCCGACGGGAGCCATCGATGGCAGCCGAGTTGTACGAAATCAAGCTCGCCGGGATCGTTCAGGAGACCCCTGACGCGCGTTCGTTCGTGTTCGAGATCCCCCGCCACCTGCGCGACAAGTTCAAGTATCGAGCGGGGCAGTTCATCACCTTCGAGATCCCCTTCGAGGGGATGCAGCTCCGTCGCTGTTATTCGCTCGCGAGCGCTCCCGAGACCGACGCGTGGCCCAAGGTCACCGTGAAGCGCGTCGTCGGTGGCCGCATCTCGAATTGGTTCAACGATCAGCTCTCGGTCGGCGACACCATCAAGGCCACGGCGCCCGAAGGCCGCTTCGTCCTCCGCGACGGGGCCGACGACCGCCCGCTCATGCTCTTCGGTGGCGGCAGCGGCATCACGCCCGTGATCTCGCTCATGAAGACCGCGCTCGTGACCACGAGGCGCAACGTCAAGCTCGTGTACGCGAACCGCGACGAGCAGTCGATCATCTTCAAGGACGAGCTCGACCTCCTCGTCGCGCGCTTCCCCGGACGCGTCCAGGTCGTCCATCACCTCGACGCCGACAAGGGCTTCATGAAGCCCGAGGACGTGGTCGCCGAGATGGCGGGTTTCGAGACGGCCGACGTCTACACCTGCGGTCCCGGCCCGTTCATGGACACGGTGGAGGCGGCGCTCGAGCAGATCGGCGTCGCGCGTGAGCACCGCTTCTTCGAGCGCTTCGTCTCGCCCGTGGATCCGGATCGCCGCGAAGAGGCGCCCGCCGTCGCCGCGCCGGCCGAGGGCGGCGCGCCCGCGAGCTTCCGCTTCACCTTCGAGGGCAAGACCCACGAGGTGCCCTACGACCCGAGCCTCACGCTCCTCCAGGCGGCCGAGAAGGCGGGGCATCGCCCGCCGAGCTCCTGCCTCGACGGCTACTGCGGCTGCTGCATGGCGCTCAAGAAGAAGGGCCAGGTCGTGATGGCCTCGCGTGAGGCGCTCACCGACGCCGACCTCGAGCGGGGTTGGATCCTCACCTGCCAGAGCCGCGCCTGCTCGACCGAGGAGCTCGAGATCGACTACGACGCGCCGTACTGAGCGCCGGAGGCGAGCCCTCCAGACGAAGAGGCCGAGCGCACCTCCGGGTGGCTCGGCCTCGTTCGTTCCGTCGCTCCGCGATCAGCCGAAGCTCGGGCGGGGCTCCTTGCGCGGGAGATCCCAATAGCTCGCGGGCCCGCGCGTCCACTCGGGGCCGTTGCCCCAGTGCAGGCGCGTGGCCTTCTGCCGGTGATGGGGATCGAACTCGCGGAGCGCCTTCTCGTACGTCTTGTAGCACTCGATCGCGAGCTTCTCCGCCCAGTAGTCTTCTTCGCTCGACCACATCCCGTCGCCCGCGTACTGGAGGATCGTGATGCCGGGGAAGTCGAGGTAGCCCTCGCCGCTCGGATGATCGCGGCGGTTCTGCATGTAGAAGACCACGCGGCCCGAGGGATCCACGGTGTGCCACTCGTACACGCCGTAGATCTCCCGGTACGTCTCCATCAGCGGCAGGATCCACTTCTGCACCGCCTCGCGGCCGTGCATCGTGCCGAGGACGCGCTCGTAGTACACGACGTCGGGCGTGAAGAGCTCGGTCCAGGCGACCCAGTCCTCACGGATCATGCCGGTGTTCCAGAAATGCCGGAACGCCTGCTCGACCTCCGCGACGTCGAACGTACGTGCGCTCATTCCGCGGCCTGGGGGGTGTCCTGGGGCCAGGAGTAGAACTGCGTGCACCAACGGCGGAAGAGGCCGATGGGGCCGTCACCGTCGCAGAGGAGCGGGCGCGCGTGCTGGATCTTGTTCTCCCAGATGGGGATGTCCTGCTCGAGCTGGCGCTCGATCTCGGCCACGAAGGCCTTGCCCACGCCCGCGGTCACGCCCGAGCCGCCGATCTTCTTGACCATGAAGGAGAAGCGGACGTCGACGTTGTCCTCGTCGATCGGCGTCACCGAGCTGATGAGGAGCGTGTCGACGATGCCGCCGAAGCGGATCATCGAGAAGCCGAAGCCGTGCGACTCGCTCGCCACGACGCCCTGCACCGGGCCCATCGGCGTGGTCATGCCGGTGGTCGAGCGGACGCGCATGATGTGGCCGTCCACCGAGGCCTCGCTCTGCGGCATGTTGGTCGCGCCGTGCACGTAGTGGAAGTGCGCGGAGTCGACCTGGTTCTCGGCCATCTCCTGGTTGCGCGTGCGGATCTGCCAGCGGCGCTTGGTGTAGTCGGTCCACTCCGGGCTGCCGAACTCCGGCACCTCGGGGAGGGTCCACTCGGGCGCCTTGCCCTCGGCGTGGTGCCACACCATCACGAGACCCGCCGTGACCTGGACGTGCCAGCGCGGAATGTCGGCCTTCTTGGGCTGGCGCTGGGCGTAGGGGACCTCGACGCACTTGCCGTCGGCGCCGAAGCGCCAGGCGTGGAACGGGCACTGGATCGACTCGCCCTTCACGCAGCCGCCGTGACCGAGGTGCGCCCCGAGGTGGGGGCAGAACGCGTCGAGCACGGTGAGCTCCCCGCCCTCCGTACGGAAGAGGACGAGGTCCTTCCCGAAGTACTTGAGCGGGATGACGTCGCCAGGCTTCACCTCGTCGTCGTAGGCGACCTGGAACCAACCATTCGGAATGGGGGGCGTGTAGTAGCGCGGGTCGTTGCTCATGACGTCCGAGAATAGAACATGTTCCATTTTCTTCAAGGGGGGATTTCGGCCCCCCTCGGACGCGCGGCCCGGACGGCGGAGGGAGCGGGACGAGCCTCAGGGGCGCTTGCCGAGGAGCATCACGCCCTCGCTGCGGGGCGCCCAGGCCTCCTCCTCCCGAGGGAAGGCGTAGGCGAGCGCGTGGGTGAAGTCGTTCGCGCGGGCCTCGGCGAGGAGGCGCGGGCGGACTCCGTCGTCCACCCCGGTGACGCGGGCGATGAGGAGGCCGATGGGCACCTGCTCGCCGACCACGGCAGACGCGGCGCGCGCGGCCTCCGCCTCGAGCGGCGCCCGGAGCGTGTCGAAGGCGTCGGCGGCGCGGAGCTCGACGAAGCCGACCGAGGCCGCGTAGTCGTAGCCCTGGAGCTCGAAGACGAGGAGGCCGCTCTCTTCGCGGGTGAAGCCCTCGACGGCCTCACCCCCGCGGGCGAAGGAGCGGACGCGGCGGAGCGCGCGGTCGAAGTGCGCGATCGCGCGCGACGCGTCGGCGAAGCCGTCCTCGTGGAGGTGATCGAGGGCGAGGAGGAATTCGTCGCAGAGACGGGTGAAGCCGGCGAGGTCGCCGGCCGTGCGCAATCCGAGCATGTTCTTCATTCCTTGGGGGCGTCGCGTCGCGTAGCCACCATGCGCTGTAGGAAACTCACGACGGCGCGCAAGGTGAGGTGGCCGCGGACGGAGCGGAAGACGTCGAAGGCGTGCTGCGCGTCGGGGATCTCCGCGTAGACGACGGGCGCCTCGGAGACGGCGCGGAGGGCTCGGGCGAAGGCACGGCCCTCGGTGACGGGCACGAGCGAGTCCTTCTCGCCGTGGATGATGAAGAAGGGCGGCGCGTCGCGTCGCACCTGGGCGATCGGGCTCGCGAGCCGCCAGAGCTCGGGATCCTCGGCGAGTCTCTTCGGCATCACGAAGCGTTCGAGGAAGGGCACGGGGCCGCGACCGGGCCACGTCCCGTGCGCGTTCGTGAAGTCGTAGACGCCGTAGAAGGTCACGCAGGTGTCCACGCTCGCGTCTTCGTCCTCGAAGCCCGGCTGGAATTGCTTCACGTCGGGCGTGAGCGCCGCGAGCGCGGCGAGGTGGCCTCCGGCGCTGTTGCCCGAGAGGGCCACGAAGGAGGGATCGCCGCCGAAGTCGCGGGCGTTCTTCTTGGCCCAGACGATGCCGCGCTTCACGTCCTCGATGTGCGCGGGGAACTTGAACCGAGGGCTGAGCCGGTAGTCGATGCTCACGCAGACCCAGCCGAGGGCGGCGAGGCGCATCATGAGCGGCACGCCTTGATAGCTCTTCTGGCCGAGCACCCAGGCGCCGCCGTGGACGTAGACGAGCACGGGCCCGCCCTCCGGCATGTCCTTGTGGTGGTAGACGTCGGCGTAGAGGCGCGTGCCCTCGACCTCGGCGAACTCGACGCCGCTCCGTACCGTGACGGAGCGATGCGCGAGGTTGAACGGCCGCGAGACGCTCCGGAGGGAGAAGGGCTTCGGCGGGCCGACGAACTCCTCGCCGAAGGTCTCGATCACCGCGGCGCGCGTGGCCTGCTCGGCGAGGAGCCCGCGGCGGTGGAGGCGGATCAGCGCGACGAACGAGCCGATCGTGAGCCCCGTGCCGACGAGTCCGTAGGTGGTGTCGAGCGCGCCGAGCCAGACGAGGAAGCCGAGGACGAAGGTCTGGACGATGACCTGGTGCGCGGCGAGCTCGCAGGTGAGCCAGCCGGCGAAGAAGGAGAGGGCACCGAGCACGCCGGAGCGGAAGAAGGGGCGCGAGGCGTTCCACGCGAGCGCCACGGAGACGACGCCGAGGAGGAGGGCCAGGAGGCCGACGAGGGTGGGGAAGGGCGGGAGCTCGGCGAACGCGGGCATCGGGGCTCAGCGGACGGGGCGACCGAGGTGGGCGAGGACGCGCTCGGCGGCGGCGACCACGTCGTCCATGCAGACGCTGCAGCCCGAGCCGCAGCAGGACGGCCAGGTGTGGAGCGGGCGGTCGAGGAGCGAGGCGACGAGGTAGCGATCGTCTCCCCGCAGCCCGAAGGCTTCGCAGGCCTCGTCGAGGGCACGGGCGAGCGCTTCGTCGTCTTGCGCGGCGGTCGTCACCGGCGGAACTTAGCCCAAGGATGCGGAAGCTGCCCATCGCGATCGTCGTGCGCGCGGCCCGGCTCCTCCGGATCGTCTCGCGGAGGAGGGCCGAGCGGCTCCTGAGCGCCGCCCTCTTCGAGCGCCTCCGGGAGCCCGTGGCGCTCGAGGCGCTCCTCCGCGAGCTCGAGGGCGCGACGGATCGCGTGGCGATCACCGAGCGGCAGATGGCCCTCCAGCTCGTCCACGATCGCGTGCGGAAGGGGCCGCGCCTCCGCGGGCCGTACTACGAGGAAGGCGAGATCGTCCGGCACCTCGAGGCGGGGGACGCGCGCCTCGTGCGGCGGCACCTCGGGCTCTTGCGCGAGGCGTGAGCCTTCAGCGGCACGTCTGACGTTCCATGACCTCGGCATGCTGACGCGAGCGCCACGAGGTAGACGCACACGGCGTAGGGCGCCTGGCCTGGTCCTGCCGCACCTTCATCGTGCCCGGGGGCGCTCGCAGAGGTCCCCGGGGTTCGTCCTGCGGTTCGGGTGCGGATAAGAGCGCGCGAGGGGCGTCGCTCAACGGCATTCTTGCCGTCTCGTGTTGAGCAAGGTCGTGCAGTCGTTGATGAAGGGTATGCACGACCTCAGCTCCGCGGAGCCGCCGCAGGGCGGCGTCCACGTCCCCGTCCAGCCCGTTCCGAGGATCCGGCCCGTTCCGGGGCAGTTGTCGACGCACTCCGTGCAGTTGTCGACGCACGCCGTGAACCCCTGGACCGTCCAGCGGAGGGTTGCGACGTCGTCGCAGTTGTAGTCCCAGCTCGGCGCCGACCCATCCTCGCATTCCCACTTGGGGCAGGTCTTGGGCGGCTTGCCTCCGTCGCAGAAGCGCGAGCATACTCCCAAAAATTTTCGCGCACAAAGTGCGCCTGTAGGCCCCCTATGCGCCTCGGGACGGGCGCGCGGCCCCTCCGCCGTCTAATCTACCGGTTCCGCGCCGTGAGGGTTCCTCCGGCCAGGTTCACAAGGAGTATCCATGAGCAGGGTCCTCATCATCGGCGCCGGCGGCGTCGGTAACGTCGTGGCGCACAAGTGCGCGCAGAATCCCGAGGTCTTCACCGACATCTT
>JAAYBZ010000080.1 GCA_012744445.1 Myxococcales bacterium | reverse complement strand
TCATGCCGGGTGACAACGTGCAGATGACGGTCGAACTGATGACCTCGGTGGCCATGGAGGAGAAGCAGCGCTTCGCCATCCGTGAGGGCGGCAAGACCGTCGGCGCCGGCGTCATCACCAAGATCCTGGAGTAATGCCAGATGGCTGCCTCGAATAAGATCCGGATCCGACTCAAGGCCTACGATCATCGTCTGCTCGACCAGAGCGCGAACGAGATCGTCGACACCGCGAAGCGCACCGGCGCTCGGGTGGCGGGGCCCATCCCGCTCCCCACGCGGATCAACAAGTACACGGTCCTCCGCGGGCCTCACGTCGACAAGAAGAGCCGCGAGCAGTTCGAGATCCGCACCCACAAGCGGCTCCTCGACATCCTCGAGCCCACGCAGCAGACCCTGGACGCGCTCATGAAGCTCGACCTCTCGGCCGGCGTGGACGTGCAGCTCAAGGTCTCCTGAACGGTTGGTGGAGCAGATGCCCAAGCTCAAGGTCTATAACCTGAAGCGCGAGAACGTCGGCGAGATCGAGCTCAGCGACACCGTCTTCGGGAGCGAAGTCAACGAGGACCTCTTCTACGAGGTGCTCAAGGCGCAGCTCGCGTCGCATCGTCGCGGCACCGTCGGCGTGAAGAACCGCGCCGCGGTCAACGGCTCGCGCAAGAAGATGTACAAGCAGAAGGGCACGGGTAACGCCCGTCACGGCTCGATGCGTGCGCCCACCTTCGTGGGCGGCGGCGTCGCGCACGGCCCGAAGGCGCGCAGCTACGCCTACCGTCCGCCGCGCAAGATGCGCCTCGGCGCGATGCGCTCGGCCTTCTCGCTCAAGCTCAAGGAAGGCCGCCTCACGGTGGTCGAGGACTTCGAGCTCGACGCGATCAAGACCAAGGAGCTCGCCAAGGTCCTCCAGGCCCTCGAGGTCTCGACCAGCAGCCTCCTCGTCGACGCCAAGGACAACGAGAAGCTCCGCCTCTCGGTCCGCAACCTCCCCACGCACCAGTTCCTGCCCCCTGAGGGCGTGAACCTCTACGACCTGCTCCGCCACGAGCACGTCGTGCTCACGCGCAAGGCCGTCGAGGCCATCGAAGCCAGGCTCGCAGGTTGAGGAAGACGCCGATGGAGCATCACGACATCATCAAGCGCCCGATCTACCTGACTGAGAAGGGCAGCAACCTCCGCGAAGAGAACAACCAGTATCTCTTCGAGGTCCACCCCAAGGCGAACAAGATCCAGATCCGCAACGCGGTCGAGGCTCTCTTCAAGGTGAGCGTCAAGGACGTCAACACCATGATCGTGCGCGGGCACATGCGCCGCATGGGTCGTGGCTACGCCAAGACGCGCAACTGGAAGAAGGCCATCGTCACCCTGGCGGACGGCGATTCCATCGACTTCTTCGAGGGAGCCTGAGCACCATGGCGATCCGGAAATACCTCCCGACCTCCCCCGCGCGCCGTCATTACGACTCGCCCGACTTCGCGGACGTCGCGAAGAAGGGCCCCGAGCCCAAGCTCACCGAGAAGAAGGTCTCGACGGGCGGCCGTAACAACCAGGGGCGCATCACCAGCCGCTTCCGCGGCGGCGGGCACAAGCGCCGCTACCGCCTGATCGACTTCCGCCGCAACAAGATCGGCGTCCCCGCCAAGGTGGCCGCCATCGAGTACGATCCGAACCGCTCGGCTCGCATCGCGCTCCTCCACTACGCGGACGGCGAGAAGGCCTACATCCTCGCGCCGGACGGGCTCAAGGCGGGTGACGAGGTCCTCTCGTCCAAGAACGCCGACGTGAAGCCCGGCAACTCGATGCGTCTCCGCCACATGCCGCTCGGCACGCTCATCCACAACATCGAGCTCAAGATCGGCAAGGGTGGGCAGCTCGTGCGCTCGGCCGGCACGGCGGCGCAGCTCATGGCCAAGGACGGCGACTACGCCATCGTCCGCCTCCCCTCGTCCGAGACCCGCATGATCCACCTCGACTGCCGCGCGACGGTGGGCCAGGTGTCGAACATCCGGCACGCTCGCCTCTCGCTCGGCAAGGCCGGCCGCAAGCGCTGGCTCGGGCGTCGTCCTCACAACCGCGGCACCACCATGAACCCGGTCGATCACCCGATGGGTGGCGGCGAGGGCCGCACCTCCGGTGGTCGCCACCCGTGCTCGCCCTGGGGCCAGCTGGCCAAGGGCAAGAAGACGCGCACCAACAAGTCTTCCGATCGTTTCATCGTTCGCCGCCGAGGGAGTAAGTAATGCCGCGTTCGGTCAAAAAGGGCCCCTTCATCGACGACCATCTCCAGAAGAAGGTGGACGCGGCCGTCAAGACGGGCGACCGCAAGATGATCAAGACCTGGTCGCGCCGCTCGACGATCGCCCCCGACTTCGTTGGGCTCACGTTCGCGGTTCACAACGGTCGGAAGTTCGTCACCGTCTTCGTCACGGAGAACATGGTCGGTCACAAGCTCGGCGAGTTCGCGCCGACCCGCACCTTCCATGGCCACGCCGCCGACAAGAAGAAGGGGAAGCGCTGAAGCTCGTGACGCGACCTTGACCGCGTGCTAGATCGCGCGGCTCCGCGCCAACTGGGAACTCAGGATCCATCATGGAAGCCATCGCCAAAGCCCGATTTCAACGCATCTCCGTGCGCAAGGCGCGCATCGTGCTCGACATGGTTCGGGGCAAGAACGTCGCGCTCGCCCTCGACGAGCTTCGCTTCACGAACAAGGCGGCCGCCCCGATCGTGCAGAAGCTCCTCTCGAGCGCCGTCGCGAACTACGAGGTGAAGTACCAGCAGGCCGATCTCGACAAGCTCTTCGTCAAGACGGCCTTCGCCGACAAGGCCCCGGACGCCCACATGCGCAGGTGGCGTCCCCGCGCGATGGGTCGCGCCACGCGCATCACGAAGGGCATGAGCCATCTGACGGTCGTCGTCTCCGACGGCGCGGACGAGGTCTGAACATGGGACACAAGACGAACCCCTACGGCTTCCGCCTCGGCGTCACCACCACCTGGAAGTCCAAGTGGTACGAGGACAAGAACTACGCGACGTGGCTTCATGAGGACCTCCGTCTGAAGAAGACCATCCGCTCGAAGTTCGCTCATGCCGGCATCGCCGACATCGAGATCGAGCGCGCCGCCAACAAGATCAAGGTCATCATCCACACCTCGCGCCCCGGCATCCTCATCGGCAAGCGCGGCTCGGGCGTGGAGCAGCTCAAGGCCGACCTCCAGAAGCTCACCGAGAGCGAGCTCTTCGTGGACATCCAGGAGGTCCGCAAGGCGGAGACCAACGCGCGTCTCGTCGCCGAGAACATCGCGACCCAGCTCGAGCGCCGTGTGGCGTTCCGGCGCGCCATGAAGAAGGCCGTCTCCACGGCCATGAAGTTCGGTGTGAAGGGCGTGCGTGTGCAGGCCGGCGGCCGGCTCGGCGGCGCGGAGATCTCGCGTACCGAGTGGTACCGCGAGGGTCGCGTCCCGCTTCACACCCTCCGCGCCGACATCGACTACGGCGAGGTCACCGCGATGACCAAGGCCGGCACCGTCGGCGTGAAGTGCTGGATCTTCAAGGGCGAGATCCTTCCCACCCGAGCAGGCGGCGCCCTTCTGCCCGCGACGCGGCGTTGATCGGAGAGAACGATGCTTCAGCCGAAACGAACCAAATTCCGTAAACAGGGCAAGGGCCGCATGCGCGGCCTCGCCTGGCGCGGCTCGGAAGTCTCGTTCGGGGACTTCGGGCTCCAGGCGACGGAGTGTGGCCGCATCACGGCGCGCCAGATCGAGGCCGCTCGTATGGCCATCCAGCGCACCGTCAAGCGCCAGGGCAAGCTCTACATCCGCATCTTCCCCGACAAGCCCATCACCAAGAAGCCCCTCGAGACTCGTATGGGTAAGGGTAAGGGCTCGGTCGAGGCGTGGGTCGCCGTGGTCAAGCCCGGGCGCATGCTCTACGAGATCGAAGGCATCTCCGAGGAGCTCGCGCGCGAGGCGTTCCGCATCGCTGCCCACAAGCTTCCCATCTCAACTCAATTCCTCAGCCGAGCGGAGCAGCTGTGAAACCGGCAGACATTCGTGAGCGCACCGACGCCGAACTTCGTGAGCTCGAGGCCGAGCTCAAGGAGAAGCTTTGGAAGGCGCGCTTCCAAAACTTCACCAACCAGCTCGACGACACGGCGAGCATCAGGAACATCCGGCGCGACATCGCACGCGTGAAGACCATTCTCACGGAGCGCGCGCGGGCTGCGCAGGAGGGTTGATCCATGGCTGAAGAGACTTCACAGGTCGCTTCGAACGAGCGCGGCGCGCGCCGCAAGCTCGTCGGCCGCGTCGTCAACGACACGTCGAACCCCGGTCGCGCCAAGCAGACCGTCGTCGTCGAGGTCGTCCGGCGCTTCCGTAACCCGTTCTACGGGAAGTACGTCAAGAAGCGAAAGCGCTACCACGCCCACGATCCGCGTGAAGAGTTCCGCACGCGCGATCTGGTAGAGATCCAAGCTTGCCGCCCGCGCTCCAAGACGAAGCGTTGGGAGGTCGTCCGGCTCCTCGACCGGCCCCCGGAGGTTTGAGATGATTCAGACCGAGACTGTCCTCGACGTCGCCGACAACAGCGGCGCCAAGAGCGTTGCCTGCATCAAGGTCCTCGGCGGTTCGCGCCGTCGCTACGCCAAGGTGGGCGACGTGATCGTCGTCGCCGTGCAGGAGGCCCACCCGCAGTCGCGCGTGAAGAAGGGCGACGTGGCTCGCGCCGTGGTCGTCCGCACTCGCCGCGAGTACCGGCGCCCCGACGGCACGTACATCAAGTTCGATACGAACAGCGCCGTCATCATCAACAAGGACAACGAGCCCATCGGGACGCGTATCTTCGGGCCGGTCGCGCGTGAGCTGCGCGGCAAGAAGTTCATGAAGATCGTCTCGCTGGCCCCCGAGGTGATCTGATGGCTAGCCGAATCAAGAAGGGCGATCTCGTCGCGGTGATCGCCGGCAAGGACAAGGGCGAGACGGGCACCGTCCTCCGCGTGGACCACGAGCGTGATCGCGTCCTCGTCGAGGGCCGGAACCTCGTGAAGCGCCACCAGAGCGCGGCGCGGTTCCGTGAGGCCGGCATCATCGAGAAGGAGGCGTGGATCCACGCGTCCAACGTGATGCTCGTCGACCCTCAGACCCAGAAGCCCACCCGTGTCCGCTTCGAGGAGCGCGACGGCAAGAAGGTGCGCGTCGCCGTGAAGAGCGGCGCCGTCATCGACAACTGAAGCAATCCGAGTCTGCGCCAGGTGGCGCAGGCTCCCGGCCCATCCCGGCATCCGCCGAAGATGCAACCCGGAAAGTAGAAGACCATGTCCGACTACGTCTCACGTCTTTACAAGAAGTACACCGACGAGGTGATCGGCGCGCTCATGAAGGAGTTCGCCTACGAGAACCCCATGCAGGTCCCGCGACTCGAGAAGATCGTGGTGAACATGGGCCTCGGCGAGGCGGTCCAGAACGCCAAGCTCATCGAGTCGGCCGCCGCGGAGCTCGCGCAGATCACCGGTCAGAAGCCGGTCGTCACGCGCGCCCGCAAGTCGATCGCGAGCTTCAAGCTCCGCCAGGGCATGCCCATCGGCGTGATGGTCACGTTGCGCCGCCAGAGGATGTGGGACTTCGCCGATCGTCTGATCAACCTCGCCCTTCCGCGCATGCGTGACTTCAAGGGTGTGAGCCCGAAGGCCTTCGACGGCCGCGGCAACTACACGCTCGGCATCCGCGAACAGATCATCTTCCCCGAGATCGAGTACGACAAGATCGACAAGATCAAGGGGATGAACGTCACCTTCGTCACCACGGCAAAGACCGACGAGCAGGCGCGCGCGCTTCTTCGCGGCCTCGGTATGCCCTTCCGTAAGTGAGATTCGTCCATGGCTAGCCAACGCGCATTCGCCAAGATGGCCAAGAAGCCCAAGTTCGAGGTCCGCTACCGCAACCGCTGCAAGGTTTGCGGTCGGCCCCGGGGCTACTATCGCAAGTTCGAGCTCTGCCGAGTTTGCCTTCGTAAATACGGCCTTCAGGGAGAGATCCCCGGCCTCACCAAGTCGAGCTGGTAAGAGGAGTAGCCGCCATGATGACGGATCCCATCGCCGACATGCTTGCCCGTATTCGCAACGCGACGACGGCGCGGCACGAGACCACCGAGGTCCCCTTCTCGAAGCTCAAGGCCCGCTTGGCCGAGATCCTCAAGGAGGAAGGCTACATCGCGGACTTCGCGGTGAACGACGAGTTCCCCAAGTCCATCACGATCAAGCTCAAGTACGGTCGTGACCGTTCGCCCGCGATCGTCGGCATCCGCCGGCGCAGCCGCCCGGGCCTTCGCCTCTACGTCGGGCACTCGGAGATTCCGAAGGTCCGCAACGGCCTCGGCGTGGCCATTCTCTCCACGTCCAAGGGCGTCATGACCGATCGCGCCGCGCGTGCCGAGCACGTGGGCGGTGAACTCCTCTGCGAGGTGTGGTGATGACCCAGCAGGTTTCGCAGCAGAAGAACTCGCGGAACGGAAAGCGTCCCGTGCCGCTCGCGGCCGGCGTCCAGGCGACGATCGACGGGCAGAACATCACGATCAAGGGCCCGAAGGGTCAGATCACCTTCAAGGCGGTCCCCGAGGTCGTGGTCGAGCAGCGCGATGGCGCGCTCCACGTTCGTCCCGCCGAGGGCTCGGGCCAGGTCGGCACGCAGTTCCAGGGCACGACGCGCGCCGTCCTCGCCAACATGGTCGAGGGCGTGACCAACGGGTACAAGCGGAGCCTCGATTTCCGCGGCGTCGGTTACCGCGCCGAGTTCAACGGCGGCCTCTTGAAGATGACGGTCGGCATGAGCCATCAGCCGGTCGTGAAGATCCCCGAGGGCGTCTCCGTGAACATCCAGACGGTCGACGAGGCGGGCACGAAGTTCCCGCGTGTCCTCCTCGAGTCGGTCGACAAGGAGCTCGTCGGGCGCGTGGCGGCGTACATCCGCTCGATTCGCCCGGCCGAGCCCTACACGGGCAAGGGCGTGCGCTACACGGGCGAGCGCGTGAGGCAGAAGGCCGGTAAGTCGGGCAAGTAGGATTTCCCATGCAGAACCGAGAGAATCGACTTCGACGCAAGAAGCGCATCCGCGCCAAGATCTCGGGCTCGTCCGAGCGGCCGCGCCTTTCGATCTTCCGCAGCGCGCGTCACATCTACGTCCAGGTCATCGACGACGAACAGGGCACGACCTTGGTCTCCAGCTCCACCCTCATGAAGGACGTGGACGCCTCGGGCACCAAGATCGAGCAAGCCAAGAAGGTTGGCGCCGCGATCGCCAAGGCCTGTCTCGAGAAGGGTATCGAGAAGGTCGTCTTCGATCGAAACGGTTTCCTTTACCATGGCCGCGTTCGTGCGCTGGCCGAGTCGGCTCGCGAGGCCGGCTTGAACTTCTGAGGGCGCGATGGAATCCCGAGAGATCGAGAAACAAGGCGACGAGCTTCAGGAGCGGGTGATCTACATCAACCGCGTGGCCAAGGTCGTGAAGGGCGGTCGCCGCTTCAGCTTCAGCGCCCTCGTCGTCGTCGGCGACGGGCAGGGCAAGGTCGGCGTCGGCCTCGGCAAGGCCAAAGAGGTGCCGGACGCGATCCGCAAGGGCACCGAGCGCGCCCGCAAGAGCGTGTTCCAGGTCCCGCTCGACGGCACGACCATCCCGCACTTCATCCGCGGCCACTTCGGCGCGGGTCAGGTGATCCTCCGCCCGGCCTCGCCCGGTACCGGCGTGATCGCCGGCGGCGCGATGCGCCCGGTGCTCGAGGTGGCGGGCGTGCGCGACGTGCTCTGCAAGATCCTGGGCACGACCAACCCCCACAACGTCGTTCACGCGACCATCCAGGCGCTCCGCGAGCTCGAGGACAAGGGCCTCGTCGCCAAGCGCCGTGGCAAGCCGGTCGAGGAGATCGCGGCGCAATGAGCACGAAACTCAAAGTGACGCAGTTGAAGGGCCTCGCGGGGCGTCCCGAGGCTCAACGGAAGGTGATGGCGGGCCTCGGCCTCCGCGGCATTCGCAAGAGCGTCGTGGTGGAGAACACCCCCGCGTTTCGCGGAATGATCAAGAAGGTCATTCACCTCGTCTCCGTGGAGGAAGTCGATGGCTGACGCAGAAGAAAAGCAGACGCCGATCCTTTCGCGTCTCCATCCGCCCATCGGTGCGGTCAAGCGCAAGCGGCGCAAGGGCCGCGGCGTGGGCTCGGGCCTCGGCAAGACGGCCGGCAAGGGCATGAAGGGTCAGAAGGCCCGTCATCCCATCGGCTTCAGCAAGCTGGGCTTCGAGGGTGGTCAGACCCCGCTCTTCCGCCGCCTCCCCAAGCGTGGCTTCAAGAACCCGTTCACCAAGGTGGTCTTCACCATCAACGTGGGCGACCTCAACCGCTTCGACGCGGGCACGGTCGTCGACGAGGTGGCGCTTCGTCAGGCGGGCCTCCTCAAGCGCGCTTGCGACGGCGTCAAGATCCTCGGTGAGGGCGATCTCGAGAAGGCGCTGACGGTGAAGGCCGCGGCGTTCTCGGCGTCGGCCAAGGAAAAGATCGAGAAGGCCGGCGGCACGGCCGAGGTCATCGGCGCGGCCTGAGCGCCCGGTCCTGCGGGAGGGTAGTGCATGAGCGTTCTGGGCGGCATCTTCAAGATCCCTGAGCTTCGGCGTCGAATCGTCTTCACGCTTTCGATGCTCGCGGTCTACCGCGTGGGGATCTTCGTGACGACGCCCGGCGTGGATCGCGTCGCGATGCGCGAGATCGTCGCCGATGGACAGATGGGCTTCCTCGGGATGCTCAACCTGTTCAGCGGCGGCGCGCTCGAGCAGCTCTCGATCTTCGCCTTGAACATCATGCCCTACGTCTCGGCGAGCATCATCATCTCGCTCTTGCAGGTGTTGGTGAAGCCGCTCGAGGAGCTGCGCCGTGAGGGCGAGGCGGGGCAGCGCAAGATCAACCAGTACACCCGCTACGGCACGATCGTCCTCTCGATCGTCCAGGGCCTGATGATCGCGCAGTTCCTCGAGAGCCTCAACGCCCAGAGCGGCGCGCGGGTCGTGACCGATCCGGGCTGGTCGTTCCGCTTGATGACGATCCTCACGCTCACGACCGGCACCGCCTTCCTCATGTGGCTGGGCGAGCAGATCAACGAGCGCGGCATCGGCAACGGCATCTCGCTCATCATCTTCGCCGGTATCGTCGCGAACCTCCCCGACGCGGTGATCCAGACGAGCCAGCTCGTCCGCACGGAGCAGATCCTCCCGATCGACCTCCTCCTGATCATCTTCATCGGCGGCCTCGTGATCGCGCTCATCGTCTTCTTCGAGCGCGCCCAGCGAAGGCTCCCGGTGACCTACGCCAAACGCGTGGTCGGGCGCCGTGTCTACGGCGGTGATTCGAGCCATCTCCCGCTCAAGGTGAACATGGCGGGCGTGATCCCGCCGATCTTCGCCTCCTCGCTCCTCCTCTTCCCGGCGACGCTCTCCAACTGGAACGTCCCCGGCATGCGCTGGCTCCAGAACCAGCTCACCCCGGGCGACTGGCCGTACCTCGTCATCTTCGCCGCCCTCTGCATCTTCTTCGCCTTCTTCTACACGGCGATCACGGTGCAGCCGGTGGAGATGGCCGAGAACCTCAAGAAGCAGAGCGCGTTCGTCCCCGGCATCCGCCCGGGCAAGGCCACGGCCGAGTACATCGACGCCGTCATCACGCGCCTCACGACGGCCGGCGCGATCTACGTCGCCTTCGTCTGCACGATCCCGACGATCCTCCAGAACCAGTGGCGCGTCCCCTTCTACTTCGGCGGGACCTCGCTGATGATCGTCGTCGGCGTCGCGCTCGACCTCTGGCAGCAGGTCGACGCCCACCGAATCACTCGCCACTACGAGGGCCTCGCGGCGAGCCGCGGTCCTCGCATCCGAGAGCGGAGCGCCTGATGGACATTCTACTCTTCGGCCCGCCGGGCGCGGGTAAGGGCACGCAGGCGAAGCTCCTCACCGAGGAGCTGCGCGCGCCGCAGATCGCCACGGGCGACATGATGCGCGCCGAGCGCCAGTCGGGCAGCGAGCTCGGCAAGAAGTTCGACGAGTACATGAGCGCTGGCAAGCTCGTGCCGGACGACCTCGTCATCGAGCTCATCCGCAAGCGCCTCTCCCAGGACGACGCCAAGGGCGGCGCCATCTTCGACGGATTCCCGCGCACCGTGCCGCAGGCCGAGGCGCTCGACGCGCTCCTCGCCTCGATGGGACGCCAGATCGATCGCGTGATCGCGCTCGACGTGCCCCTCTCCGCCATCGTGGAGCGGGTCGTCGGCCGCCGAGTTTGTCTGGACTGTGGACAGACCTATCACGTGAGCTATAATCCGCCCCCCTCGGACGGCGTCTGCGTCAGCTGCAAGGGGAAGAACATCGTTCAGAGGAAGGACGACACCGAAGAGGTCGTCTCCACTCGCTTTGAACAGTACGAGGCGATGACCCAACCGGTCCTCGCGCATTACCAAGCTCGCGGCATCGTCAAGGTCATCGACGGCGTCGGCGAGCTCGAGGCCGTGACGGCGCGGCTTCGAGAGGCGCTTGGCCGCTAGGGCTGGACGCCGCAGGGACTACGGCCCACATTCTCACGATTTTCGAGGTCGCGTCCTGATGACGCGAGCTCTTTGGACCCCCGCCGAGGGACATCACCTCGGCTCGATGCAAGGCATACGACGATGAAGGTTCGGCCCAGCGTCAAGAAGATCTGCGACAAGTGCAAAGTAGTGCGGCGCAAGGGTGTCGTACGCGTGCTTTGCGACAACCCCCGTCACAAGCAGCGGCAGGGCTAGAGGCGACCCATGGCAAGAATCGCAGGTGTAGATATCCCCGGGCGGAAGCACGTCGTGATTGCGCTCCAGTACATCTACGGCATCGGACCCCATCGCGCGTCCGAGATCTGCCGGATGACGGGCATCCCGGAGAACAAGCGCGCCGACGACCTCGACGAGAACGAAGTCCGGAAGATCCGCGAGGCGATCGACCTGAACTTCAAGGTCGAGGGCGACCTTCGTCGCGAAGTCACCATGCACATCAAGCGTCTGATGGACCTCGGCTGCTACCGTGGCCTTCGCCATCGTCGAGGCCTCCCGGTTCGGGGCCAGCGCACGCACACCAACGCTCGTACCCGTAAGGGTCCCCGTCGCGGGCCGATGGCGGCGAAGAAGTGATCCGCCACTTTTAGGAGTCACGATCCCATGGCGAAGGCCAAGAGCACTAAAGTCAAGAAGAAGGTCAAGAAGGTCGTCGGGACGGGCGTTGCCCACATCCAGAGCACCTTCAACAACACGATCGTGACGATCACGGACGTGAACGGGAACGCGGTGAGCTGGTCGAGCGCCGGCTCGCGCGGCTTCAAGGGCTCGCGTAAGAGCACGCCCTTTGCGGCTCAGCTCGCGGCCGAGACCGCGGCCCGCAAGGCCCAGGAGATGGGCATGAACACCGTCGCGATCTTCGTGAAGGGGCCCGGAGCCGGTCGTGAGTCCGCGCTTCGTGCGTTCCAGAGCGTCGGCATGCGCGTGACGCTCATCCGCGACGTGACCCCCATCCCTCACAACGGCTGCCGCCCTCCGAAGCGCCGCCGCGTCTGACGACCGAGAGATTCCGCAATGGCTCGATATACCGGACCCGTTTGCAAGCTTTGCCGTCGTGATGGCATGAAGCTCTTCCTCAAGGGAGAGCGCTGCTACACCGACAAGTGCTCCTACGATCGCCGCCCCTATCCGCCGGGGCAGCACGGGCAGCGCCGCTCGAAGGCCACGGAGTACGGCCTCCGCCTCCGTGAGAAGCAGAAGCTCCGCCGCATCTACGGCATCGTCGAGAAGCAGTTCGCGAGCTACTTCGACAAGGCCGACCACAGCAAGGGCGTCACGGGCGACGTGCTCCTGCAGCTCCTCGAGCGCCGCCTCGACAACGTCGTCTTCCGCATGGGCTTCGCGCGCACGCGCTCCGAGGCTCGTCAGCTCGTCCTCCACCGCCACTTCCTGGTCAACGGGAAGCGCGTGAACATCCCCTCGTTCCTCGTGAACGCCGGCGATGTGATCGAGGTTGCCGAGAAGAGCCGCAACAAGGCCATCTTCGAGGCCGCGCAGGAGGTCGCCTCCCGCCGTGAGACCCCCGCCTGGGTCGAGCGCGACGGCTTCACCGGCACGGTCAAGATGTTGCCCGAGCGCGAAGCGGTCACGCTTCCGATCGAGGAGCAGCTAATCGTCGAGTTCTACTCGCGCTGAGGGGTTTGATCGATGAACCAATCGACGTTGATTGCACGTAACTGGCGTGAGCTCATCCGGCCGAAGAGCGTCCCGGTCGACCAGGAGACGGCCACGAGCACCTACGCCAAGTTCGTCTGCGAGCCGCTGGAGCGAGGCTTCGGGACGACGCTCGGAAACGCGCTGCGTCGGGTTCTTCTGAGCTCGCTCCAGGGTGCGGCCATCACCGCCGTCAGGATCGACGGCGCCCTCCACGAGTTCACCTCCGTCCCGGACGTCGTCGAAGATGTCACGGAGATGGTGCTGAACTTCAAGGAGGTGGTGGTCCTCTCCCACACCGCCAAGCCCCAAGTGGTGCGCATCGACGTCGAGGGCCCCTGCGACGTCCGCGCCGGCGACATCCAGACCAACGACCAGATCGAGATCCTCAACCCGGATCACTATATCTGCCGCGTGGAGAAGGGTGGCCGCTTCTCGGCGGAGCTCACGATCAACGTGGGCCGCGGCTACGTCCCGGCGGAGCGCAACAAGACGCCGGGGATGTCCATCGGGACGATCCCCATCGACGCGCTCTTCTCGCCCATCAAGAAGGTGAACTACACCGTCACCAATGCGCGTGTCGGTCAGATCACCGACTACGACAAGCTCACGCTCGAGGTCTGGACCAACGGCGCGGTGAAGCCCGCCGACGCGGTCGCGCTCGCGGCGAAGATCCTCAAGGATCAGCTCACGATCTTCATCAACTTCGAGGAAGAGGACGAGCCGGTCATCGGTGAGGAAGAGGAAGAGCCGCTCAACGAGAACCTCTTCCGCTCCGTCGAGGAGCTCGAGCTCTCGGTCCGCTCGGCCAACTGCCTGCAGAACGCCAACATCCATCTGATCGGCGAGCTCGTGCAGAAGACCGAAGCGGAGATGCTCAAGACCAAGAACTTCGGCCGCAAGTCGCTCAAGGAGATCAAGGAGATCTTGGTCGACATGGGCTTGACCTTGGGCATGAAGATCGACAACTGGCCTCAGATGCTCGAGCGCTGGAAGGCGCAGCAGGCATCGCAATGAAGTTCATCCCGGCGGGTGAGCAGCGCTCGCGCGCCTGATGGGGATTCACCATGCGTCACAGGAAATCTGGTCGGAAGTTCGGCCGCAACACCAGCCACCGTCGCGCGATGTTCCGTAACCTCGCCGGCAACTTGGTCCTCCACGAGCGGATCGAGACCACGGACGCGAAGGCGAAGGAGCTCCGCCGCGTGGCCGAGCGCCTCGTCACGCGCGCGCTGCGTCTCGGGGACGACCTCACGGTCGACCTCAACGCCATCAAGGACGAGCAGGAGCGTCAGAACGCCCTGGCCCGACGCATTCACGCGCAGCGCCAGGTCGCGGCTTTCCTCCCGAAGCGGCTCTGCCGGACGCTCCCCGACGGGACGATCGAGGAGGTCGACCTCGTGCAGAAGCTCTTCCGCGAGATCGCTCCGCGTTACCTCGAGCGCGCCAAGGCCAACCAGGGAGGCGGCTACACCCGCATCCTCAAGATCGGCCCGCGCCGCGGCGACAACGCCCCGATGAGCCTCATCGAGTTCGTCGGTTCCGAGTCGGCGCCCGCGGCGGCCGAGGCGGCGAGTACCGAGGGCTGATCGCTCCACCCGAGGGCGGAAGCGCCCATCGAGACGCCCAGGTCATGCGACCTGGGCGTTTTGCGTTCCGTCGGTGGCGCGAGCGCCGCGGGCGGCCCGCTGGGGCGACGGTGGGCGCGCGGCATCACCCGGCCATGATGGCGACGGGGCGCGGCGCTCTGCACAGGAGAGATCGCCCGCTCAGGTGCTTTCGCGGTCGCGGCGGGTGTCGGCGGCGCGGCGGAAGACGAACTCGACCGGAAGACGCGCCGCGGCCGTCGCGGGGACGGGGCGCAGGCTGGGGGCAGACGCCGGCGCGGGACGCACGCCGGGCGCGGGGTAGGAAGCGCGCTTGGGCCCCGGGCGCGAGGCGCTCGGCCGAACTTCCTCCACCGGAGGCGAGGCCACGGGAGACGGCTTCGCGGACGGAGAGCGCCGCGGTGTGACGTCGGCCGCCGGAGCGGCCTCCGAGCGGCGCTCGCGGAGGTGCGCGCCGAGGCGCGCCATGGAGGAGGCGGACAGGTGCTTGGCGCGGCGGAGCACCGGCGCGAGGGCCGACGCCGCCAAGGCGCCGAGGCGCGCGACGAGGCGCGAGGCTCCACCGAAGAGGCCCCGCGCTAGACGGAAGGGCGCGAGCCCGACGAGGAGGGCGAGGCCGAGGGCGAGGGCGACGATTGGACGCAGGTCCTCGTCCTGCTCTGCCTCGCCGAGGCCGACCATCTCGGTCGCGGCAGCACCATCGGCCGCGAGCGCGAGGAGCGCCGGGTCGAAGAAGCCGGCCTCGCGGGCGGCGCTCGCGCGTGCCTTGGCGGCTGCCTCGCGGGAGCGGCTCTGCGCCTCTGTGTCGGGCGAGATGAGCGCGGCCTTCAGGTGGAGCCGCGCCGCCTCTTCGTGGCGGCCGGCGCTGGACGCGCGCTCGGCGAGCCGTGTGTAGACCTCGGCGGCTACGCCCCGCCGCTCCATGCGCGGGCGTTCGGCGAGCACGAGGTCGAGGAGGGTGCGCGCGCCTTCGAGATCGCCGGCGTCGGCGAGCTCGGTCGCGCGGGCGAGGGCCTCGCGCTGCGGGGCGAGGCGGCGCGCCTCGAGCTTGTCGACGAGGTAGTCGAGGCTCTGCTGCGCGCTCCAGCTCCGATCGAGGTCCTCACCGAGGAAGATCCGAGCCATGTCGCGGATCTGCCAGATCGCGTTGCGCCCGTACCTGCGCACGGCGGCGATCGAGGCCTTGCGGACGACGGGATCCGGATCGTCGAGGAAGGCGGCGACGCTTTCCATGGCGTCCATGATCCGCCGCTCGGCGTAGGCGCGGAGGAGCTCGGCGCGGTCCTCGCCCTCCAGGGCGCGGAGCGCGTCGGCCGGGCTCGGTTTTCCGAGGGCCTCGAGGCTCTGGCGGGCCCACTCGGCGAGCCCGGGGTCCCCGTAGGCCGCGGCGTCGAGGAGGGCCGGCATCGCGCGCATCCCCATGCGTTTGACGGAGTGCCGCGCCTCCCAGCGGAAGACGTCGAAGTGGAGCCCGAAGATGCGGACGGCGCGCCGGTAGGCCTCGGCCGAGCCGATCTTCTCGAGGGAGCGGAGGAGGAGGAGCTCCTCGGCGATCGCCGCCTGGACGGGCGAGGGGCGCTCGACCTCGAGCTTGGCCTTGACGCCAGGCTCGATGTCGCGGTCGTCGTCGGCGCGGCGGGAGCCCGCGGCGTGCGCGAAGGAGCGGAGCGCCTGGTAGCCCTCCTCGGGGTCGATCACCCGCTTCTTGAGGGCTTCGAGGCGGGCGTCCACGGCCGGGAGCTCGGCGCGGCTCAAGGTAGAGAGCCGCTCGGCGGCTTCGAGGCGGACGCGGGGCTCGGCGCTGCGGAGGGCGTCGGCCGAGATCACGAGATCGCGGCTCGGCTCCGCCTCGGCCCGGAAGGGAAGCGCGAAGAGCGCGAGGAGGACGAGGAGGCGGCGCTTCTTCATGACGTGGGCGCGATGCGGAAGTCCGTGAACTCGCCCGTGTAGCTCCGCCAGCGCGTCTCGACCTTGTCCACGCGGGCGGTCGACGGGCCGACCTGCGCCCAGGCGAGGAAATCCTTCACGGCGTCCTCTTCGCCCTCCACCACCATCTCCACCGAGCCGTCCTTGCGGTTCTTCACCCAGCCGGTGAGCCCGTGTTGGCGAGCCTCTCGCTCGGCCGTCGCCCGGTAATAGACGCCTTGGACGCGCCCTCGCACGATGATCTCGATGCGTTTCAAGCCCATGAGGCTCTCGTTATCGCCGTCCGCGCGAGGAGTCCAAATTTCGGATTTGTCGTTCGATGCCTTACATCGAATTGGAGCGGGCCTCGGCTTGAACCGCGGCCCGACGCGCGCTAATTGCGCCAGCCGCTCTCAACCGGCCGAACCCCCGGAGACGGAGCCGAAGGAATCCCATGAAGCCCGACATCCATCCCACGTACGAGCCCGTCACCATCACCTGCGCCTGCGGCGCCTCCGTCGAGACGCGCTCGACCAAGAAGGCCTTCTCGGTGGACATCTGCTCGGAGTGCCACCCCTTCTTCACCGGCAAGCAGAAGCTCGTCGACACGGCCGGCCGCGTCGAGCGCTTCCGCAAGAAGTACGAGAAGAAGCAGTGAGCTGAGGCCGTCCGGGCCTCGGCGCACACCTCCCTTGGGCGCCGGCCTCCGTCGCCTTATGGTGTTCATCCATGAGCGACAAACCGTATATCGGTGGGCAAGCCGTCATCGAGGGTGTGATGATGCGCGGACCGACGTGCATGTCGGTCGCCGTGCGTCGCCCGGACGGATCCATCGTCGTCGACGAAGGCCCGCTCGAGCCCAAGTTCGGCTC
>JAAYBZ010000079.1 GCA_012744445.1 Myxococcales bacterium | reverse complement strand
GCGCCCCGTGAGGCCCGTCTACGGCGAGGAGAAGAGCGGCGTCCGTCTCTACCACGCGCTCTTCGTGATCCCCTTCGTGCTCCTCCGCGCGCTCACGAGCGCGCGCCTGCGCGCCGAGATGCCTGCGCTCCCCTTCCTCGCCGACGACGCCGAAGAGCGATGAGGCTCGGGCTCCTCTCGACGTCGTATCCGACGCGCGAAGACGACGCCGCCGGGCGCTTCGTCGAGGCGATGGCACACGCCCTCGTCGCCCGCGGCCACGCCGTCGACGCGCTCTTCCCCGAGCATCCGACGCGCGATCACCCGCGCGGGTCGAACCCCTCGCTCGCCCCCCTCGCCTACGCGCGTCCACGGCGCCTCGAGCGCACCTTCTACGGCGCGGGCGTGCCTGACAACGTCCGCGCGAACCCCGCGCTCGCGCTCCTCGGTGGGGCGTTCTCGCTGCGCCTCCTCGCCGAAGCCCAGAGCCGCGCGCGCCGATGGGACGCCGTCGTCGCGCACTTCCTCCTCCCGACCGGCCTCGTCGCGGCCACGCTCGGCTTGCCCGCGGTGGTCATCGCGCACTCGGCGGACCTCCACCTCCTCGAGCGCCTGCCGGGGAGGCGCGCCCTCGCCCGCTTCCTCGACGCCCGCGCGACGCTCTGGTTCGTCTCCGACGACGCGCGCCGCCGCTTCGAGCGCGTGCTCGGCCGGCACCTCCGCCGCGCGCCCATCGTCTCGCCGATGGGGATCGCGCCGATCCTCCCCTACCCACGCGGAGAGGCGCGCGCCTCGCTCGGCCTCTCGGAAGCGGCGTTCGTGGTCGCGGCGCTCGCGCGGCTCGTGCCCATCAAGGGGCTCGACGTGGCGATCGACGCGCTCGCCGGCCGCCGCGACGCGGTCTTGGTCGTCGGTGGCGAGGGCCCCGAGGCCGACGCGCTCGCTCGCCGCGCCGCGCGGCTCGGCGTCGACCTCCGCCTCCTCGGCCCGCTCGGGCCCGAGGGGAAGCGCACGCTCTTCGGGGCGGCCGACGCCTTCGTCGTGCCCTCGAGGACGCTCCCGAGCGGCCGGAGCGAGGGCGTCCCCGTGGCGATGCTCGAGGCGCTCTCGGCCGGCCTCCCGGTCGTCGCCTCGCGCGTGGGCGGCATCCCCTCGGCGGCGCTCCCAGGCGTCGTGCTCGTGCCCGAGGGAGATCCGGCGGCGCTCGCCGCCGCGCTCCGGGGCCCGCTCGAGCCTCCTCGCGATCTCACGCGGCTCCCCACGTGGGACGCGCTCGCCTCACGCCTCGAGGCGGCGCTCGATCAGGGGCGGACCACGTCGGTCTTCCGCGGCGGCGTGTAGCGGAAGGTGCGATCCGGCACGTTGCGGTCGAAGCGCGGGTTCTTGAAGTCGAAGCGGTTGCGGTTGCCCGCGGCGTCGAGGATGAGCACGCGGCGGATGATGCCGGCGCGCTTCCCGCCCTGCTCCACGATGGTCACGTAGAAGACCAGGCGCTCGAAATGTGGCGTGGGGCGCTTGGGCCGGAGCTCGAGGACGTGCCCCTGGGGGAACTCCTTACGGGCCTCGTCGAGGAGCCTCACCTCGAAGTCCTCGAGGAGGTTCCCGGTGCCGGTGAGGAAGGCGAAGACCTCGGGGAGCTGGTCCTCTTCGAGGCGGCGGACGATGAGCTGGCCGCGGTCCTCTCCCTCCTCGGGAGGCTGGTAGATCTTGAGCTCCTTTCCATCGCTCACGAAGACCTGCCCGTTCTCGCCCTCGTAGTCGAAGCGCATCTTCCCGGGCTTCTTGAAGACGACCTTCCCCTTGGCCTCCTCGGTGCGATCGTAGAGGCGCGTGTACTGCCGCTGCTCGAAGTCGGCCTCGAAGACCTGGGTGCGGTCGTAGAAGGACTGCACGAGCCTCGCCACCTCCTCGGCGCTCGTCGGGGCTTGGGCAAAGCCGGCGGCGGCCAAGGCGATCACGGTCATCCAGGCGGCGGTGGCGAAGAGGATTCGCTTGAGGTCGGTCATGCTCGTGAAACGTCCTAGGAGGATCTTCGATTCACGGGCGCCGAGGCGCCCATCCCCCTACTTGGGGGAGTTGAAGCCTACCTCGCGCGCTTCGTAGCGTCTCCTTGCTTCGCGATTCGTCCGCGCGCCATTCGCTTGGCTTGGCATCCGAACCCCTACGCATACGAGGGAATCATGAGCAGACGCCGTGCAGCGAACGCCGAGATCATCGTCGACCGCCTGAAGCGCGAGCACGCGAGGCTCGACGCCGAAGCCGCCGAGCTCGATCGCAGGCTCCACCTCACCGCCGAAGAAGAGCTTCGTCTCCAGGCTCTGAAGCGAGCCAAGCTGCGGACGAAGGATCGGCTGCGCGCGCTGACCGATTGAGCGGGCGCGCACCTCACGGCGCGAGCACGCGCTCGTCGCCGGAGAGCGGACGCGCACGATGCGAGTCGTCCGTGGGCGTGAGCTCGTCGAGGACGGCGTTCATCTCGGCCACGTACTCGGGCTCGAGGTTCGCGCCCTCGTGCTCGACGATCTCACGGGCGAGCGAGAGCTCGTAGAGCGCGTCGTCGCGCTTGCCCAGGCGATACGACGCCATGCCGCGCAGGTAGTGGAAGCGCGCGCGATCGTCGACCTTCATCCGAGGCTCGTCCTGCTCGAGCGCCTCGAACCAGCGGAGCGCGTCCTCGTAGTTGGCGTGATTGTAGGCGTTCTCCGCCTGACGCATCTCGCTCTTGAGCGAGGAACAGGCCGGAAGGAGCGCGAGGATCGTCGAAGCGAGGAGCGATGCGCGGAGCATGGGGCGACTATACCGAAGGCCGCCCCTTCTCGAAAGCATCGCCGTCGACGCGCGGGCGAGCGGGACGGGCCCGCTCACCCTTGGGGGCGTCAGCCGGCGTAGCCCCACTTCTTCTTGTTGGCCGCGACCTGGTCGGGGCTCGGCGCCTCCTTGTCCTCGTGGACGGGCACCTCGCGCTCGTCGACGTCGACGATCTGCGCGTTGAGCTCGATGTCATCCTTGAAGACGTCGGGCACGGCCGCGTCCTCGAAGATGGCCTCCCACGGGCACTCCGGCTCGCACGCACCGCAGTCGATGCACTCTTCCGGGTGGATGTAGAGCTGGTTGGGGAACTTGTCCGTGTCGCTCCCGGTGTACGAGTAGATGCACTCGACGGGGCAGACATCGACGCAGGCTTGATCGACACAATCCCTGCAGAGGCGCGTGATGACCCAGGCCATGAAGTCTCCTAGAAAAAATCGAACGAAGGCTAGCAGCGGCCCCCGTTCGAGCAACGTCCAGAGAGTCGGGGCCCTCCGGGAGGATGGGGGGACGTTCCGCGGGGCGGATTCCCGCGAATAAAGACTTAGGTCTGCGAACGAGTCAAGGACGAAGGACGATCCGGCTCAATCCGCCACGACGTGACAGTGGCCGCAGGTGTAGTCGGCCTCGCCGAGGAGGGTCCCCATCACCGGGGTCACCGTCGACGCCATGAACTCCACCATCGGGCCGAAATCGCGCTCCATGGCCGCCCAGGCGGGCGTGCCCGGCCGCGGGACCCGGTAGAGCTCGGGCGAGGGCATGGCGAAGTCCACCTCGCGCATCCGCTCGCCGTGGCAGCTCTCGCAGCCCATCGCGTCGAAGCGCGCGCGGTCGTGGCCCGAGAAGAGCTCGTGCATGATCGGCATGACCTTGCCGACCATGTACATCTCGCGCTCGAAGGCATCCATCTCGGCCCAGGGCGTCTCCGGGGGCGTGATGCCGAGCGTCTCGATGGCGCCGCCGTGATGGACGACCTCGGGCTCGCCCGTGAATTCGTCGCCGGTGGATTCACCCGGCGCGGCCTTTCGCGAGCCACAGCCCGAGAGGAGCAAGAGCACGAGGGAGAGTCGCGTGATCGTCGTCATGAGTGCCCGTAGACCGGCACGAGCGCGCCGCGGGTGACGGCGTTCTCGCGCGACGCGAGGAAGGTGATCGTCTCCGCCACGCCCTCGACCGAGGGCCAGCGCCCGTGATCGGCGTCGGGCATCGCCGCGCGGTTGGCGGGCGTGTCCATGATGCTCGGGACGACGGCGTTCACCCAGATCCCTCTGGGGGCGAGCTCCTCGGCGAGCGAGAGCGTGAGGCCCGCCACCGCCGATTTCGTCGCGGCGTAGACGGCGAGCCCCCCGGTGGGGACGAGCGCCGGCTTGGCCGCCACGTTCACGATGCGCCCCTCGCCCCGCATCCGCCGCGCGGCCTCGCGGCACGAGAGGAAGCAGGTGGTGAGGTTCATCCGCACGAGCCCTTCGAACGACGAGAGCTCGGTGCGCTCGATGGGCGCCATCGAGAAGCCGCCCGCGAGGTGGATGGACGCGAACAGCCGCTTCGGCGCCGAGAAGAGGCGCGCGACGTCGGCTTCGTCGGTGAGGTCCACGTCGTGGACGAGCTCGACGCGATCGTGCCCTGCGAAGGAACACCCTTCGAGCTCGCGCGCGTCGAAGACGGGGATCACGCAGCGCGCGCCCGCCTCGAGGAGCCGCGCGACCACGGCGCGCCCGAGCGCGCCCGTCCCGCCGGTGACGACGACCTCTTCGCCTTGGAAATCCATGACCGAAGGGTGCGACATCGCGTGGGCGTTTTCCACTTCGGGCACGGTCGACTCGACACCCAAAATGAAACATGTTCTATTTCGCCCCCGAGGTTCCCGAACATGACCGATCCCCAGACCGAGATTCCTGCTCCCCTCCGGCTCCGTGACGTGGCGAGCTTCGACGACGAGGCCGACGTGATCGTCGTCGGATTCGGCGGCGCGGGCGCCTGCGCCGCGCTCGAGGCCCGCGCCACGGGCGCCGACGTGCTCGTCCTCGATCGCTTCGACGGCGGCGGCGCGACCGCCATCAGCGGCGGCGTGTTCTACGCGGGCGGCGGCACGCGCGTGCAGCGCGAGGCCAAGGTCGAGGACTCGGTGGAGGCCATGTACGAGTACCTCAAGCTCGAGGTGAAGGGCGTGGTGAGCGACGAGACGCTCCGCGACTTCTGCGAGCAGAGCTCGCGCAACCTCGAGTGGCTGAGCTCGCACGGCGTGCCCTTCGAGGGCAGCCTCTGCCCGGTCAAGACCTCGTACCCGACCGACGACTACTACCTCTACTACTCGGGCAACGAGGGCTTCGCCCCGTACAAGGACGCGGCCAAGCCAGCCCCGCGCGGCCACCGCGCCAAGGGCAAGGGCCTGCCCGGCGAGAACTTCTACGCGCCGCTCCGCGAGAGCGCGATCCAGAAGGGCGTTCGCGTCAGCTTCCTCACGCGCGTCACGCGCCTCGTGCTCGACGACGAGGGCGAGGTGGTGGGCGTCGAGGCGCAGGTCGTCGAGGATCGCGTGGCGGCCACGCTGCTCCGCGGCCTCTACTCGACGGCGATGGCGCTCCGCAACTACAGCCCGCAGACGGCCCGCGCCTGCTACGCGCGCATCTTCGACATCGAGGCGAAGAAGAGCACGCGCCGCTTCTTCCGCGCCGAGCGCGGCGTGATCCTCTCGGCCGGCGGCTTCATCTACAACCGCGCGATGGTCGAGAAGAACGCGCCGGCCTATCGCCCCGGCATGCCCCTCGGCACGGTGGCCGACGACGGCTCGGGCATCCGCCTGGGCCAGAGCGCCGGCGGCACCGTCGACCTCATGGGCCGCGTGAGCGCGTGGCGCTTCATCAACCCCCCCGAGGCCTTCACGCGCGGCATCCTCGTGAACAAGAAGGGCGAGCGCTACATCAACGAGATGATGTACGGCGCGGCCATCGGCGAGGCGATGGTCGAGCAGAACGAGGGCAAGGCCATCCTCATCCTCGACGACGCGATGAAGCGCGTCGCGCGTGAGCAGTGCAAGCCCGGCAAGGCGCAGTGGTTCCAGCGCGCGCCCGCCCTCCTCAACCTCTGGTTCAACCGCAAGGAAGCGAGCTCCATCGAGGAGCTCGCCGCCAAGATCAAGGTGCCGGCCGACGCGCTCCGTCGCTCCGTCGAGGAGTACAACCGTGGCGTCGAGGCCAAGCGCGACGCGCTCGGCAAGCCCGAGATCGCGCTCCAGAAGATCGAGAAGGCGCCCTTCCACGCGATCGACTGCTCCATCGACAGCAAGCGCTTCCCCTGCCCCACGCTCACCCTCGGCGGCCTCGTCGTCGACGAGCGCACGGGCGCGGTGCTCAAGGCCGATCGCACGCCGGTGCGCGGCCTCTACGCCGCCGGCCGCACCGCCGTCGGCGTGTGCTCGCGCCAGTACGTGAGCGGCCTGTCCATCGCGGACTGCGTCTACTCCGGCCGCCGCGCCGGCGCGAACGCCGCCCGTGGCGAGCGCGCGCTCGACGCCGCGGAGTGATCGCGGCCTAGGTCTCCCTCGACCCCGCGCCACGGGATCTCCCACGGGAGATCCCGTCGTTGCGCGGCTCCGTCCTCGAATCTGGGTAACCGTGACAGGTGGGACACTAAAATTGCGTTCAGGCCGAAATGCATGGCCTGAAATCTGGGGAAATGCATTCTGTGGACGTCCTCTGTCGGGGACGGTTATCCTGCCAGCCTCAGGGCAGAGAGCAGGCAGTTCGTGAGCGACGCGGCAGAATGGAGCACGGGCGCGCAGTCCCTCGGACGTGGAGTCACGAGGGTGCTGCTCTGCACCTCCGACACCGCCGATCTGCCCCTCGTCGCCGCCGCGCTCTCGATGTCGCGCGAGCCCATCGAGCTGCACTTCGCGCAGGGCTACACCGAGTCGGAGCTCGAGCTCGAGCGCGGTGAGTTCGAAGCCGTGATCATCGACATCGAGCTCGGCAACGGCAAAGGCCTCGAGCTCCTCGAGCGCAGCGCCGAGCGCCATCCCACGCGGCCCATCGTGGCCCTCCTCGAGAGCCCCCACGAAGACCTCGAGCACGAGGCCATCCGCATGGGCGCGGCCGACGTCCTCGTCCGCGGCGAGGCGCCCCCGGGGCGCATCGAGCGCGCCGTCCGCCACGCCATGGAGCGACAGCGCAAGGCGGCGCTCAGCGTCCCGCCGCCCCGCGAATCCCTCGTCGTCGCCAAGGACCCGCACGAGCGCCGCCGAAAGCAGCTCCTCGAAGCCCTCCCGCGCGCCTTCGAACGCGGCGAGGTGATCCTCCACTACCAACCCAAGGTCCGCACCTCCGATGGCGCGCTCGTCGGCGCCGAAGCGTTGATGCGGTGGACCTCCCCCGAGCACGGCGTCGTCTCGCCGCTCGAGTTCGTGCCGCTCCTCGAGGAGACGGGGATGGTGAGCGAGGCGGGCGCGTGGGCCATCGCCGAAGGCGCACGGCAAGCACGCCGCTGGCGCGACGAAGGGCTCGCCATCCGCGTCGCCGTCAACGTCTCGGCGCGCCAGTTCGTGAACACCGACCTCGCGCGCATCGTGCAGGACAGCATCACGCGCGAGTCGATCCCCGCGAGCCTCCTCGAGCTCGAGCTCACCGAGAGCGTCCTCCTCGAGACCACCGAGGCGAACCGCCGCAAGGTCTCGGCGCTGCGCGAGATCGGCGCGCTCGTCGCCATCGACGACTTCGGCACGGGCTTCGCCACGCTCAGCTACATCAAGCGCTTCCCGATGGACGTCCTCAAGATCGATCGCACCTTCGTGCGGGGTCTCCCCATCGACAACGAGAACGCGGCCATCACGAGCGCCATCGTCGCGCTCGGCAAGAGCCTCGGCATCGAGGTCGTCGCCGAGGGCGTCGAGAGCGAGATCGAGTACGAGTTCCTCAAGTCGCTCGGCTGCCCCGTCTGCCAGGGCTACCTCTTCGGCACGGCGATGTCGCCGGAGGAGCTCTCCGCGTGGTCCCGCGAGCGCGCGCGCCGCGGCGATGCCCCGCGCTGACGCCCCGCCCGAGACGCTCCGCGATCCCGCCGAGGTCGAGGCGTTCGTCCAGACGATCCTTCCGGGCCTCTCGCTCGACTTCGAAGGGGTCTCGCACGTGGCCGCAGGCGTGGTGCGGGGCGGCGCGTATTCGATCTTCCGCGTCGCGCACCCGCGCGCGCCCCGGAGCCGTTGGGATCGCTTCCTCCTCGACGTCTCGCGCCTCCGCGCCGACGCGATCGTGATCTCGGGCGCGATCCTGCGCGACGAGCCGCGCCTGGTGTACCGGACGGAACCCGGCTGGGCCGAGGCCTTCTCCCGGATGCGGAAGGCCATGGGGCGACGCGAGCGGCCGCTCCTCTTCGTGCTCACGCGGCGCGGGGTCGACGAAACGCATCCCGTCTTCGACGCGCACGTGGAGGGCGTGATCGTGCGCGACGCCTCGGGCCTCGACGAGGTCATCGAGCGCGCGCGCGCGCGGGGGGCGCGGTCCATCTCCATCGAGTCGGGGCCGGCGCTCGCTTCGACGCTCTACACCGAGGGCTCGCCCCTCGACGAGCTCCTCTTCCACCGCTTCGACGTCGCGCTCCCGGAGGATGCCCTGGTCGGCCGCTTCGCCGACGAAGCCTCGGTGCGCGCGCTCCTCGGCGCGCCGCGCTCCTCGGTGCTCGTGGACGACGGCGGCGTGCGTTCCGTCGTCGAGCGCTACGCCCGCTGAATCACGCGAGCCGATCCATCGCCTCGGCGAGCTCGAAGTCGCGCCTCGTGAGGCCGCCCGCATCGTGCGTGGTGAGCTCCACCTCGACGCGGTTCCACACGTTCTTCCACTCGGGGTGGTGGTTCATCCGCTCGGCCACGAGCGCCACCTTGCTCATGAACCCGAACGCCTCGACGAAGTCCGCGAACCGGAACGTCTTGGCGATCCGATCGCCCTCACGGCGCCACCCCGACAGCTCCTCGAGCGCGGCGGTGATCTCCTCTTCGGTCATGCGGGGCATGGGCATCTCCTCGCGGGATCCAACGGCACGCCCGGGAGGATTCGAACCTCCGACCCGCGGCTTAGAAGGCCGCCGCTCTATCCAACTGAGCTACGGGCGCTCGCTACGACGGGCGCTCGACGGTGGGCGTCGCGCGCTCGGCGGGTCGGGGTGGTGGGATTCGAACCCACGACAACAAGCACCCAAAGCTTGTGCACTACCAGGCTGTGCGACACCCCGCGAGCCTCGTGCGGCGAGGCTCCCCCTCGAGAGCCGAGAGGAGCGCGGAACTTAGCCCGGCCCGTCCGAGCGCTCAAGCGCCGCGCCGCGAGGTCGCGCGCGCCTCGCGGTGGCCCCTCGCGCCCTTCGGCCGTCTCGGCGCAGCGCATTTCCCTAGGCGCGTTTCGGCTTCCGTGAAATCATCGACGCGGCTCGATGGACGAGAAGCGTGCGCTGCTTTCCTGGTTCCCCGCGCTCGCCGAGCAGGTCCGCTTCTTTCCGCTCGGCGCGTTTCCCACGCCGCTCGAGCGCATGACGAAGCTCGAGGAGGCGATCGGCGCGGGGCCGCTCTACGTGAAGCGCGAGGACCTGACCGCGACCGGCTTCGGCGGCAACAAGGTGCGCACGCTCGAGGGGCTCTTCGCCGTGGCGCTCGAACGCGGCGCGAAACAGATCTGGACCACGGGCGCGTATGGCTCGAACCACGCCGTGTGCATGGCCGCGCACGCGCCCCGCGCGGGCCTCCGGAGCGGCGCCCTCCTCTTCCCTCAGCCGGTGACGCGCACGGCGCAGAACAACCTCCGCGCGCTCGTCGCCTTCGGCTGCGAGCTCCGCCCCGTGGCGCACGCCGTCACGCTCCCGGCCGCGATGCTCGCGCTCGAGATCGAGGACCGGAGGAAGCGCGCGGGCCACTACGTGATGGTCCCCGGCGGCGCCGTGCCCAAGGGCGCCTTCGGCCACGTCTCCGCCGCGCTCGAGCTCGCCGAACAGATCGCGCGCGACGGCCTCGAGCCGCCCGCGCACCTGGTGCTCGCCATCGGGAGCACCTGCACGACGGCCGGGCTCCTCGTGGGCCTCGCCCTCGCCGCGCGCCTCGGCCTTGGTTTCTCGCAGCCGCCGCTCATCCACGCCGTGCGCGTCACGCCGTGGCCCGTGACGAGCGCGCCCAACACGCTGCGGCTCGCGCTCGCCACGGCCAAGGCGCTCGAGCGGCGCCTCGGCAGGATCGCCGCCCTCTCCTACCGCGAGCTCGCGAAGCACCTCCGCATCGAGACGCGCTTCTTCGGCGGCGGCTACGGCGTCCCCGTGGAGGGCGGCGCCGAGGCCGGACGGCTCTTCGAGGCCGCGGGCGGCCCCTGGGTCGACGAGGTCTACGCCGAGAAGAGCGCCGCCGCCTTCCTCGCCCTCGCGAGGGAGCGCCGAGACGGACCGCTCCTCTACTGGACCACGCGCGCGACCCAGCCGTTGCCGACGCCGTCGGCGGATGATCTGGCTCATATCCCTCGGCCCTTCCGCCGTTTTCTCGGGGAAGAGCCCCTGAAGTGAGCGCTTGCGGCCCGGGGGACCCCACCCCTATACTCGAAGTGAAACACGTTCTACTTCGAGGTGGTTGCGATGCAGCAGGCTTACGAGCTCGCGGATTTGGCCAAGGCCCTCAAGTTCACGCCGGCGTACGTGCGGATGGTGCTTCGCAAGTTCGAGGACTACCAGGACGGGAAGCCCGTCAGCGCGGAGCTCGCGCAGAAGGTGGCCGAGAAGCTCAGCCGTCCCTGGCCGCCCGCCGAGCAGGCCTGATCCCGCTCAAGCGGTCTTGCGAGCCCGGGGGAGCATGGCGCAGGTGCGCTCGATGCCCTCGTCGACGCTCACCTTGGGCTCGTAGCCGAGCTCCCGCCGCGCCTTCTCGATCGAGAAGTAGTGGTGGGTGCACATGTACTTGATCGCGAAGCGCGTGAAGCCGTCCTCGGCGTTCAAGGTGCCGCCCCGGAGCGTGTCGATGCCCTCCTTCACGGCGGCGATCCCGTACGCGAGCGTATAGGGCACGCGGTACTTGATGGGCGGATAGCCGAGGCGGGCGAGCACCTTCTCGACGAACGACCAGAAGGGCATCGGCTCGCCGTTGGTGACGAAGTACGCCTGCCCGCCGGCGATGGCGTCGCCCGCGAGCTTCTCGTCGGCGAGGAGGAGCGCGTCGACGAGGTTGTCGACGTAGGTGTAGTCGGAGAGCCAGGTGCCCCGCCCGACGGAGAAGCGGAGCATCCCCGACTCGGCCTTCTCGAGGACGGCGGGGAGGAAGCGGTTGTCGCCCGGGCCGAAGATGACGTGCGGGCGGATCGCCGTGGTGCGGATCCCGTCGCCGTCGCGCGCGAGCACGGCCTTCTCGGCCGCGATCTTACTGTCGGCGTAGGGCGCCTGCGAGATGGACGAATACGGCAGGCGCTCGTCGCCGTTCTCGATGTCGCGCCCTTCGTAGACGACGCTGCCCGAGCTCACGTAGACGAAACGGGTCACGCCGTGGGCCTTGGCGGCGTCCATGAGGTTCTGCGTGCCGCCGAGGTTCACCTTCCAGACGAAGTCCTTCTGGTTCTGCTTGGTGTGGACGACCGAGGCGTTGTGGAAGATCACCTCGGCGCCCTCGACCGCGCGGCGCACGGCCTCGACGTCGGTGATGTCGACGCGGCGATAGTCGACGCCCGGCACGGCCGAATCGGGCGCGACGTCGAGGACCCGCACCTCGTCTCCGCGTGCTAGGAGCGCGCGCACCAGGTGCTGCCCGACGAAGCCGTTGCCGCCGGTGACGATGCTCAGGGTCTTGCTCATGCCGTCTCTCTTCCTCACCCTCGGGAGCCCTCGCGAGGCCGACGCGAAGGGGTCGTGCCGCGCGCGCGTCCGGGGCGTCACATCCCCGCCTGTTACTACGAAACGCGTCGAAACTGAAATTGCGAAAGCAGTAACAGTCATTCAGAGTCACGAGGACCCATGCCCTCCAAGAAGCTCCGGGCCGCCCCCGCAGAGACCGCCATCCCGTGTCACGAGCCGGCCACCGGCCGCTCGCTCGGCGAGATCCCCGTCGCCTCCGAGGCCGAAGTGCGAGAGGCCGTGGCCCGCGCGCGCCGCGCGCAGGCGGAGCTCGGCGAGACCTCGCTCGCGGGGCGCGCGAAGCTCCTCTCCCGCCTGCTCGATCGCGTGGTGCGCGAGGCCGACGCCATCGTGGAGCTCGTGGTGCAGGACACCGGCAAGACGCGCGAGCACGCGCTGATGGGCGAGGTCTGGCCGGTCTGCGAGAAGCTCCGCTGGACGATCAAGCACGGGCCGCGTCACCTCGCCCCCGAGCGCGTCTCGTCGGGGATGCTCCCGCACAAGCGCGCGCGCATCGAGTACGCGCCGCTCGGCGTGCAGGGCGCCATCGTGCCCTGGAACTATCCCTTCCAGAACCTGATGAACCCCATCGTCTCGGGGCTCATGGCGGGCAACGCCGTGGTGGTGAAGCCCTCCGAGTGGGTCGCGTATTCGAGCGCGCGCTTCGCCGCGATGGTGCGGGAGGTGGTGGCAGAGGCAGGCTTCGACGCGGACCTCGTGCAGATCGTGCAGGGCTACGGCGACACGGGCCGCGCGCTCATCGCGTCGGGCATCGACGGGCTCCTCTTCATCGGCTCGGGCGAGAACGGCAAGCGCGTGCTCGCCACCGCCGCGGAGCATCTCGTGCCCGTGGTCCTCGAGCTCGGGGGCAAGGATCCCTTGATCGTCTTCGAGGACGCCCACGTCGACGCCGCGCTCCACGCGGCGCTCAACGGCGCCTTCATCAACGCGGGGCAGAACTGCGTCGCGGCCGAGCGCATCCTCGTGCACGAGTCGATCCTCTCGAGCTTCGAGGCCAAAGCCGGCGCGCTCGCGCGCTCGCTCCGGCAGGGCCCGCCCGGCGAGCCCGGCAGCGTCGACGTCGGCGCCATGATCACACCGCTCCAGCTCGAGCGCGTGGAGATGCTCGTCGACGCGGCCGTGGCGCAAGGCGCGCGCGTGGTCGCCGGCGGGAGGCGCCGCCCCGGGAGCGGCACCTTCTTCGAGCCGACCGTGCTCTCGAACCTCCGCCCGGACATGGACATCATGACCACCGAAGAGCTCTTCGGCCCCGTGATGCTCCTCTGCCCCTTCCGCAACGAGGCCGAGGCCATCGAGATCGCCAACCGCTCGCCCTTCGGCCTCTCGGCGAGCGTCTTCACGCAAAACCGGGAGCGCGCCGCGCGCGTGGTGAAGGCGCTCCGCTCGGGCATGGCCGCCGTGAACGACTTCGGCGGGATGACGTACATGGCGCAGGACCTCCCCTTCGGCGGCGTGAAGGCTTCGGGCTTCGGCCGCATGAACGGGCGCGACGGCCTCCGCGCGTGCACGCAGCCGCGCGCGATCCTCGACGATCGGCTCCCCTTCACCTTCGCGAACGAGCTCTTCCCCGTGAGCCCCGCCACCTACCGCGGCACGCGCGCGGCGATCGCGCTCGTCTACGGCGGCGCCAAGGAGAAGCTCCGCGCCGTGGGCGCGCTCCTCCGAGGTGGACGATGAGCGAGGAGCGCTTCGACGTCGTGGTGGTGGGCGGGGGATCGTCCGGCTGTGTCGCGGCCGGCGTCATCGCCGAGCGCTCGAGCCTCCGCGTGCTCCTCCTCGAGAGCGGCCCCGAGGCCGACGAGAACCCCGAGACGCTCCGCTCGGACGGCTACAAGGACGCGTTCGCGAACGATCGCGTCATCTGGGAGCGATTCAGCGAGCCGCAGCGTTTCGCCGGGCGCCAGCGCATCTTCCTCGGCTCGGGCACGGGCATGGGCGGGAGCGGCGCGGTCAACGGCATGGTCTATACGCGCGGCGCGCGCGAGGACTACGCCGAGTGGCCCGAAGGCTTCCGCTGGGACGACGTGGTGCCCGACTTCGAGGCGATCGAAGCGCGGCTCCGCCCGCACACGCGCCCGCCCACGGAGTTCACCGAGGCCTTCATCCGCGCGGCCGAGGGCGCGGGGTTCCGTCGCTCGAAGGACCTCAACGACGGGAACCTCTCCGGCGTCGTGGGCTACGAGTGGATGAACTACGAGGGCGAGCATCGACGGAGCTCCTACGTCGCCTTCGTGCGGGAGACCCCGCGTCCGAACCTCGTGGTGCGCACGGGCGCGCGCGTGCATCGCCTCGTCTTCGACGCCGACCGGCGCGTCACCGCCGTCGAGTACGCCGTGGGCGGCGAGCTCCGGCGCGTGGGCGTGGATCGCGAGGTCGTGATGGCGGCGGGCGCGCTCGAGACGCCCAAGCTCCTCATGCTCTCGGGCATCGGCCCGGCCGAAGAGCTCCGGAGGCATGGCATCCCCATCGTCCACGCGCACGAGGCCATCGGCAGGAACCTCCACGATCACCCCAACGTCCCGGTCTTCTTCGCGGCCGATCGCGAAGTGGACTGCGACTACCCGCAGCTCTACTCCTTCCACCGCGCGAACGAGCGCTCGTCGCTCCCGCGCGGGCAGAGCGACACCTGCTACGTGCTCTACCCCTTCCGCTCCTCGTTCGCGCAGCTCGCCGAGCGCATGGTGCCGGTGAAGGTGCTCCCGCCGTGGCTCTACGACTCGCCCGCGCGTGAGCTCGTGCGGAAGGGCGTGCGCGCCGCCTTCGCCACCGACGTGGTGCAGCGCTGGTCGCGCCGCATGTACGGCATCATCGTGATCCTCGGGAAGCCCAAGAGCCGCGGCTCGCTCGTCCTTCGATCCCCGGATCCCGCGGCGCAGGCCGTGATCGATCCGGCGTACTTCTCGCATCCCGAGGACATGGAGACGGTGATCGCGGGGCTCCGCAAGGCGCGCGCCATCGCCGAGGGCCTCGCGGCCGAAGGCAACCGCGAGCTCATGCCGGGAAAGCGCAGCGTCTCCGATCGCGCGCTCGCGCGGTACGCCGAGCGGAACGCGATCACCACCTACCATTACGCGGGCACGGTGCGCCTCGGCGACGACGAGGCCTCGGGGTGCGACCTCTCGCTCCGCCTCCGCGGGGTGCGCGGCGTGCGCATCGCCGACGCCTCGGCCATCCCGGTCACGCCGGTGAGCGCGCTCAATGCGCCGAGCATGCTCCTCGGCTATCGTGCAGCTCGCTCGCTCCTCGCGGGGCTCGTGTGACGATGTCGCCGAAGAAGACCAACGTACGAGAAGCGCGCCGGGAGATGTACCGGACGCTCATCCTCGAGGCGGCGGAGAAGATCTTCGCCGAGTCGGGGTTCGACGCCGCGAAGATGCAGGACGTGGCCTCGGCCGCCGGCATCTCGCTCGGCACGCTCTACGGGATCTTCGAGGGCAAGCTCGAGCTCTTCACCGCCATCCACGAGGAGCGCGGTCGCGAGCTCCTCGAGCGTGCGAGCAGCGTGACCATCCCGCTCGACGACCCGCTCGAGGCGATGCTCATGGGCGTGCGCACGTACATCGAGTTCCTCGTGGCGCGCCCCAACTACCTCCGCATCCACCTCTTCGAGGGCGACGCGTGGGCCTTCGGCGGGCGGCTCCGCACCGAGGAGCAGCGAAGGCAATTCTCGCTCGGCCTCCAGCTCATCGCCGATCTCTACCGGCGCGGCATGGAAGCGGGGCTCTTCTTCGAAGAGGACCCCGAGCTCATGGCGCGGCTCATGATCGCGCAGCACCAGGTCTTGCTCGCCGACTTCGTCGAGCGCGGCGACGACGCCAAGCTCGAAGCGCTCATCCAGCGCGCCCAGACGCACCTCACGCGCCTCGTGGCCACGCCGGAAACGCTCGCGCGGCTCGAGCGCAATTGAAGAGGGCCGGCACCCCGAGGGAGCGCCGGCCCTTCGCGTCGTCGAACGTCGATCAGACGTTCATCTTGGCGATCGCCTCCGCGAGCGCGACGAGGCGCTTGGCGTTCTCCACGTGGAGGTTCTCGACGAGCTTGCCGTCGACCACCACCACGCCCTTGCCCTCCCGCTCGGCCTCGGCGTGCGCCTCGATGATCCGGCGCGAGAAGGCGATCTCCTCTTCGCTCGGCGAGAACGCCGCGTTGGCGGCCGCGATGGTCTTGGGGTGGATGAGCGTCTTGCCGTCGAAGCCGAGCTCGGCGCCCTGCTTGCAGCTCGCGGCGAAGCCCTCGTCATCGTTGAGATCGAGGTAGACGCCGTCGAGGATCGCGAGGCCGTTGGCGCGCGCCGCGAGCATGCAGATCCCGAGCGAGGTGATCATCGGGAGCCGCATCGGCGTGTGGAGGCAGTGGAGATCCTTGGCGAGATCCGAGGTGCCCATCACCAGGCCCCCGAGCCGCGGGCTGGCCGAGGCGATCTCCTCGGCGCGGAGGATGCCGCGCGGCGTCTCCATCATGCACCAGATGGCGAGATCGTCGGGCGCGCCGTTGGCGACGAGGATCGCCTCGACCTGACGCACTTCGTCGGCGCTCTCCACCTTGGGGATGAGCACGCCGTGGACCTTGGCCTTGGCCGCGGCCTTGGCGTCCTCGTAACCCCAGGGCGAGTTGAGCGCGTTGATGCGGAGCAGGAGCTCGCGATCGCCGTAGCCGCCGGCGTTCGTCGCCTCGAGGACGTTCTTGCGGGCCTCGACCTTGGCGTCGGGCGCCACCGCATCCTCGAGGTCGAGGATGATGCCGTCACACGGGAGGCTCTTGCCCTTCTCGAGCGCGCGAACGTTCGCGCCCGGCATGTAGAGCACGCTCCTCCTGGGTCTTGCGGTCGCTGCCATGATCAACCTCCGAAGCCGTAGGCGGCCGCGAGCTCGGGATCCTTCTTGGCGAGCATCTCGGCGAGCTCGACGACGACCTTGCACTGCTTGACCGTCGCGTCGTCCTGCATCTTGCCGTCGATCATCACCGCGCCGGTGCCGTCGCCCATGGCCTCGATGACGCGCTTGGCCCACTTCACCTCGTCGACGGGCGGGCTGAAGACGCGGCGCGCGATCTCGATCTGGACCGGGTGGAGCGACCAGGCGCCCACGCAGCCGAGGAGGAAGGCGTTGCGGAACTGATCCTCGCAGGCGACCACGTCCTTGATGTCGCCGAACGGGCCGTAGTACGGGAGGATGCCGTGCGCGGCGCAGGCGTCGACCATGCGCGCCATGGTGTAGTGCCAGAGATCCTGTTGGAAGGTCGCGCGCGGCGCGTTCTCGTCGCTCGGATCGGGATCGGTGCGGACGAGGTAGCCGGGGTGGCCGCCGCCGACGCGGGTGGTCTTCATGCGGCGCGAGGCAGCGAGGTCGGCCGGGCCGAGGCTGAGGCCCTGCATGCGCGGGCTCGCGCCGGCGATCGCCTCGACGTTGGCGACGCCGAGCGCCGTCTCGAGGATGGCGTGCACGAGGATCGGCCGCTCGAGCCCGGCGCGCGCCTCGAGCTGGGCGAGGAGACGGTCGACGTAGTGGATGTCCCACGGCCCTTCGACCTTGGGGATCATGATGACGTCGACCTTGTCACCGACCTCCGTCACGATGCGGATGAGGTCGTCGAGGACCCACGGGCTGTCGAGCGAGTTGACGCGAGTCCAGAGTTGGCAGTCGCCGAGGTCGGCCGTCTTGGCGATCTCGATGAAGCCCTCGCGCGCGGCCTCCTTCTTGTCGGCCTGGATGGCGTCCTCGAGGTTGCCGAGGAGAACGTCGGTTTTCCTCGCGATCTCGGGGACCTTTGCCGCCATCTTGGCGTTGCTCGGGTCGAAGAAATGAATCATCCGCGAAGGCCGGAACGGCACCTCGCGGATGGGGGTGGGCGCGCCGATGGCGAGCGGCTTGAAGAAGTCCTTCGGGCTCTGCATGGCGCGCTTTATATTCCTTCGCGCGCGCCCTGCCAATTCGAGACCCTCAGGGCAGGCCTTCTTCGACGGGGAGGATGTTGGTGAAGTCCTCGTCCGTGGCGATGTCGTAGTCGAGGACGTGCGCGAGGTGGTCGCCCTCGGGATCGCCGACCGTCAACGTGTAGGTGCCGCCGCCGCCGACGCCGCGCTCGATGATCACGTCCGCATAGTCGACGTAAGCCGTGAAATAGGGCTCTTCTTCGTCGACCGGTCCCGTGTAGAACTCGACCTCGAGGACACCGCCCATGGTCCCCTTGCCCTGCATGTTGGCGTAGGTGATCTGGACGCCGTCGACGATGATCCCGTCGAGCTCCTGCGTCTTCTCGTACGTGATGTAGACGTCGGGCTGGACGAGCGAGGTGACGTCGACCTTGAAGCCGTTCGCGATGATCGAGGTGAACTCGGCCGCTTTCTCATACGTCGTCATGCCGCCGCCGCCGAAGGCCGGGACGCGCGTCTGCCCCATGAAGAGCGAGAGGTTGAACATCCGGTAGATGTCCTTGGGGCCACCCGGCGCCTCGAGCTCGGTCTCCTCGGGATCGAGGCGGGCGATCACCTCTTCGATGCGGGTGAGGCGGCGCGCCTCGCCGTCGTAGGTGAAGAGGAGCTGATCGCCGTCCATGGCGAAATCGACGCTCGCCTCGCGAACACGCCGGAGCTCTTCGCGGATCGCCCCCGTTCGGCTGAGGAGCGACTTCTCGGGCTGATAGAGGAAGCCGTAGATGACGCCGATCTCGGCCTCGAGCTGGTTGGCCGCGTTGCGGACGAGGCGGCCCTGGAGGATCTCGGCGGAGCTGTCCTTGTCGATCGTGGCGAAGTAGAAGCAGATGCCCTCTTCTTCCGCGAGCTCGGCGAGGTCGAGCTCGGCCTCGATCTCGTCGGGGTGGCTGGCGCCGATGACGAGGACTTCCGTGGCGATGATGGGCTCGCCGTTCTTGAGCGACGGATGCTCCTTGGAGCGGATCCACGTGGAGTGCGCCACGCAGGGGACCACTACGTCCTTGCTCGAGCCGAGCGGATGGATGCCGCCCTTGTCGCAAGCCGAGAACAAGAGGCCCGCCGCGGCGAGCACGCAAAGCAAGAGGGGTCGTCGAGCCATGATGGACCTCAGAACTTGATGCCGATCGTGCCGAGCACCGATCCGGTGAGGAGGAGGTTGACCTTGTTCTGCTGGCGGAGGAGGCTGAACACGTCGGCCGCGAAATGACCGTCCACGCCGACGTGGAAGAGGTCCTTCTGGCCGAGCTTCCAGCGGAGCCGCGCGATGCCGCCCGCGCCCATGGTGACGCTCTCGATGGCATAGAGCTCGGAAGAGTTGAGGCGCATGCCCATCATGTGGACGCCGCCGCCGACGACCAAGGTCATGTCGTCGAACTCCCACTTCCGGCCCACGGCGAAAGTCGCGTCCACGCCCCACGCGGGCGAGTAGTCCGAGCGGAGCTTGCCGTCGTATTTGCCGTGCTCGTTGTCCATGCGACCCACGACCGGGAAGACCACCTTGCTGTGGAGCAAGAAGCGGATCTTGCGACCGCGATCGTAGAGGTATCCGACGGACGGGCCGTGGAAGCGCATCCCGCCCGTGTTGTCGGACGTGAGCCAGTGGAAGTAGTAACCCACGCCCACGGCGTGGGCGCGGGTGATGGGTTCGCGTTCGCGCTCCGGATCCTTCTTGGCCTCGGCGACGGTCGTCGAGGCGAGGATGAGCGCCATGAGGATGAGGTGAAGCGGTCGCATGGTTTCGACGGCGGAGGATATCGTCGCGTCGATCGCGAACGCTAGACCTAAATCGAAAGAACCTACTTTGCGCCCTGCAATTTCTGGAGGTCGATCCCCGAGAGCGCTTGACGCTGCGCGTCAGCGATCGAGGGGAAGGCGCCGAGCGCGAGGTCCACGAGCGCGTCGATCTCGTGTCGCGGGACGGGGGGACCTTCGGCGGCGCCTTGGATCTCGGCGACGAGCCCGCCCTCGGTGCCCACGACGTTGAGATCGAGCTCGGCCTTGCTGTCCTCCACGTAGCAGAGGTCGACCATGTTCTTGCCGCCCACGCGGCCGACGCTGATGGCACAGATGAGGTTGCGGAGCACGCCCGAGCCGATCATCCCCTTGCGGCGCATCCAGTCGAGGGTGAGCGCCGTGGCGATCGAGCCTGCGTTGATGCAGGCCGTCCGGGTGCCTCCGTCGGCCTCGAGCACGTCGCAGTCGAGGACGATCGTGCGCGGCCCGATCGACTCGAGGTGCACGCCCGCGCGGAGCGTGCGCCCGATGAGGCGTTGGATCTCGGTCGCGCGTCCGTCCGGGCCCTTGCGCTTCTTGGTGCCACCGTCGCGCTTGGGTCCTGCGCACGGGTGCATGTGGTACTCGGCCGTGAGCCAGCCGCCGCCCGCGAGCCACTCCGGCGCCTCGTCGACGACCGACGCGTTGACGAGCACGGTGGTCCCGCCGGCGCGATAGAGGACCGAGCCCGGCGGGTTCTTCATGAAGCCGAGCTGGATCTCGATGGGCCGAAGCGCGGTCTCCGCGCGTCCGTCGATGCGACTCATAGGTCGTTCCTCCTCTTGGGTAGCGTGATGCGGAAGATGGTGCCCCGCGGCTCGCGGGGGAGGCATTGGATCCGACCGCCGTGGGCGTCGATGATCTGCCTCGTGAGCGGGAGGCCGAGGCCCGTGCCGCGCTCCCGCGTGGTGTAGAAGAGATCGAAGAGGTGCTCACGCGCTTCTTCGGGGACGCCTTCGCCTTCGTCGGCGACGTCGATCTCCACGTGGTCGCCCAGGTCACGCGCGAGGATCTCGATCGTCCCACCCTCGGGCATGGCCTCGCGCGCGTTGCGGAGGAGGTTCACGAGGGCTTGCCGGAACTGCGCGGCGTCGAGCATCACGTCGACCGGCGCCTCCGGGAGCGAGAGCGAGGCGGTCACGTTCGACGCGTCGAGCTCGAGGCGGACGAAATCGATCACGTCGCCGAGCTCCTCGCCGAGATCGACCGGCGCGAGCCGCGGCGTGGGGGTCCGTGCGAGCCGGAGGTAGTCCTCGGTGATCGACGTGAGCCGGTCGATCTCCTTCTGGATGGAGGCCATGAGCCGGCGCCCTTCGACCGAGTCCTCGGGCAGCTCGTCGGCGAGGAGCTCCACGTTGAGCCCGAGGCTCGAGAGCGGGTTGCGGACCTCGTGCGTCACGTGCGCCGCCATGCGCCCGATGGCCGCGAGCCGCTCGGATTCGCGGAGCGTCGCGTCGCGCGCCACGAGCGCCTCGACCATCTTCTCGAACTCGACGGCGAGGCGCGCGATCTCGTCGTCGCGCTCGGTGATCGGCTGGGGCGACGGAGCGAGCTCGCCGCGTGAGACCGCGAGGACACGCGCGTGCAGCGTCTGGAGCGGCTTGAGGAGGGAGTTGGCGTAGAGGATCGCGAGGAGCGCGAGCACGAGCGCTCCTCCCGCGAGGAAGGTGATCGTCCAGGCAGCGCGCGTTTCTTGATCGGCCGCGCGCGCCGCCGCGTCGGTGATCGATCGCTGAACCCCTCGCCACGCGCGGCGATGCAGGCGCGCGATGGCTTGCTCCTCGGTGCGGAGCTGGCGCGCGAGGCGGTTCACGGCCTCGACGTCGTTGTCGCGCATCTTCTCGAAGAGCTCGGCGTATCCGTCGTTGGTCTTCTCGTAGGCCGCGACGATGTCCTCGAGGTCGCGCCGGATCTCCGCGAGCGGCAGGTCGTCGCCGATGGAGACCGCGAGCACCTCGGCCCGGTCGAGGTCCTCGAGCGCCCGCCCGATGGCGATGGGTCGTACGCGACGCGCGGCGTTGAGCCAGAGACGCGTCCCCATCGTGTCGCGATCGTCGAGGATGCGCTCGAGGAGCGTGGTGAACGCCGATTGGGTGGCCTTGGCCTCGCCGAGATCGAGCACGAGCGGGAGGTAGCCCTCCTCGACGAGTCGGAGGTGCCGCGCCGTCGTCTCGTGTTGATAGAGGCTCACGCCCGAGACGATGGTGAAGCTCAGCACGACCACCGCGTAGCCGAGGAAGATCCGAGTCGGAATCGAGATCCGCGGGCGTCCGCTCATCGCCGCGGACTGTATCAGGGTCGCGCGCTCCCCGCCGCGTCGATCGCCGCGCGCACTTCGGCCGCCGCGCGGCGCTCCCCCTTGCGTTCGAGCGCTTCGGCCGCGCGGACGAGGATCTCCTGCCGCGGCGCGGTCGCGGCGAGGCGGAGATCGGTGAGGGCCTCCCTCGCCTCCTTCGCCCGCCCGAGCGCCGCCCACGCGAGGAGCCGCGCCTCGTGGACGCGCGGCGCGTGCGGCGACACGAAGACGGCACGCTCCGCGTAGATCGCGAGCCGCTCGTAGTCCTCGGCCTCGAGCGCGCGTTCGAGCAGGGCGAGGTGCGCCTGGCGGTCGTGGATCTCGAGCGCGGCGTATCGCTCGAGCGCCTCGAGCTCGGCGCGGCGGTCCTTCTTTCGCGCCGCGACGTCGCGGAGCATCCGCCACGGCCCACGGCGCATGGGGTCGAGCTCGGCGGCGCGCCGGAGCTGCGCCTCCGCCTCGTCGAGGCGATCGGCCCGGAGGAGGATCGTGGCGAGCATGAGGCGGGGCTCGACGCCGTCGACGCGCGCGAGGAGCGCCTCGAGGTGCGTCTCCGCGGCCGCTGGACGATCCGCCACGGAGAGCCGCGCGAGGACGAAGCGCGCGTACGGCTCGTGGGCATCGAGCGCGATGGCGCGCTCGGCCACGCGACGGGCCTCGCCCTGCTTTCCTTCGGCGAGGAGCGAGGCGGCGTGGCGTCCGGCGAGCGACGCGTCGCCGGGCGACGCGGCCGCGACCTTCGCCGCTTCGTCCGCCGGAGGGAGTGACCACGGCGCGTAGACGAACTGCCCCTCGAAGCGCGCGAGCTTTGCGCGGAGGTGTTCGCGGAAGGCTTCGTCGAGCGCGGCGACCGTCACGCGGAGCACGCGCGGCACGAGCTCCGCGAACTCGGCGCCCTCGCCGAAGCCGACGAGGAAGGCGCGGAGCGCGCCGGGGCCGAAGCGCTCGCTGAGGAAGGTCGCGGCCTCGGCCGACACCGCGTAGGCCACGACGAGCTCCTCCATGCTCCTCGCCTCGAAGAAGAGCGCGTCGAAGT
>JAAYBZ010000078.1 GCA_012744445.1 Myxococcales bacterium | reverse complement strand
CGCGCACGCTCGAGCCGCACGAAGCGAAGGCGCGGACGATCCTCGCGGCGATCCGTCCCGAGGAGCGCACGCTCGAGGCCTTCCCCGACACGGCGCGCGTCGCGCTCGGCCTCTTCTCGCCGGAGCGGCAGGCCCTCGTCTATCGGGCGGTGCGCCCCGAGCTCGCGCGACGGCTCGAGCCGCTCGGCCTCTGGCCCGAGGGCGTGGCGATCGACGATTGATCCTCCTCTCCGCGGCGGGGTTCTTTGCTAGTCTCCGGTCCACCGCTGGGAGGAGAGCCACGAATGATCGACGAGAACCCCTATGCAGTTCAGGAGGCGGGCGCGGCGCACGACGTCGTCGTCACCGACCAGGTGGTGGAGCTCCTCCCCGAGCCCGTGATGCAGGGCATAGGGCGGGGCCTCGGGTGGATCGGCGCGGGCTTCTCGGACTTCAAGAACGGGCCGTGGCTCTTCATCCCCTTCCTCCTGCTCCTCTTCTTCGCGTCGGTCGTCGTCTCGTTCGGGACGAGCCTCGCGTCGCTCTTCGATCCCGCCTTCGGGATGATCGTCAACGTCGGCGGCTCCCTCGCCACGAACCTCCTCGTGATCCTCGCGACGGCGGGCTTCCTCACGGCCGTACGCCGCGGTCGGGCGCGCGGCGCGATCCGCTTCGAGGACTTCTTCGCCGGCTTCTCGCACCCGCGACTCGGCTCGCTCGTCGGCATCCTGGGCGTCTACGCGCTCCTCGGGCTGGTCATGATGCTGGTCCTGCTCGGTGCGTTCCTCGCCGTCTTCGGCGCCGACGACCTCACGCGGATGATCGCCGTCTTCACCGATCCGACGACGATCGCCCTGGGCCTCGGGCCGTCTTGGATGACGGATCCCGAGGCCCTCGATCCCACCATCTTCATGGTGGTGGGCGTGGTCGGCGGCACCGTCGGCGTCGTCGTCGCCATGCTCTTCTTCTTCGCGACGCACCTCGTGACCTTCACCGAGCTCGGGGTCTTCGAGGCGCTCAAGTGGAGCTTCGTCGGCTGCCTCAAGAACGTCCTCCCGCTCACGCTCTGGAGCGTGGCGGCGGTCCTCCTCGTCTTCGCCGGTGCGATGCTCTGCGGCCTCGGTCTCTTCGTGGCGATCCCGGTCCTGTGGGCCTCCACCTATCAGGCCTTCCTCGACATCTACACCACCGAGGGCGCGGAGGGCTGAGGAGCCCCCTCGCCAGCCTACGGACAAATCGCCACGGCGCGCGGTCGCGCTGACAGATTGTCAGGCCTCCTCCGGGCCCGATCGACAAACTGACAGCGCCCGCGCGCTTTGCTTTCCCAAGAACCCGCGAATTTGCGGCATTTTCGGGCTGGCACGGGGCCTGCTTATCCCTCGGGCATGGCCCCGCGTACCCGACTCCTCCTCGCCGTCGTCGCCCTCTTCAGCCTGGGCACCGCGCTCGTCGTCGACGCGCTCACGCTCACCGACAAGGAGCGCCTCGAGGCCTTCGTCGAGGATCTCGTGGAGAACCGCCCCGACGATCGGATCTCGGCCGCCCTCCGGCTCACCGATCCCTCGCGCGAGCCCGTCGAGCTCGTCGACCACGGCCGCCGCGTGACGATCGGGGCGGGCCAGGAGGCGAAGCTCTCGCGGGAGCTCCACCAGGCGCTCGAGGCCTTCACCCACGGCGCGCTCGACGTGGTGCAGACGGCGGTGGACCTCGAGGGCAGCGGCGACCGCGCCCGCGTGGCCGTCCGCGTCCGCTCGGCCGAGGGCTACGTCAACGTCCTCTTCCACCTGAGCAAGCACGGCGAGGACTGGCTCGTGCGCCGGGTGGCCGTCACCGACTGAGCGCGATCTCCCGCCCTTCGCCGTGGAAGATCGCGGGGAACTTCGTCATGCTCCGTTCGTGACGAAGCGAGGACTCCCCACCGTCGAGCCGGGACAGCTCACGCTCGGGCGGAAGACCATCATGGACGGCGGGCTCGCCGCCAAATACGGCAGCAAGTACGTCAAGCTCGCCGCCTTCGCGATCGACCTCGACCGCGTGCGCGAGCTCGCCGACGAGGCGGAGGACTCGATCTTCCCCTTCGGCTTCGAGGTCTTCTTGATCGAGCTCCAGCTCCTCAGCCAGCTCGACCTCGAGGACGAGGACGACCTCACCCTCCTCGAGGAGGCCTGCGTCTCGGTCTTCGAGAGGCTCCGCGACGACGAGGAGCCGCCGCTCGGCGCGGCCCTGCTCTTCGCCGTCTACGACGCCGTGCGCAACGAGGAGCTCCCCGAGCGCTTCGCGGCGCTCTTCGAGGGATGGAAGGAGCCGCCCAAGGACCTCGAGAAGTCCATCGACGAGCTCTTCCAGGATCCCGAGATCGAGGCCACCGACCTCGCCATGGCCTGCCTCGAGGTGCCGCTCTCGCCGCCGCTCTCGCCCCCCACGCGCGCGGCGCTGGAGCTCATGGTGGAGGGGACGGAGGAAGCCCAGTGAACGTCTCGATCGGCAGCTTCGCGGTGCAGCCCGTGGGCCTCTCGGTGGGGCTCGGCGTGCTCGCGAGCTTCTACCTCTTCCGCACGCGGGCCGTGCGCGAGGGCCTGAGCCCGCAGGCGAGCGCCGTGCTCCACCTCGGCGCCACGCTCGGCGCCGTGCTCGGCTCGCGGCTCCCGGCCGCCTCCGAGGGCAAACTCTTCGACCCGCCCTCCGAGTGGATCCTGAGCCCCACCTTCGCGCTCCTCGGCGCGCTCCTCGCCATCGAATACCTGCGCATGCGGATGAGGCTCGATCGCGGCGCCGTCTTCGACTCGCTCGCGCTGGCGGCCATGCCGCTCCTCGCCCTCGTGGGCCTCGCCCTCGCGCTCGAGGGGCACACCTACGAGCTCCTGCCCTGCCTCCTCCCGCTCACCTCGATGGCGCTCTTCGCCCTGCCCTTCCGCAAGCCGGGCCTCTTCGGCGCCGACGCGCTCTTCACGCTCGCCGTGGGCTCCATCGCGCGCGGCGTGCTCGGGGGCCCCGCGGCCGAGGTCTTCGGCGTGGCCGAGCCCTACGCGCTCGCGGGCGTGGCGTTAGTCGGCGCGGCGGTCGTCGCCGTCGGCGTCTTCCGCTCTTGACGTCGTGCGCTGCTCGCGCGCCAGGCGGAAGACCTTCTGCACGCGCGGCGAGGTGCGGAGCGAGTCGAGCTCGAGATCGGGCTGGAGCTCGAGCGCGGCGAGGAAGGATTCGAGCGCGAGGTCGTCGCGGTCGAGCGCCACGTAGGCCGTGCCGAGGCTGCGGTGGATGGTGAGGGCCTGGTTGCCCGTGAGCTCGCCCACGCCGAGGAGGCGGTTGCCGAGGACGAGCGCCTCGATGTAGCGCCCCTCGCGCACGTGCTGGACGAGCGTGGGCAGCTCGAGCGTGACCTGGGCCTGGCGATCGCGGGCGTCGCCCTCCGTGACCACGGCCGAGCCCGAGGACGCGATGCGCGCGCGCCCCTCGGCGGAGAGGCGGAGGTCGACGCGCGGGATGAAGATGGGCGTGCCCCGGTCGATGCGCTTGCCGAGCGTGGGGTTGAAGAGGCGGAGGAGGTAGGCGCCGCCCTTCTGGTTGCCGAGGTGCATGCGCACGAGCTTGCCGAGGCTCTCGTTGCCCTGCGCGACGTAGAGCAGCGCCGGCGGGACGATCAGCTCGGCTCCCTCGTCGGGCGCGTCGCCACGGCCCCGGTTGACGAAGCGAAGGCCCGCGTCGCGCCGCTCGTCGCCGTAGAACTTGGCGGCGAGGCTGGCCCAGGTATCGCCCGGCGCGGCCTTGTGGAAGGTCACGAAGGGGATCTGGAGGCGCATGCCCGGGACGATGCGCACCTCGTCGCCGCCGATCTGGTTCTCGAGGCGGAGGGCGCGCTCCTTCTTGGGATCGCCGAAGTAGAGCTGCGCGATGGAGGCGAGGGTCTCGCCCGGCTCGACGACGTGGATGTGCTGGGCCTCGGCCGGCGCCGTACGGAAGAGGGAGACGAGCAGGGCGAGGAGGAGCCAGACCCGCGTCATTCGATCGCTCCTTGGTCTTGGCGGGGCTCGAGCGTCACGGCGAGGTCGACCGTGCCGCCCGGCTCGACGACGATCTCGCGGAGCTCTTCTTCGAAGTAGGGGTTCTCGAGCCGCACGTAGTGCTTGCCCGACGAGAGCGTGATCGGGAGCGCCGAGGGCGTGGTCATGACGTGCTCGCCGTCGACGTAGACGTGCGCCCACGGATCGACGACGACGCGGAGGCGCCCGGAATTCTCGACGGTGAGCGGCGTGACCTCGGTGGGCGCGCCGAGGAGCGCGTCGAAGGAGAGGCCGCCGGCCTGCTCCTGGATGACGTAGCCGCCCACGAGCGCGGCCGCGAAGAGCGCGAATTGCGCGAGGCCCACGTGCCAGAGGAGGCGTTTGTCGCGGCGCTGGCCGCGGCGGGTGATCTCGGAGCCGCTCGCGTCGAGGACGGCCGAGGCCTCGTCGTCGCTGATGAGGCCCACCTCGAGGAGATAGGAGACGAGCCGGCCCGCGTAGCTCCCGCCGACGCGGCCCGCGAGGTACTCCATGAGGTCGTCGATGAGGAGCTGGGTGCTCGCGTAGCGGTGCGCCGGCACCTTCTCGAGGCAGGAGGCCACGATCCGCTCGAGCGCGCGCGGCACGGCGGGGTTGACCTTGCGCATCGGCGTGTAGCGATCGAGGCGGATGGCCTGCATCACCGAGCGCTGCGGATCCTCGACGAAGGGCTTGCGGCCCGTGAGCATCTGGTAGAGCACGATGCCCACGCTGAAGAGATCGCTGCGGAAGTCGACCTTGTCGCCCACGATCTGCTCGGGGCTCATGTAGCTCGGCGTGCCGAGGCCCGTCCCCGCCTCGGTGAGGTCGCGGAGACGATCGTCGCGGGCGATGCCGAAGTCCATCAGCTTCACCTCGCCGCGATACGAGATCATCACGTTGGCGGGCTTGATGTCGCGGTGGACGATGCCGCGGAAGTGCGCGTAGTCGAGGGCGCGCGCCACCTGGAGCGCGATGATGGCCGCGACGTCGGGCGGGAGCACGGGCGTGTGCTCGAGGAGATCGTAGAGGTCGATCCCCTGCACGTACTCCATGATGATGTACATCGACTGCCCGTCCTTGAGGAAGTCGACGACGTGCAGGATGTTCTCGTGCTGGAGCGAGGCCATGAAGTGGGCCTCGCGCTCGAAGCGCTCCGCGAATTGCGTATCGAGCGCGACCGAGGGCTTGAGCGCCTTGATGGCCACGTCGCGGCCGAGGGGCTCCTGCACGGCCTTGTACACGACGGCCATGCCGCCGCTGCCGATCTCGCCCACGATGCGACAATTGCCGATCCGGTCGACCATGCGGCCGGAGATCCTACCAGACTCGAGCACGGCGCCTCGCCATCAATTTCGGAAGTCTACTTCGAGTAGGGCTGGATCCGGAAACTTCTCGTCGGAGCCGCCGTTGGTACCTCGCGTCGGGGTGGTTAGGTTGGTTCCCATGGCGCACGAGATCGACGAGGTGCTCACGTTTTGGTTCGGTGGACTCTCGGTGGAGGGGCTCGCCTCCCCCGAGAAGACCGCCCGCTGGTTCGCGAAGGATCCGGCCTTCGACCGCGAGATCGCCGAGCGCTTCGGCGCGCTCCACGAGGCCATCGCCAAGCGCGAGCGCGAGGGCTTCCGCGACACGGCCAAGGGTCTGCTCGCTTACGTCCTGGTCCTCGATCAGTTCAGCCGGAACATGTTCCGCGACACGCCGCAGGCCTTCGCCTACGACGACCAGGCCCTCGACGCGGCGCGGCACGGCATCCACCTCGGCTTCGACCGCATGCTCGTGGGGCAGGCGCGGGCGTTCCTCTACATGCCCTTCATGCACTCCGAGTCGCTCGAGGCGCAGGACCAGGGCGTGTCGCTCTTCCGCGAGTTCCGCCGCGAGGTGGGCGAGGGCGCGCTCGGCCAGGCCATCCAGACCAACCTCGACTTCATGCTCGCGCACGAGCGGATCATCGCGCGCTTCCGGCGCTTCCCGCACCGCAACGCGATCCTCGGCCGCAAGAGCACCGACGAGGAGCGCGCCTTCCTCGAGGAGCCGGGGAGCTCGTTCTAGGCCTCAGGGCACGAGGCAGAGCTCACGCCGCGCGTGGGCGAAGCCCCCTCGGCCGTCGCGGAGCGTGAAGACGAAGCGCACGAGCTCGCCCGCGGGATCGGCCTTCTCGGGGGCCTCCCAGCGCAGCACGTTCTCGAGGAGGTCGCCGTCGATCCACCCGAAGGTGCCCTTCACGTCGCCGGCCGTCGCGAAGCGCCCCACCTGGAGCTCCTCGCGCACCACGACCGGCTCCTCCGTGTCGGGGTCGATCGTCTCGTAGTCCTCGCGCGCGCTCGCGGGCACGCGGAGCGTGAGGTGGTGCTCCTCTCCGTCGGCGCGGACCTCGGGGTAGGCGGGATCGCCCGCGCAGCCGAGCATCGCCGCGTCCGCGGGCGAGACCGCGTCGAAGGGCGCGCCGTCGAGCTCGATCGAGGCGATCGTGGGGTGGGTATTGGGCGGATCGCCCTGCTCCACGTTGACGAAGTAGTTGAAGAGCGTGCCGTCGGCCTCGGGGTCCTCGCAGACCTCGAGCACCTCGGGCGGCTCGCCCGTGCCGGAGAGGAGCGCGAGGAGCTCGGGATTCACCGGGCTGCCGGTGCACACCGCGCCGAGCACGAGGAGCGCCGTGGTCTCGCCGAGCTCGGCCTCGGAGGGCGCGGTGAGCGGGAGCGCGGGCGGCACGACGGGATCGCCCGGATCGGCCTCCACCTGCACGGCGGCGAAGGGCGCCGCGCGGCAGAAGGGCGTGCCGAAGCTCACGGGCGCCGGGAGGCACGCGATCATCACGTAGCTCCGCGGCCGGGGCGCGCCCGGATCGGCGAGGAAGAGCTCGAGCACCCCGCTCTCGCCGGGGTAGGGGTTGGCCCGCGTGGGGTCGTCGTCGTGGACGAAGTAGGCGCCGAGCACGCGGCTCGAGGCGAGGCGGCTCGCCGGATCGAGCGACTCGGAGCAGCCGGCGAGCGAGAGGACGAGGGCGAGGAGGACGATCGCGTGCTTCATGGTCAGAGCTCCCCTCGGATGCCGATCGCGGGGATGATCGGGAGGCCCTGGAGCTTCACGCTCTCCGCGTAGTCGTAGCGGTAGAGCAGGCCTTCCTGGTTCTTCGCGTAGTAGGCGTTCTGGATGTCGAGGAAGAGCGCGAGCTTGAAGACGTCCCAGCTCCACTGCTTCTCGACGCGCACGTCGAGGCGGTGGAAGAGCGGGTTGCGCACGCTGTTGATGAGGCCGCCGATGGGCACGTAGACGTCGTTCTCCGCGTCGTAGAAGGAGCCGATGATGGGCGTCATCGGGTTGCCGCTCACGAGGCGCAGCGTGCCGCCGATCTCCCAGTTGCGCGGGAAGCGATAGCTGAAGAGCGCCGTGAAGATGTGCGTCTGGTCGTAGTCGAAGAGGCGGTAGACCTGCCCGGGCAGATCGCGCCGCTCGCTCCGGCTCAGCGTGTAGCTGAGGTAGCCGAAGTAGTTGCGGCCCTTGGGGTCGATCTTGCCCGAGAGCTCGAGGCCGTAGATGCGGCCGACGCCCTCGTTCACGAAGAAGGGCGGCTGGCCGCCGACCGTGCTCACCGGGCGGTTCCAGAGGTATTTGAAGAAGCCCTCGAGCCCCACCTGGATGCCCTGATCGATCTGGTAGTCGCCGCCGACCGAGCTGTGCACCGAGCGGATGAAGTCGAGGTCGGGGTTGCCGATGTTGGGCGCCGTCTCCACCACCGAGGGCGGCTGCGAGTACATGCCGAGGCCCGCCTTGAGGCGGAGCTTCTCGTTCACCTGGTAGAAGCCGTTGAGGCGCGGATCGACCACCGCCTTGCCGGGGATGCTCACGTAGTCGAAGCGCGCGCCGATCACGACGCGCACCGGATCGAAGTCGCCCGCGAGCTCGCCGTAGAGGCCGGGCTCCCAGAACACGCCCTCGCCGGCCTCGCGCACCACGCGCTCGGAGGCGCTGCCCTGGTTGCCGGGCGGCGCGCCCTCGGTCTGCCGCACGGGCGGGCCGCTGTAGGAGATGTCGTAGGGGATGATGCGGATGTCGGTGCCGAGGATCGTCTCGAAGCGCTTGGAGATCCGGCCGCGCCACTCGCTGCGGAAGGCGATGTCGAGGAAGCGCGCGTCGAACTCGAGGTCGGGGCCGAAGCTGAAGACGGGGCGGTTCGGGCCGATGGCGAAGACCATCGACTGCTGGAAGTCGCGGTTCAGCCGCCGATCCCAGGAGAGCGTCGTGAAGTAGAAGCGCTGCCGGAGCTCCGCCGCGCCGCGGATGTTGGGATCCTCCGCGAGGTCGTCGCCCACGATGAAGGCGAAGGCGTCGGAGGCGCCGTAGCTCATCAGGCGGATGCGATCGCGCTCGGTGGGCCGGTAGGTGAGGATGAACTGGTGGTCGTAGTAGACGGGCGCCGCGGTGACGGTGAGGGTCGTCCCCGAGAGCACCGCCGGCAGGATGAGGTCGATGAGGCTCCGCCGCGCGGCGAGGGCCACCGAGACCTTGTCGCCGATCGGGCCCTCGGCGAGCACCCACGCGTCGATCGCGCTCGTCTCGAGGGCGCCGTGCCAGCCGTCGGTGCGCGGATCGCGCACGCGCACGTTGAGGATGCCGCCCGTCTTGCGGCCGTAGGTGGAGGAGAAGTTGCCCGGGTAGAAGGTGATCTCCTCGAGCAGGCGCCCCTGGAAGAAGCTCGTGAGGCCGCCGAAGTGATAGAGCAGCGGGACGGGGATGCCCTCGAGGAAGGTCTGGCTGTCGCCGGGGGCCGCGCCGCGCACGATGAGCGCGCCGCTGCCGAACGAAGGCCGGCCGACGCCCGGGAGGATCTCCACGGCGCGGAGGGGATCGCCGCGCGTGCCGGGGATGCGCGTGAGCACCTCCTTGGGCACGCTGCGCTTGGTGATCTCGCGCGGCGGCGCCTCGACCTCGGCGCGCGCCGAGAACTCGGCCTCGGGGAGGTCCTCCGCGACGTAGCGGAGGCGATAGGTGACCTCGAGCTCCTCGCCGGCCTCGAGCTCCTCGTCCACGGCGAGCAGCTCGTAGTCGGCGGCGTCGACGCGGAGCTGATAGGCCCCCGGGGCGAGCCCCTCGAGGACGAAGCTTCCATCGGCCTCCGTGCGCGTCTCGACGACCTCGCCCGTGGCGGCGACGACCAGGACGCGCTCACCCCCGAGGGGGACGTCGCCCTTCCCGTCGACGAGGCGGCCGCGGAGCGTGGCGGGCGCGGGCGCCTCGGGCTCGGGCTCGACCCACTCGAAGACGTAGCGGTATTGGATGCGCGAGGGGATCGGCTGCCCGTCCATCTTGGCGGGCACGAAGCGGAAGCGGAGCACGGCCTCCTTCGCGGCTTCGTCGAAGGCCTCGCCGGCGCTCTCCACGACGACGGCGTCGGTGACGGCGCCCTCGGCGTCGATCGTGATCACGAAGAGGACGGCGCGCGGCTCGCCCTCCCACGGGACGTCGGGGATCTCGGCCTCGACGTATTCGACGAGCTCGGGCGGGGTGAGCCCGCTCTGCGCGGCGGGCGGTTCCTCTTGGGCCATCGCGCGCGGCGCGATCGGCGCCATGACGAGGAGCGCGAGGGCAAGCCATGCGGTGGAGAGGCGCACGGGGCGAGGATAGAGCCCAATCCTGCCGCCGGGTAGGCGAACGTCGCCCCCTCAGGTGAGGCCGGCGCGCTTGAGCTCGAGGTAGCGCTCGAGGAGGGCCGCGCCGAGCTCGGCGGGCTCGGCGGAGACGCCGTGGATGGAGCGGCGGCGGAGGCCCTGGAGCGCGCGGCGCCGCCGCCCGAGGTAGTCGAGCGCGCTCGCGGCGAGCACGGCCTCGTCGAGCGTGCTCGCGCGGGCGTGCGCGGCCTTGCGCACCTCGGGGTCGAGGAGGCTCGCGACGATGACGAGGTGGCGCTTGCGCACGGGCGCGAGGAGGCGGGAGAGCTCCTCGGCGTCCTCGTCGCGCACGTCGCTCAGGAGGACCACGAGGCTCCGCCGCGGGCGCGTCTCCTCGAGGCGCCGGAAGGCCTCGGCGTAATCGCTCGGCGCGGTGGTGGGCTCGAGGTCGTAGACGCCGTGGAGGAGGCCACGGAAGGCGGCGGCGCCGCGCGAGGGCGCGATGCGGCGATCCACGCCGCCGAAGGTCACGAGCCCCACGGCGTCGCCGCGGCGCGTGGCGGCGTAGGCCATCACGAGGAGCGCCTCGACCGTGCGCTCGAAGTGGCTCCTCTCGCCGTCCTTCGCGCGCATCCGGTGGCCGCAGTCGAGCAGGAAGACCACGCGCTGGTACTGCTCCTCGCGGTACTCGCGGCTGATGAGGCGGCCGTGACGCGAGACGGAGCGCCAGTCGATCTGCCGCATCGGGTCGCCCTCGCGGAAGTCGCGGAGCTGGTGGAATTCGAGGCCGTGGCCGCGCATCCGCTGGAGGTGCACGCCGCCGCTCGCGACGCGTCGGCCCGGCGGCGCGACGGCCGACGCGACGACGCGGAAGTCGGGGTAGACGCGCGTCGTCGAGCGCTCGCCGACCTCTTGGCGGAGCTCGAGGAGGCCGAGCGGGAGCCTGCGGATCACGTGCGCCGGCTCGAAGACGCCTTCGCCCCGCGCGCTCGGGCGCACGTGGTAGCGGAGGCGCGTGGCGTGCTCGGGATCGATCGCGACCTCGACCGGCAGATCGCCCGTGAGCCATTCGGGAGGCGGCCGGTCGAAGACGAGGACGCGCTCCCGGCGCGGCCCTTCGAGCTCGAGCGTGACGGCGTAGCGCTCGCCGAGCGCCATCGCCGGCGGCACCTCGCGGCGCAGCGTGAGCGGGGGGAGCCATCGGACGAGGAGCGCGTCGATCGCGACGAGGAGCGCGAGGAGGCCGAGGCCCGCGAGCGCGAGATCGCCCGCCGCGGGCCACACGAAGACGCCGAGCGAGAACGCGAAGAGCGCGCCCACGAGGGAGAGGAGTCGCCGAGCGGGGCGGAGCTTCACGAGCGGGGCGCCTCCACCGTGGCGATCGCCGCGCCGATCGCCTGCGCGCGCGAGAAGCCCTCGAGCTCGTGCTCCGGCGCGACGAGGACGCGGTGGCGGAGCACGGGCACGGCCATCGTCTTCACGTCGTCGGGCGTGACGAAGTCGCGGCCCTCGAGCACGGCGAAGGCGCGCGCCGCGCGGACGAGCGCGATGGCGCCGCGGGGACCTGCGCCCATGGAGAGGCCGGGGCGCTCGCGCGTCGAGCGCACGAGGCGTACGGCGTAGCGGAGCACGCGCTCGTCGACGTGGAGCTCGGCGACGGCTCGCCGGAGCGCGACCGCGTCCTCGATGGAGAGCACCGGCGCGATCGCGCTCACGTCGAGCGACTCGCCCACGCGGCCGCGCGTCACGTCCGCGACGATCCGCACCTCGTCGTCCTCGCTCGGATAACCCACCTCGACGTGGAGGAGGAAGCGATCGAGCTGCGCCTCCGGGAGCGGATAGGTCCCTTCTTGCTCGATGGGGTTCTGCGTGGCGAGCACCATGAACGGCTGCGGCACCGGATGGGACGTGCCCTCGATCGTGACCTGGCCCTCCTGCATCGTCTCGAGGAGCGCGCTCTGGGTCTTGGCGGGCGCGCGGTTGATCTCGTCGGCGAGGATGAGGTTGGCGAAGATCGGGCCCTTGCGCGTCTTGAACTCCCCGCGGCCAGGGTCGTAGAGCAGGTGGCCCGTCACGTCGCTCGGCATGAGGTCCGGCGTGAACTGCACGCGGGAGAAGCTCCCCGAGACGGCGCGCGAGAGCGCGAGCACGAGGAGCGTCTTGCCGACGCCCGGCACGCCCTCGAGCAGCACGTGGCCGCCGGCGAGGAAGCCGACGAGCACCTGGTCGAGGACCTCGTCCTGTCCGATCACGACTCTGGAGAGGGCCTCGCGGAGCGCGCCGACGCGCGCGAGGAGTTCGCCTGGGGTTCGTTCGGTCATGGGGCCTTTCGCAGTTCTTGGAGGGCGTTCATCACGTCCACGAAGGCGCGCGGATGCCCGCGTGGATCGTCTCGGAGGGCGCGCGCGATCGTCTCGCGATCGAGCGCGACGTGTTCGGAGAGGGCGAGGACGAGCGCGTCGCCCTCGAGGCTCGCGAGCTCGGGCCGTCGCTTGACGAAACGCGCGAGGACCTCGGCGCGCGCCGCCTCGAGGAGCTTCTTCTCACCGCCGCGCCGCCGCGCGAAATGGCCCACGGCCTCGAGGTATTCGACGAAGGAGCGGTGCCCGGGAAGGGGCGGCGTGAGGACGGGCCCCACGCGGAGGAGGGTCCTCGCGACGAGCAGGAGGAGGAGCGCGGCGAAGAGGATCACGGCAGAAAGACCGTGCTCCAAGAGGAAGTGCAAGAAGCTCCGCGGCTCCGTCGAACGGAGGAGCGTGATCTTCGACTCCTCGGAAATGAAGTGGAGGACCTCGGCGAGCGTGCGGCGCGACTCGGACCACCCCTCCAGACGAGAGTTCGAGAAGTGCTCGGTCGTGGGGACCACGACGACCAGATCCCAGTAGGGGCTCTCGTCCGCGAGGCGGATCTGCGAGGGTCGCTCCCCGTCTTCGGCGCGGACCGCGACCGCGAGGGACGCGTCCGCCCTCGGAAAGTGCATTTCGGAGATGACGAGAATTTCCCCCCGCGCTCGGTAGAAGAAATCGACGGAGGGTGCCTCGTCCGCAAGCCAGAACGCGACGTCGTAGGCGTCGATCTCGTCGTCCTTCTCGACGGGACCGGCGAGGACCTCGTGACCGCGTGCCTCGAGCAGGAGCGCGAGCGCGTAATACGGATCGACCGCGGCGCGCCCCGTGGGCGGCGTGAAGACGGTGCGCTCGTACTCCTCGGTGAACTGATCGCGAAGGAGATAGGCGCCCACGCCGAGCGCGCCGAGCACGCCGACGAGGAGGACGAGGATGACGACGGCGCGGCGGCTCACGTGCCCTCCAGGATCGGCGCGGCGACCGCGAGGAGGTGCTCGAGCTCCGCCTCGGCGGGCAGCTCGCCGCGGTAGGCCGCGAGCTGCCAAGCGCGTGTGATGGCGGCGAAGCGCGCCGCTTCGTCGGCGGGGGCGCGGCGGCGTACGGCGCGGAGGCACTCGCCCTCGGTCGCGTCGTGCGAGAGCTCGAGCCTGCGACGCGAGGAGAGCACCTCGAGCGAGGCCACGTAGAGGAGCGAGAGCGCCTCGAGCGCCCTCCCCTCGCGGGCGAGCGCGCGGGCGCGGACGAGCGCACCGTCGAGGACGACGCCCGCGTCACGCCGGATCCACTCGCCCTCGGATCGCGTGACGGCTTCCTTCGTGGGACGGCGCCACCCCGCGCTCCGGAGGTAGGGGAGCGACCTCAGGATCGCGAAGACCGCGAGCGCGGCGAGGAGCGCGTAGAAGGCCCAGATGCCGGCCTCGGCCACGAACCGCAGGAGCGTCATGACGAAGTCGACCAAGCCGGACTCCTCGGTGGAGGGCTCCGGAACCGCTTTCTTCTTGAGCCGGACGCCCTTCTCGATCCGCTCGCCTCCGAATTCCGGGCGCGCGAAGATCGTGTCGAGCTGGGCTTCGAGCGACGATTCGTCGGGCGCGTCGAAGACGTAGCCCTCCCACCACGGCCGAACTCGGTCGGTCTCGTCGCCCGAGCCCTCGAGGACGATCGGGGCGCCGCCGTCGTCGACGTCGGCCGAGGCAATCGACGCGAAGGCGAAGAGCAAGACGAGCGGCCCGGCCACGCGCCGCGCGAGCCGCCTGAAGGCGAGCTCGATGTCCCAGCCCTCGACGATGGTGCGGCGGTTCAGGTAGAGGGCGAAGCCCATCGTGGTGAGCAGGACCTCGCCGACGGGGGCGGCGATGGCGTAGGCGATCGCCACCCGCGCGAAGCGCGCGCGGTCGTCGTCGGGAAGGGCGTCGAGGTAGGGGGCGCTCGAGACGCGACCCGGTCCGGTGGCGTTGCGGAACTCGGTGATCTGCTCGATGAGGTAGTTGCCGCCGAGGGCGACGGCCACCTCGAGGCCGAGGCAGGCCAAGGCCGTGGCGAGCGCGATCCCGGCGAGGCCACTCGTCGCGATCGGGAGGCGCTTGCGGAGGAGCGCGCCCGAGAGCCCTTCCAGCACGGCCACCGGGAGCGTCACGGCGCGCATCGGCGAGAAGCGGCCGAAGGTGAGGTCCCAGAAGAGGCGCTTCCGCCCCGCCGTGAGCGCGAGCTTGCCCGTCTGCGCGAGCGTGGGGATCTCGCCGAAGAGGCCGCGGCTCACGACGAGGAGCGCGAGGCGCGCGTCGAGCGGCCGGAGCCAGAACACGCCGAAGATCGCAAGCCCTGAGAGGTCGTGGTGGATGAGCCAGGCCGTGACCAAGAGGGAAGGCAAGAGAGAGTAGACGAGGACGGCGCGCGCGATGGGCCACGCGAAGCGCCGCGCGATGTGCACGCCGAAGTCCGCCGCCTCGAAGGCCCTCCGCGTGCGGAACTCGGCCCGGGCGTCATCGAGGCGCACGCGTCTCCCTCCCCGAGAAGGCGAAGAAAGAGAGCAGGCCCACGGCGTTCACGCTCCCGACGGCGAGCTTCACCCCAAAGGGCAGGTCTCGCGGCGAGAAGAAGGCCTCGATCGCCGCAGCGATGAGGAGCATCGCGAAGGCGCCCCAGAGGATGGGGAGCACCTCGCGCGCGCGGAGGAGCACGGCCCGCGATCTCGACTCGAGGCCCGGCCGGAGGAAGGCGAACCCCACGTGGAAGCCCGCGAGCCCCGCGAGCACGATCGCGAAGAGCTCGAAGGCCGAGTGCCCGAGGACGAAGGCATGGAAGGACTCGCCGAAGCCGCGCTCCACCACGTGCGCGTGCCCCACGCCGATGTAGAGGCCGTTGAAGACGAGCGCGAGGATCGAGCCCACGCCGAGGAAGAGCGACGCGCCGAAGGTGCGGAAGGCGATCCCCACGTTGTTCCAGACGTAGAAGCCGAACATCGTGAGATCGTCGTCGAGGGTCCGCTCGGTGGTCTGGATGCGACCTTTCGGGTCGTACATCTCGGCGAGGCCGTCGAGGTACGACGCCGGCATGAGCGCGTACGCCGCCTGCGGATCGAGGCGGACCCACGTGAACGCCGCGAGGTAGGTGCCGAAGAAGCAGAGCACCGAGAGGAGGAGCGGCCCCGGGAGCGCGCGGACCCTCCGCGGAAATTCGAAGAGGAGCACCGAGAGGCCGTCCCGAGCCGAGCGCCCGAGCCGCGCGGCGTAGAGGGCCGTGTGCGCGCGCACCACGAGCGCGTTCAGGCGATCGACGAGCGCCGAGTCGTACCGGCGGTGCCGCGCGATCGAGAGCGTCGAGGCGAGCCCACGGTAGCGCGCGGCGAACTCGAGCGGATCGGAGAGCTCGCCGCCGCGCTCGAGGATCTGGAGGTCGGCCTCGACCGCGGCCTCTGCCTCGCGCATCCGCTCCTGGAAGAGCGCGCGGCTCATCGCCTCCCCTCGTACCAGCGCGCGGCCGCGACGAGCGCCGCCGTGCGCGCCGAGGCGTCGCCTTGGGTGGCGTCGCCCGTGAGGAGCGCGAGCTCGTCGGCGCGCGCGCCGAGCAGCTCACGCCGGTGCGCAAAGGAGATCACCGCGCGCTGCTCGTCGACGTCGAGGGGCACCGAGAGCGGCGCCGCCGGCCCCGCGGCGCGCGCGGATCGCGCCTCTTCGACGCGCCCCTCGTGCACCACGAGCGCGCCCGCCACGAGGTCGCCGAAGCGCTGGAAGCGCGGTGTGGCGACCACCATGATCGCGCCGAGCGCGTAGCCGAAGGGGAAGAAGTCGGTGACGCGGAGGAGGTTGCGGAGGAGCGACGCGCCGAAGCCGATGGGCGCGCCATCCGTCGTGACCACGCGGAGACCGAGGGCGGCCTTGCCCGGCGTGCGCCCCCGCAGCGCCTCGAAGACCACCGGATAGAACCACTCGAGGGCGAAGGCCACGAGGAGGAGCAGGCCCGCGCCGAATTTTTCGGTGATCTCCGTCACCTCCATCACGATGATCAGCGCGACGAAGATGGCGCAGCGGATCGCGAGATCGATGGCGTACGCGTAGGCGCGCGGAACGAGGCCCGCGGGGGTGAGCGTGAGCGTCACCCCTTCGGCCGTCTCGATCCTCCACTGCGTGTCGATCAGATCACGCGCCATCCGCCGGGGACGATAGCGAGCCGTCGGGCGCCGACCAACGGAAAATCACTGGGGCGGCCAGGGCTCGTGGGGCGCGAGATCGCCGTACATGCCCTCGGGGCCGGTCTCCACGTAGCCGGGCACCTCGCCCTCGCCGTAGAGGAGCTCGTCGATGAAGTCGAGGAGGTTCATCTCCCCTCCGTCGACCTCCATCTCGGTCCCGCCCCACGTGAGGATCGTGGCGCAGTGGCTGTCGTTGAAGTCGCGGTAGAACGGGATGTAGTAGCCGAGGTTGGGATACTCGTCCGAGAGCGCGAGGAGCTCCTTGGTGTCGTCCCACCACATCCCGTAGATGCCGCGGCGGTACTCGTCGTTCTCCTCCACCGGATCCGGCAGCACGTCCTCGTGGAAGCGCTCGTAGCTGTAGAGCGAGTAGTTGTAGTCCAGGCGGAAGAAGACGTTGGAGAGGCGGTCGTTGGGGAACTCCTCGGCGAGGAGCGCGTTGATGTTGCCGAAGTCCTCGCGCATGCGCTCGGCGTAGGCCTCCGGCAGCTGGTCGAGGAGCGAGTCGACGTCCCAGCTCTCGCGCACCTTGGCGTGGAGCGGCCCGGAGTGGAGCTTGCCGGGGAAGATCGGGCCCGCGTCGTCGAGGAGGACGCCGCGCTCCACGTGATCGAACATGTGGCGGAGGAAGTAGTAGTTGGCGATGGAGCCCGCGCCGCCCGCGCTGCAGCCCGTCACGAAGAGCGTGCCCACCTTGCCGTCGAAGCGATCGCGGACCCACTCGCCCACGGCGCGGACGTTCTCGGCGCCGCGGTGCCGGTAGACGAGCTTCTCGCCCTCGGGGCCCTCGTACTCCATGTCCTTGTTGCCCGAGTGGATGTCGCCGGTGCAGTAGGGGACGAAGACGAGGTTGAAGTTCTCGGTCGGCGAGCCGGGATCGCGCCGGATGAGGGGCAGGCCGACCTTCCAGAGATCCATGTGGTTGTCGGGGATGCCGTCGGGGTTGGCCGCGCCGCGGATGCCCATCGCGCCCGAGCAGCTCTCGTAGTCCCAACACGCGCCGCCCGGCTCGAGGACGATGATCACGTCGTCGCTCTCGCGCGCGAGGTTCACGAAGAACTTGTACTGGCTGCCGTTGGAGCAGACCTTGCCCTCGGGCTCGATCTTCCACCACACGCCGGGCCGGATGTACGGCTTCTCCTCGACGACGGGGCCCTTGGGGTCGGGATCACAGGCCACGGCCGTGGCCCCGAGGAGGGTCGTGAGGACGAGGAGGCGTACGCTTCGGATCATGGACGATCGATCTATCACGAGGGGGGGCCGATCGTCTCCGCCGATGATGTTATCCTTCGATCACGATGTGCGCGTCCCTGCGACGAGCGAACCCACATCGCCGTACGCCATGAGAGCCCTCCCCGACGACGTCGCGCCCTACAAGCGCACGCCCGAGTTCACGCAGGACACGGTCCCCGCCGGGCTCGTCGGTGAGCACCGGACCAAGCCGGGCGTATGGGGGAAGATCGTCGTGCTCGAAGGGCGCCTCCGCTACCACATCCTCGAGCCCGCGCCCGAGACCGTCGAGCTCGACCCCACGCGCCATGGCGTGGTCGAGCCCGAGATGGCCCACCGCGTCGAACCGGTCGGCGACGTGCGCTTCTACGTCGAGTTCCACCGCGCGGCCGACGTTTGATCCTCCGCAAGCCGTCCCACGGCGCGGAGCCGTGGCTCTTTACGGACCTCGCCCCGCTCCCCAGAATTCCGAAGCACAGGAGATCGAGATGAACCCCGAGCGAATGCTGGAGATGTGCCGCAAGGGCCAATGGAACGTCGACGTCGATCTCGACTGGTCCGTTCCGCCGCGGCCCATGTCGCGTGAAGAGGAAATGGCCATCGTCCAGTACTTCACGGACATGGCGGGCATCGAACTCCTCGCGGGCGCGCTCTTCGAGGAGCAGCGCAAGCGCGTCGAAGACCCGACGATGAAGAAGATCTTCGCGACCTTCGTGGCCGACGAGAAGCGGCACTCCGAGGTCGCCCTGCGCCTCGCGGACTACTACAACGTCCACAAGTACAAGGAGTACGAGATGAGCCCGGCGCTCGCGAAGTTCGCCCCGAACTTCGTCGACGCCGTGAAGTACCTCTCGGCCGAGATCGCCAACGTCTACATCACGGGCGGCGAGCTCATCCTCGACGTCGCGCTCCTCCGTTCCATCAACGACTACGTGCACGACACGATGAGCGCGCGCGCGATGGAGCTCGTGAACCGCGACGAGTCGCGGCACATCGCCGTCGACTACCACATGACCGAGTACTACGCCTCGCCCGCCTACCAGGAGTGGCTCGCCACGCAGCCCCCGCAGCCGCTCGGCGAGCGCCTGCGCGCGATCTGGGCCTTCATCAACGTCCTCTACTACGCCAAGCCGTTCTTCGAGGACGTCTTCTTCACGCCGATGCGCACGGTCGATCCCAGCGGTCGACGTCTGCGCGAGGCGTTCAAGCGCTTCCAGCTCCTCGGCACCAAGCCCGACGTCGCCAAGCGCCCCTTCACTAAGTTCATGAACGCCGTGCGCGAGATCGCGGTCCACCCCGTGGCCGGGCCGATCTTCGGCGGCGTGATGTCGCGCATCGCGGGCGTGCCGCCCGAGCTCATGCAGCAGATGTACTCCGACGAAGAGGCCGCGCGCGCCCAGCGCATGAGCTTCGACGAGCTCGCCGAGGAGGCGCTCGCCGCCAAGGCGCTGAGCTGACCGCGCGCGCGTGCCCCACCACGAAAAACGCCGCCCCGAGGGGCGGCGTCGTTCGTTTCGGAGCGGAGGACGCTCAGTCGGCCGGGAACGCGGTCCAGCCGGCGGTCCAGTCCGTGCCCGCCGGGTCGATCGCGCCGGCGTAGGTGCCGCCGAGCGACGAGGCGACGCCCGTGTCCACGTCGCCGTTCGGCGCGTAGTCGGGGGCGCTCGCGCTCGCGTCGGTGACGCTCACGCCGCTGTCGACCACGTTGTTCAGCGCGGCCTCGACGATGGCGTCGGCGAAGACGAAGCCCACGATGGACGCCTCCGTGTTGAACGCGGCGCCGTAGAAGAGCGAGTTCTCGATGACGAGCTCGTCGCCCTCGCCGTTCGGCGCGTTCCAGATGTCGGCGGTGGCCTGGTTACGCACCTCGGCGTTCGTGCCGAAGCCGGCCACGAGGACGTGGCTGAGGCGACCGCCGGTGCCGACCCTGAGGAGCAGACCGCGGCCGTCGCCCTGACCGACGAGGGTCATGTGCTCGATCTTCGGGTTGGTCCGGGGCTGGGCGTCGTTGTTCTCGCTGCTGTTGTCGCCCTCGATGCCGTTGTCGCCGATGCCGCTGAACTTGTGGACGATGATGTGGTGGGCCTCGCCGCGCCAGCCCTCGTCCCAGTCGAGCCCGTCGTCCGCGACGCCCGAGACGAGCGCGTGGTTGATGCTCGCCGTGCCGCCGAAGAACTCGATGCCGTCGTCGTCGGCGCGGTGCACCTGGATGTACTCGAGCGTGGTGGCCGAGCCGCAGCCCGCGACGGTGAGGCCGTTGAGCTCGTTGTCGGGCGAGAGCTCGGCGCTCGCGAACTCGATGCGGACGTAGCGGAGGGTGCCGCAGTCGTGCGCGTCGTCCGTGCCGCCGTAGATGCCGCGCTCGTCGTCGGGGTCGATGCCCTCGATGCCCTTGATGAGGTGGCTCTCCGGGTCGGTCGGATCCGAGAGGCGGCCCTTGTTGATGGTCGCGGCGCCGAGGAGGGCCACGCCGCCCCAGTCCTGCGAGGCGCGCTCGCCGGCCGGGTTCGAGGAGGTGAAGACGATGGGCGCCTCGGCGGTGCCCTGCGCGTCGATCGAGCCGGTGGTCGAGACGACGAGCGCGCTGGTCGTGCCGCGCGTCGGGTTGGCGAGGCCGTACACCGTGGCGCCGGCCTCGATGTTCACCTTGCCGCCGTCGGCCACGAAGACGAGGCCGTCGAGCGCGATGGCCTTGTCGGCCGTCCAGGTCACCTCGCAGGTGATCTCGCCGGCGACGGTGATGAGGTCGTCGGTCTCGGAGACCACGCCGTCGGAGCCGGTCTCGCAGCCGCCGCCGCCACCACCGTCGGGGGTGTTGTCGCCGTCGCCGTCGTCGCCGCAGCCGGCGGCGGTGAGCGCCGCCATGGCCAGGAGAAGGGGGAAGAGTCGAAGGTGTTTCATCATGTTCCTCACGTAACAGTCAGGTCGGTTTGGCTTGCCCGACCTCCCGTTCAATACGTGAGGCCGAGTCCAAGAGTCGCTGTGAGACCGCGGTTGATCGTCTTGATCGTCTCGTCGCCTTGTTTGAAGTCCTGGGTCTCGAAGAGGAGATTCTGGAGCTTGAGCTTGAGCGACCAGCGCTCGTTCGGTCGGTAGGAGGCGACGAAGTCGAGGGCGTGGAAGGCTTGCTCGACGATGTCCGGGAAGAAGTTCTCCGAGTCGGCCCGCACACCGACGTCGGTGATGCGTGGCCCGTAAACGTTGTAGACCAAGGATGCGGTCACGCCCGAATCGGGATGGTCAAATCGGAGTGACAGGTTGGTCACATATGGCGACTGATTGAAGAGCGGACGATCGGCGCGCACCGCGCCCGAGAGCTCGTCGGGGAGGTAGACGCGCGAGCGCATGAGCGCGAGGTTCCCGTTGAGCGAGAAGAACTTCAGCGAGGGGTGCACGTGCTCGAGGCTGAAGCGCGCCTCGACCTCGGCGCCGTAGGCGCGCGCCGTGTCGGCGTTGATGAAGCGCGAGCTGAAGTTGACGGGGTCGCGGATCTGCAGCTCGATCGGCTTGTCGAAGCTCTTGTAGAAGAGGCTGACCGAGATGAGATCGAGCTTGCCGATGTACCACTCGTAGCGGAGATCGACGTTCTGGATGCGCGTCCGCTCGAGCTCGGGGTTGCCGACGATGAGGCGGTCGAGCTGGAAGTCGTAGAACTGGAACGGCGCGAGCTCGCGGAACTGCGGCCTCGCCACGGTCATCCCGTAGCCCGCGCGCAGGATCATGTTCGGCTCCTTGCCCTTGCGCGGGATGCCGTAGGTGAGCGAGAGGCCGGGCATCACGTCGACGTCGTCGCGGCTCGAGGAGAGCGACTCGTCGATCTGCGCGCCGGGGAAGGGCGAGCGCGCGTCGACGTCCTGCGAGAAGAACTCGGTGCGCACGCCGCCCGAGAGCTTCAGGCCCTTGGCCACGGGCGTCTCGAGCATCGCGAAGGCCGCGTAGAGGTTCTGCGCGCCGGCGTAGCCGTCGGTCGGGCTCGTCGACTCGCTCATCCACGCGAGCGTGTTCGGATCCGAGGGCGCGCCGATGCGATCGGGCGAGAAGAAGTACTCGGGGGGGTTCGCGTACTCCGAGGAGTCGGAGACGGCGGAGCCCTTGTTGAAGCGGAAGCGCCGCATGTCGAACTCGGCCGTCGTGCGGCGCACGCGCACGCCGGTCGTCGCCCACGCCGACTGCCAGAGCGGGAAGCGCACGTTCATGTCGAGGCCGTAGTCCACCTTCGAGAACGAGTCGTAGAAGCGGCCGCCCGAGGTGGTCGTCTCGGCCCAGATGAGCTCGTCGCCGCCGAAGTTCTCGTAGCGCATCACGCGCATGTCCGGCGTGCTCCGGCTGGCCATGCCGCCGAACGCCGTCCAGCGGAGGCGCGCCTTGGTGTCGCCGATGTTCCTGTGGTCGCCGAGGAGCTGGTTCACCGAGAGCATCCGCTCGACGTACTCGAGCTGCCAGCGTCTCGAGAATTGTCCGGCGAGCTCGCCCTCCTGGGTGGAGGTGGTGTCCGCCGCTTCGCGGTCGAAGAGCGAGACGAAGTTGATGTCGTGGTCCTGGCCCAAGGAGAGCCCCGCCGTGAGGAGGCCACCCCACTGGGTGCTCATCTGGCCGTTCTCGAACTGGAGCTCACCGAGCGGCGTGACGCCGTCGGGCGAGGTCGAGTCGACGCGGTTGCGCCGGATGGTGCCCGTGCGGCGCAGCTCCTGGTAGTCGTAGCCGAGCGAGAGGAGGTAGCCGAAGCGCTTGTTCTTGCCGAAGGTGGTCGATCCGCCCACGCCGAGGTCGACGCCCATCTTCGGGAGCGCGGTGCGTCGGTCGAGGTTCCAGATGTTCGGGAAGCTCCGGCCCATCGCCGTCACCTCGTCGCGCGTGAATTCGGCGCCGATGCCGGGCGCGCAACAGGTAACCTGCTCGTCGGGGATCTCGCTCGGGAGCGCGCGCGTCCCGTCGTCGAATCCGAGCCAATCGAGCTTTCCTCCCTGGTAGTCGGGCCGGCCGCGGAAGGTGCTCAGGGTGTTCATGCCGAGATCGAGCCCGGCCGTGATCTTCAGCTTCTCGGGGTAGCGGCTCGAGTCGATGAGCAACGTGCCGCCCGCGAAGTCGCCCGGAAGATCGGGCGAGAAGGTCTTCACGACGGCGAGGCTGTCGAGGATGCTCGTCGGGAAGAGGGAGAGCCCGACCGAGACGCTGCCGGGGTCCATGCTCGGGACGCTGACGCCGTTGAGGAGCACGCGGTTGTAGCGGCCACCGAGGCCGCGGACGATGAGCTGATCGTCGGCGTCGATCGTGACGCCGACCACGCGCTTGGCGGCGGCGGCCGCGCTCGAGTCGCCGCTCGTGCTGATCTCCTTCGCGGACACGGCGTCCTGCACGCTGGTGCTTTCGCGGCGGAGGGCGAGCTGCGCCTCCTCGCTCGAGGTGTCGGCGCGGTACGCGACCTCGAGCTCCTCGATGCCCGTGTCGTCCGTGGTGATCGGATCGAGCACGAGGCGCACGAAGGCGAACTTGCCCCGTTTGACGGGGACGGCGTCCATCACGGCGCCGTGGTGGAGATCGTAGTAGGTCCAGATCCGGTACTTGCCGGGCGGAAGCTCGAGGCGGAAACGGCCCTCGGCATCGGCGAGCCCGGTGCGGACCTGACCCTCGCCTTCGGCCACGACGGGGGCCTCGGCGAGGCCCTCGCCGCCGCGCGAGAGCACGCGCCCGTGGACGCCCTGACGGTCTTGCGCGAGGGCGATCCCGGGGATCGAGAGCAAGACGAGGGCGCAGCTCAGCCAGGAGGGCCCACGGCGAGGGGCCCGATGTGCGTTCTTGTTCATGTTCGGGGGGGGAAGTGCGGTGCGGAGAAGCTCAGCGGAGGCCCTCGGTCGTCACCGCGATGTGCGCGGCGCCCGCGCCCCTGGCGAGATCGAGCACCTCGACCGCCCGCGCGTAGGGCGCGTCGTCGTGCGCGTCGAAGAAGACCTTCCGCTCGCCGCGCGCGACGAGCATCCGGCGGAGGCGGACGGGGAAGTCGGCGTCGGGGTAGACGTCGCGGTTGATCTGGATGTGCCCCTTATCGTTCACGCTGACCACGATGGGGCCCTCGCCCGGATCGGAGGGCGGCGCCTCGACCTCCTCCTGTTTGTCGTTCTTGGGCACGTGGACCCAGAAGTGCGCGTGGAGGAGCGGGGTCACGACCATGAAGATGATGAGGAGCACGAGCACCACGTCGACCAGCGGCGTGACGTTCATCTCGGGGTGCGCCTGCCCCTTCTTTCCCTTGGTCGTCTGTACGTCCATCGCCATGGGGGTGTCTCCTCAGTTCGACGCGAGCGCTTCGGCGTCGGTGGTGCGCTGGTTCACGCGGAGCGACATGCCCGGAAACCCGAGGCGTTGGACCGTGGCGAGCACGCCGCGCACCTCGCCGTAGCGGACGCCGCGGTCGCCGCGGAGCACGAGGCGACGGTTCGGCTCGCGGTCACGCGCGGCCTTCAGGAACGCCTCGAGCTGCCCCTCCGGGATCTGTTTCTGGTCGAGGTAGAGCGCGCCGCCCTTGCTCACCGAGAGGATGAAGGGGTCGATCCCGCCCTCCTTCTCCTCGTCGGCGTTGACGATGCCGGGCACCTCGATGTTGAGGCCCTGCTCCATCGCCGGGATGACGACCATGAAGATGATGAGGAGCACGAGCACCACGTCGACCAGCGGCGTGACGTTCATCACCGGCTTCGGTCGGCTCGATCCTCTGCGTCCCAGGCTTGCCATGGTCGTGCGTCCTCTCTCGGGTCGGGATCAGGCCGGGGTGGGGACGGCGGCCGGGGCGGCGCGACGGGGCGCCTCCTCCTCGTTCACGACGCGCGCGCTCGAGCCCGCCTCGATCTGGTCGAGGAGCTCGGAGCCCGAGTTCGCGAGGCCGCTCTCGTAGCGAGCGATGCGGCCGCTCAACCAGTTGAAGACGAGCACGGAGGGGATGGCGACCATCAGGCCGTAGCCCGTGACGATGAGCGCCTCGCCGATGGCCGAGCCGATGGTGCCCATGCCGCCCGAGCCCTCCTCGGCGATGAGCTTGAAGGCGTTGAGGATGCCGAGGACGGTGCCGAGCAGCCCGATGAAGGGCGCCGTCGAGCCGGTCGAGGCGAGCACGTTCATGCCCTTGTTGAGGCTCTCGCTCAGCTTCTCGCCCTTGCGCTCGAGCGCGCGGCCCGCGAGCTCGGCGGCCTTCTCGCGGCCGTGGCCCTCGCCCACGCGCCGCGTGAAGGTGCCGACGCCCGTCTCGACGAACGCCGCGAGGTGGCTGCCCTCGTGCTTCTTCGCGATCTCGAGGACCGTCTCGTAGTCGGAGCTCGACATCGCCATCGCCGCCTCGGCCGCGAACGCGCGCGACTTCTTCCCGGAGACGTAGAGGAGGATGAGCCGGTCGATGACCACCGAGATGCACGCGACGGCTTGAAGGGTGAGGACGATGACGACGCCCCGCACCAGGTTGTTCATGCTGTGCCAGATTTCGACGAGATCGAGTTCCATGGTTCTCTCTTCGTGGGTGGGGTTCGGTCAGAGGCTCTGCGGCCGGAAGACGAACCGGCGCATGTAGGGGTAAGGGACGGCGGGACCGCCGGGCAGCTTGGCCGGCGTGAAGCTCTGCGCGCGCGCGCACTCGAGGATCAGATCCTCGGGGATCGACGGGTGCCCGGCGGTGACGGTCGCGTTCGCGACGTTTCCTTCGGCGTCGACCACGATGCGCACCTCGATGCGGATCGTCTCGGCGCCGAGCAGCTTTCGGATCTCGAGCGGGAGCTCGGGCGCCGCGCAGCCGGACTTGAACACCGGCTTCTGCACCGTGAGGCGCTGCTGGCGAGGCGCCGACTCGTCCTCGTCCGGATCCTCGACCACCACGACCGGCGCGGGCACGTCCTCGCCGCCGCCGTCGGTGAAGCCGTCGACGGGGCCTGTGTCACCCGCCTCCGCGAGATCGCCCTCGGCCTCCGAGGGCTGCTCGTCGGGGATGCTCTTCGGCGTGCCGAGGTCTTGCCGGGCGGCCGCGGGCCGCGGCGCCGCGGCCTTCTTCTTGGGCTTGGGCGGAGGAGGCGGCTCGGGCTCGGGCTCGGGCTCGGGCGGCGCCTCGAGCTCGGGCGGGAGCTCGGCGAACTCGACCGGCACCTCGCGCTCCTTCGGCAACACCGCGCTCGCGGTGGCGGCCACGACGGCGAGCCCCGCGGCGAGACCGCCGTAGATGAGCAGCGAGATGCCGAGCGACATCGCTCGCCGCTTCTTGCCGCTCTCGTCCTCGCCGGCGCCGTCCTGGAAGTCTTCGAACATGATCCGTGAAGGGCTCTCGTTTGGCCCAACTATGGGGGCCCTCGTGTGGCGCGACGGTGTCGGCTGCGTTCCGAAAAAGCGCCGTTCGTGACGCGAAGGTTCAGGCCATGGCGCGGAGGCGATATCCGACGCCGCGGACGGTCTCGATGTAGCTGCCGGCGTGGTCGAGCTTCCGGCGGAGGCGCTTGACGTGCGTATCGAGCGTGCGCGTCTCGCCGCGCGGGTCGGACCAGACCCGCTCGAGCAGCTCGTTTCGGCGCTGCACCCGGTTCGGGTGGCGCGCGAGATCGAGCAAGAGCCGGAACTCGAGGGCCGTGAGCGAGACGTCGCGACCCTCGACCGTCACCTGGTGACGCGATCCGTCGACGACGAGCGAGCCGAGGACGATCCGCTCGCGCCGCTCGGAGTCGTCGCGCTCCGTGCGCCGCAGGATGGCCCGCACGCGGAGGACGAGCTCGCGTAGGCTCACCGGCTCGGCGAGGAAGTCGTCGACCCCGAGCTCGAACGCGACGACCCGGTGCAGCTCGTCGTCGTCGGGGCTGACCACGATGATGGAGACGTCGGCGACGCTCGGCTCCCGGCGGATGCG
>JAAYBZ010000006.1 GCA_012744445.1 Myxococcales bacterium | reverse complement strand
GCCGTCGCGAAGGACGGCATCCAGCTCATCGTCCTCACGCGCATCACCGTGCGCTCCAACCTCAACCGCCTCGTCGGCGGCGCCACCGAGGAGACGGTCATCGCGCGCGTGGGTGAGGGCATCGTGTCCACCATCGGCTCGGCCGAGAGCTACGCCGTGGTGCTCGAGAACCCGGATCGGATCTCCAAGAACGTCCTCTCGCGTGGCCTCGACAGCGGCACGGCGTTCGAGATCCTCTCCATCGACATCGCCGACATCGACGTCGGCGCGAACATCGGCGCCAAGCTCCTCACCGAGAAGGCCGAGGCCGACAAGCAGATCGCGCAGGCGCAGGCCGAGAGCCGCCGCGCCCTCGCCGTGGCCGCCGAGCAGGAGATGCGCGCCAAGGTCCAGGAGATGAAGGCCAAGCTCGTCGAGGCCGAGGCGATGGTGCCGCGCGCCATGGCCACCGCGCTCGAGAAGGGCAACCTCGGCGTGATGGACTACTACCAGCTCCGCAACCTCGCGGCCGACACGCAGATGCGCGACGCCATCGGGCGCTCGTCGAGCGAGAACCCCGAGAAGGAGTGAGCGGTGAACGAGATCGGACCGGTCCGCGGGAAGGACTTCGTCAAACGCCTCGTCATCGCCGAGATCCTCATGCGCCGCGGTGAGGAGGGGCCGCTCGCGCGTCCTCGCGTCCCGCGTCCGATCCCCATCACGAAGCCGAGGCCGTGAGTGGATTCCAGCGATCTCTTCGACAACCTCTGGATCATCGTCTGGCTCGTCCTCACCATCTTCTCCTTCTTCAGCAAGAAGAAGAAGGAGGCGTCGGCCGAGCCGGCGCGTGATCCGCAAGAGGTGCTCGAGGAGATCCGGAGGCGCCTCCTCGAGGCGAGCGGCGAACGCGAGGCCCGCGACACGCGCCTCCGCACGCGCGCCGTCATGCTCGTGCGCTCGCTCGAGACCTTCGCGGAGCACGCGCGGAGCGATCGCCGCCTCGCTTCGATCGCCGCGGCGATCGACGGAATCCTCCCCCGGGCGCGGGCGCTCGTCGCTTCCATCGAGGCCGAGCGGGAGGATCCCGCCGCCGAGTACACGCTCGAGAAGCTCGAGCGTGCGGCGAGCTTCATCGAGACGATCCTCCGCCAACGCAGCGCCGACGAGACCCCGGAGCTCCGCGCGGGCGAGCGGGTCGCCGAGCTCGCGGCGGCGCCTTTCGTCGAGTTCTGCCGCGTCCAGGGCATCGCGTACGACGCCCGCCCCTTCCTCGCGGTGCGCCACGCCGGCCGCGTCGACCGCAGCCTCCACCACGAAGAGCTCCCCTTCTCGCTCGTCCCGGTGAGCGCCGATGCCCGGAACGATCCGCGGGCGATGCCCATGGTGGCGCGGGAGGTCGGCGAGACGATCTTCTTCGGCGTCCCCGGCCTCGGGCGCACGCTCGCCTCGGGCCTCTCGCTGCCCGAGGCCCTGGCGCTGCCTTCCACGGCGCACGAGGTGCGGCCGGCCTACCTGCGCGCCGCCTTCGGGCCCTACCTCCCCGATCTCTTCGCCGACCTCTACGCCACGAGCCTCTTCGGGCCGGCGTACGCGGAGGCGCTCTTCGCCCTCGCCGAGCACCCCGGCGTCCGTCGCGCCGCGCACCGCATGCAGTCGCACGAACGGTGGATCTCGCCGCATCCGCCGCTCGCGCTCCGCTTCGCCTTCGTGCTCGAGGTCCTCGAGGCGCTCGGCCGCGTCTCCGAGGCCAAGCGCCTGCGCGCCCGATGGGATCGCCTCTTCGAGGGCGTGACGCACTACCTCTTCCCCGCGATCGACGGATCGGCGGCCAAGATCCCCGTCGAGTTCGTACAGAAGACGGTCGCCGCGATGGCGTCGCGCATCATCGAGTTCCACCACCCCACGCTCGAGGGGTTCCGCATCCTCGACATCCCGGGCCTCGGCTACCTCCACGCCGAGCACTCGGCGGTCGTCCGCAGCACCAAGGCGCTCCTCGAGGAGCGGGTGCCGCACGAACGTCCACTCCTCGTCATCGCGGCCGCGGCGCTCCTCGCGCAGGAGAAGCCCGCCCTCTCGCCGCAGCTCGCCGAGCTCGCGCGGCGTGCCCTCCGCGGCGATCACCGGGTCACGGCGACCGCGCCCAAGGCGCGCCGCCCCGCCCAGTCCTCCCGCGGCATCGCGGCGATGATGCGCGATCCAGAAACGCTCGCCGAAGCCGTCGCGCTCGGCGCCGCGCTCGGGCGACGCCCCACGATGCGCCGCTGACCTTCAAACGACACGGCCCCCCGATGCAACGCTTCTCCGAAATCGTCGATCGTTATCGCGTGCTCTTCTTCGATTCGTACGGCGTGCTCAAGAACTCGAAGGGCCTCCTCGACGGCGTCCCCGAGGCGCTCGCCGACCTCCGCGATCGCGGGAAGCGCCTCTACGTCATCACGAACGACTCCTCCCGCCCGCCGCACAAGCTCGCCAAGGCCTTCGAGCACCCCGTCTACGGGCCGCTGATCCACCCCGATCACATCATCAGCTCGGGCCTCCTCGCGACGCGCTTCCTCACCCGCAAGATCAACTCGGGCACCGTGGCCTACCTCGGCAAGGACGACTCGGCGCACTACATCCGCGCCGCCGGCCTCCGCGCCAAGCCCGTCGCCGAGTGCGAGCACGAGGAGGTCTCTGCCATCGTCCTGCTCGACGACGAAGGCTTCGAGTGGTCCTCCGACCTCAACTCGGCCGTGAACATCGCGCGCCGCGGCCCGATCCCGATCATCGTCGCCAACGCCGACCTCGCCTACCCCGTCGACGGGCACCGCATCGCCGTGGCGATCGGCGCGCTCGGCGGGATGATGGAGCGCCTCCTCGGCCGCAAGTTCATCTACTTCGGCAAGCCCGACACCTCGATGTTCTCGTATGCCTGGGCGCAGGTGCAGGCGCTCGAGCCCGAGGTCACCAAGGGCGACATCCTCATGGTGGGCGACACCCTCGAGACCGACATCCTCGGCGCCAACAAATTCGGCCTCGACACGGCGCTCGTGCTCTCCGGCAACACGCGCCCCGAGGACGCGCAGCGCGCCATCATGTCGACGGGCATCGTGCCCGACCACGTCTGCGCCTCGATCGTCGACTGAGGCTCAGTCCTCGCCGACGATCCGTTCGAGGAACATCACGGGCCGCCCCTCGTCGTCGCTCGCGTCGAGCTCCACGACCCACTCGAGCGACCAGGCGCGCACGTCGTCGGGGTCGAGGAGGATCTGCCGGAGGCGCCAGGTGGCGCTGCGCTTCTCGATGGGTGCGTTCTTGGCGCTCCTCGCCTCGGCGTCGGTGCGGATCTCGCCGAACTCCTCGAAGTACGGCGAGAGCGCCTCTTCGAGGGAGGCGGCGTCGTGCTCGTCGTCGCGCTCGAGGAGCGACGCGGCATACTCGAAGTCGCGGCGCGCGAGGGCCCGCACGAAGCGGAAGCTCTGGTTGCGGCAGAGGATCGCGAAGGACTTCTCGTCGTCGGTGACGAGGCGCTCGCGCGGCTCCTCTTCCTCGACGAGCTCGATCGCGGCGTCGTCGCCTTCGGAGCGGCGCAGGCGCTCCCACTCGTCGAGGAGGCTCGAGTCGACCTGCCGGACGATGGCGCCGAGCTGATCGGTGATCTCGTAGAGCGCGTCGGTCTTGCGATCCTCGGGGACGTTCTGCACGAGCGCCTTGTAGGCGTCGGTGAGGTAGCGGAGGAGGAGCCCCTCGCCGCGCTGGATGCCGAGAAGCTTCACGTAGCCGTTGAAGTCCTCGTTCTCCTCGAGCATGTGCCGCGCGAGGGATTTGGGGGAGATCCCGTGCTCGCTCGCCCAGGGGTGCCGCGCGCGGAAGCCCTCGTAGAGCCCATAGAGCTCGGCTTCGAGGGGCTTGGGCCGATCGACCTTCTCGAGCTCGGCCATGCGCTCCTCGTACTCCATGCCCTCGGCCTTCATCCGCGCGAGCGCCCGCGACTTGGCCCAATCGGTCTGCTTGCGCAGGACGGCCGTGGGGTCTTCGAGCGTGGCCTCGATGAGCGTGAGGACGTCGAAGGCGTAGTCGGGGTGCTCGGGATCGAAGGTCTCGATCGCCTCGAAGGCGAAGAGGCTCGCGGCCTGGTTGAGCGAGAAATCGCTCTGGAGGTCTTCGTTGACGAAGATGCCCTTGCCGTCCTTCTCGAGGACGCCCGCCTTGAAGAGGGAGCGGAGGATGGCGATGGCCTTGCGCCCCTGCCTGCGCTTCACCACGCGCGAGCCGTGCGAGCGCTCGATGAGCCGCCGGAGGTCGCGGCAGCCGTCGTCGCCGCGAGCGAGCACGTTGAGGACGAGCCCGTGGCTCACGTCGAAGCGCGAGACGAGCTTCTCGGGCGGCGAGGCGATGAGCTTCTGGAAGGTGCCCTCGTCCCAGGGGACGAAGCCGTGCTCCGGGGGCTTCTTGAACTTGAGCTTGCGGAGCTTCTTCGGGTCGTTCCCCGCCTTCATCTGCATCTCGCGGTTCTCGACGACGTGCTCGGGCGCCTGGCAGACGACCCAGCCGCGATCGTCGAAGCCCTTCCGGCCGGCGCGGCCCGCGATCTGGTGGAAGTCGCGGACGGAGATGATGCGCGTCTTCTCGCCGTCGAATTTGCAGAGCTGCGTGAAGAGCACGGTGCGGATGGGCACGTTCACGCCCACGCCGAGGGTGTCGGTGCCGCAGATGAGCTTGAGGTGGCCGCCCTGCGCGAGCCGCTCCACGAGGAGGCGGTACTTGGGCAGGAGCCCCGCGTGGTGGACGCCGATGCCGTGGAGGAGCCAGCGCTTGAGCTCCTTGCCGAAGGGGGTGTCGAAGCGGAAGTGGCCGATGGCCGCCTTCACGGCCTCCTTCTGCTCGCGGCGGAGCACGTCGGTGCTCATGAGGTCCTGCGCGCGCTCGGCCGCCTGACGCTGCGTGAAGTGGACGATGTAGATCGGCGCGCGGTCGTGCTCGAGGAGCTCGCGGATCGTCTCGTGGATGGGCGTCTCGCGATAGCTGAACTCGAGGGGGACGGGGCGCGTCGCGCTCGAGACGACGGCGACCTCCACGCCCGTGCGCTCCTCGAGGGCGGTCACGATGGGCTCGACGTCGCCGAGCGTGGCGCTCATCAGGAGGAAGCGCGCGCGCGGCAGCTCGAGGAGCGGGATCTGCCAAGAGACGCCGCGCTCGCGGTCGCCGTAGTAGTGGAACTCGTCCATCACCACGTAGTCGACCGGGGCGCGCTCCCCCTCGCGGAGCGCGAGGTTCGCGAGGATCTCGGCGGTGCAGCAGATGATCGGCGCGTTCTTGTGGACGCTCGCGTCGCCCGTGACCATGCCGACGTTCTCCGGACCGAGCACGCGGCAGAGCTCGAAGAACTTCTCGCTGACGAGCGCCTTGATGGGCGCCGTGTAGTAGCAGCGCTTGCCTTCGGCGAGCGCCTTGAACTCGAGCGCCTGCGCCACGAGGCTCTTCCCGGAGCCCGTGGGCGTCGTGAGGATCACGTGCTTGCCCGCGAAGAGCTCGAGGAAGGCCTCCTCCTGCGCCGGATAGGGCTCGATGCCGGACTCCAAGAGATATTCGAGGAATCCATCGAGCAAGGTGGTCTCGTTCACCTCGGACCGGGCGGGGAGGTGTCGGAGAAGGAGCGGAGCGTCAGGCACGCGCCATTTTTGTCATCGAACGGCGCCCTTGTCCCCCGCGAAGCGCCGCACGCGCTCCGCGGGCCTCCGAAAATCGAGCGCGTGCGGCGGCCCTCGGGGGCCTGCACATCACTCGATGACGTCGTATTCGCGCTCGCTCTCGTTGTCGAGGGCGTCGCGCGAGTCGTCGAAGCGGTCCTCGGCCTGGTCGGTCTTCTCCTTGCTGAAGTCCTTCACGTCCTCGGCCTTGTCCTCGGCGTAATCACCCGCCTCGTCGGCCTTCTCTTCCGACCAGTCCCCCGCCTCGTGGGCCTTCTGCTTGGCGTCGTCGCGGAGCTCGATCGACTCCTCCTCGTACTCCCAGGTCTCGACCTTGCCCTTGCGCCCGGCGTCGTGCTCGCGCTCGGCCTGGTCGCGCATCTCGTGCGAACGGGCGCGTTCACCGCCGGTCGAATCGTCTCTCGCGTGCGTCCTGTGCGAGCGGTTGCAGCCGACCGTGCCGAGCACGAAGGCCAGGATGACTCCGAGTAGCGTGACGAGCTTCATGCGTTCCCCCTTTCGGCGTGCTTCGTCGCACGCCCCCAGTTCTCGCACTCTTCCACACCCAGAGCGCCGAAAAATCCCCTGCCCGGGGGCCGATCGTGCCGTGTTCCGTGCCCCTTTTTTGCGGTCGTCCGAGGCTTCGCCCTAGCCTCCGGGCATGTCACGGGTCGCCCTCGCCCTCGCCTGCCTCCTCGCGCAGGCCTGCATCTTCCAGAACCTGAGCCCCACCGAGAAGCTCAAGGACGCGGTCATCGGGTACAACGACGCCTGCCGGTGGAACCGCCTCGACCTCGCGGTCCTCATGGTCGACTACCCCTACCGCGGCGACTTCCGCGCCATGCATCACGCGTGGGGGCGCGACATCCAGATCGCCGACCTCGACATCCTGCAGGTGCAGACCGCGGGCAAGGAATTCGAGACGGCCGCCGCGACCGTGCACTACCGTTGGTACGACCAGCGCGCGATGGTCATCGCCGACACGGTCGTCCTCCAGCGCTACGAGAAGCGGAAGGGCAACTACGTGCTCGTGAGCGAGGAGGTCGTCTCCGGCGACGCGCGCCTGCTCGAGGCCCCGCCCTCGTTCGAGCCGAACGAAGAGCCCGGCGAGGTCGCGCTCTCCACGCGCGACGCCGGGCTCTGATTCAGCCGCGGATCCCGATGGCGCGGCGCACGCGATCCATCGTGGCGCGCGCCTTCTCCCGCGCCTTCTCGGCGCCTTGCGCGAGGAGACGATCGAGGAGCGCCTCGTCCTTTCGGAGCGCGTGGAAACGCTCGCGCTTGGGGCCGAGCTCGGCCTCGAGGGCCTCGAGGAGGTCCTGCTTGGCGTGGCCCCAGCCGTAACCTCCCGCGCGGAGCTTCGCCTCGAGCACCTGCGCGGCCTCGTCGCCCGCCACCTGCCGGTAGAGCGCGACGACGGTGGAGCCCTCGGGATCCTTGGGCGCCTCGAGCGGCTCCGAGGTGGTGGCGATGCTCATCACGGCCTTCTTGAGCGTCTTGGACGACTCGAAGAGGGGGATCGAGTTGCCCTTCGACTTGCTCATCTTGGTGCCGTCGGTGCCGGGCACGAGGGGCGCGTCGCCGATGAGCGCGTCGGGGACGACGAGCGTCTCGCCGTAGAGGTGGTTGAAGCGGAGCGCGACGTCGCGGCAGAGCTCGAGGTGCTGCTTCTGATCGCGGCCGACCGGGACGAGGTCGGTGTCGTAGAGTAGGATGTCGGCCGCCATGAGGACGGGGTAGTTGAAGATGCCGGCGTTGGGCGATTCGCCCTTGGCGAGCGCGTCCTTGTAGGCGTGCCCTCGCTCGAGCTGCCCCGTCGCGAGGAGGCACGAGAGGATCCACGTGAGCTCGAAGACCTCGACGACGTCGCTCTGTCGGTAGAAGAGCGTCTTGTCGGGGTCGAGCCCGCAAGCGAGCCAGGTCGCCGCGACGTCGTAGACGAAGCGCCGCAGATCCGTCGGCGAGCGGACGGTGGTGAGCGCGTGGTAATCGGCGATGAAATACGCCGTCCGGTAGGACTCGGAGAGGGCGAGCGCGGGGCGGATGGCCCCGAGGTAGTTTCCGAGGTGGGGGATGTTCGTCGGCTTGATCCCGGTGAGCGCAGTCTTCACGGCGACTCCGAAGTAGCAGGGGCCTCGCCCACTGACCAGGGCCCGAATGCGTCCCCCCTCGAAACCGGGTAGGCTCGTGCGATGCGATTTTCGCCCCTCCTCGTCCTCGCGCTGCTCCTCCACGCCTGCGGCGGATCCTCGTCCGATCCCGAAGCGCTCGCCGCGTCGAGCTCCGAGGGCGGCGAGGTCGAAGCCGATCGAGAGCTGCCCCTCGAGGCCTACGTCTCGCCGGAGCTCGACTACCTCTTCGTGGATCTCGAGGGACTTCGACGGAGCCCGATCGTGGGCCGATTCGTCGAGGAGCTGCTCGCGGAGCTCTCGCGCAACGCCGGCCCGAACGATGCCGGTTTCGCGGAGGCGGTCGGACGCGCCTCGAAGGCCCTCTTCATGATCACCGCCGACGCCTTGGTGAGCCCCGACGCCGCGCCGCGGGGCTTCCTCCTCCTCCGCGGCGATTACGCGGGCTTCTCGCCCGAGTCGCTCGGTGCAGCAGACGTGACCCGCCGGGGCGATCACACGCTCGTGATCCGCCGAGGCGGCGAGCTGGAGAGCGTGGGCACCGCGCACGAGGAGCGGTTCGACGCCGCGTTGTCGGCGCGGATCGCCGTGGGCCCCAACCTCCGCGCGCAGCTCCCTGGGCCCGCGCAGGGCGTGGCCGCGGGCGTGGAGCACGTGCGGGTTCGCGTCCGCGTCGGCTCGACGATCGACATCGACGTCCGCCTCGACCACGCCGAGGCCAAGGCGGCCAGAGATAGCCTCGACCAGCTCTCGAGCTTGCTCGCGCAGGTGCAGCCCCTCCTGCTCTTCACGCCGCCGCCGATCCTCCGGCTCGCGCAGAAGCTCATGCTCGGTCAAGATGGCGCCTCCGTCGTGGTGCGGCTCGAGCTCGACGCGCGTGATCTGGAAGAGCTCGCGGCGCTCGCGAAGAAGGCGGACGACGACGAGGCGTTGGCCGAGGCCGACGACTCGCTCTGAGCCGCGTACGATCCATCGCCCACATGTACTCGATCGCCCTCGTCACCATCTTCGGCATCGCCCTCTTCCTCGGGCTCCTCGCGGCCGCGGGCATGTTCCTCGTGGGCGCGATGGAGAAGCGCACGGGCGCACCCGTCGTCCCGGCGGCGACGCGGAGTGCCTCCGTATCCTCGGACGTCACGCTCTACGTCCGCGCCGAAGGCGAGCCCGCAGACCTCTTCGGCGGCCACCCCGTGGGGGAGCGGAAGGGCCTGCTCCGGGCCGACGAGCTCCACGCCGTGTGCGCTTCGCTGGCCGAGCGCGTCGACCGGCTCCGCGACGCCGCCGTGATCTACGCAGCCCCCACGTTCTACGCGCCCTACGACGACGGCCAGCCGGGCACGCACTACCGCCTCCGCGTGCGCACGCGGAAGCCCGTCCGCACGATCGCCCCCCCCATCTCCCGTGACGCCCTCCGCGACTCGCTCCGCGAGATCGCGGCCCTCGACTCCGAGGCGCTCATCGCCGCCCACCTCGAGACCGTCACGCCCAAGCGCGATCGCGCGCTCCCCAAACTCGAAGGATTGGTTTGACCCGCCTCGCTCCTGAACGATCGTTCGTCTTCGGCCCCGGTCTCCCGGGCTCCACCTTTCGCTTCCAGAACGGCCTCCGCCTCCACGTCCTGCCCGATCACGCGGCCCCCGTCGTCGCCTTCCAGTCATGGTTCTCGGTCGGCTCGCGCCACGAGCGCGCCGGCAAGACGGGCCTCGCCCATCTGCTCGAGCACTTGATGTTCGGCGCCACCAAGCGTCATCCCCTCGGCGAGTTCGATCGCCTCATGGAGGAAGCGGGCGCGGAGGTGAACGCCGCGACGTGGCTCGACTGGACCTTCTACTACGAGAACCTCCCGCGCGACGCCTTCCCGCTCGCGCTCGAGCTCGAGGCCGATCGCATGCGCTCGCTCGTCATCGGGGAGCGCGAGGTCGCGACCGAGAAGGAGGTCGTGGAGAACGAGCGACGGATGCGCGTGGACGACGACGTCGACGGCGCCGCCGAAGAGGCGCTCTGGCAGCTCGCCTTTGGTCGTCACCCCTACGGCCACCCTACGATCGGCTGGCTCGAGGACATCCGCGGCTTCACCGCGCGCGATTGTCGTGAGTTCTACGAGGCGCACTACGCCCCCAACGCCGCGACGCTCGTCGTCGTGGGCGACGTGGACGTCGACGAGACGGTCGAGCGCGTCCGCGAGCTCTACGGGCGCTTCAAGCCGCGCACGCGCCCGGCGGAGCGCCGCGTCGAGCGCCGCCTCCCCGAACGCGAGCGCCGCAAGACGCTCCGCCTCCCCACACCCATCCCGCGCGTGGAGGTCGGCTACCGCGCCTTCTCCGCACGCGACCCGCGCTTCGCCGCGATCACCCTGCTCTCCGAGCTGCTCTTCGGCGGGCGCGGCGCGCCGTTGGTCGACGCGCTCGTGCACCGCGACGAGCTCTGCCTCGCGGTGCGCGGCGGCGCGAACCCCTTCGAGCTCGACGGGCTCTTCGAGGTGAGCCTCACCTGCCGCCCCGAGACCTCGCCCGAGGACGCGCTCGCGGCCTTCGATCGGAGGCTCGCCGAGGCGCTCGAGAAGGGCTTCTCCGCCAAGGACCTCGTGCGCGCCAAGAACCGCGTGGAGTTCCAGACGCTCTCGAGCTTCGAGACGGCCCTCGGCAAGGCCGAATCGCTCGGGTTCCACGACCTCGTGCTCGGCGTGCCCGAAGGCGCCTTCGCCACGCTCGAGCGGCAGCGCGCCCTCACGGCGCCCGAGCTCCTCTCGCTCGCGAAGGAGCTCTTCGATCCCAAGCGGAGGAGCGTCGTCCTCGTCGAACGGAGCGAAGCGGCATGAGCACCTCCAAGACCAAGGGCGAAGCCTTCCGCCTCTCGAACGGCGTCCTCGTGCTCGTCGAGCGCGACGACCGTCTCCCGCTCGTCGACCTCGCGATCGACGTGAGGCTCGGCAAGCTCGACGATCCGAGCGGCCTCGAGGGCCTCTCGCGGCTCTACGCGAGCGGGCTCCGCTCGGGCCCGCGCGGCACGAGCGAGGTCGCCCTCGCCGGGAAGCTCGATGCGCTCGGCGCGCGCCTCGGCATCACCGCCTCCAAGCGCGTCATCCGCGTGCGCGGCGCCGTGCTCGCGCGGCACGCGCCCGCCTTCATCCGCCTCGTCGGCGCGATGCTGAGCGAGCCCGCCTTCCGTTCGGCCGATCTCGAGCGCGCCCGGCGCCGCCTCATCGCGAGCGTCGAGTCGCTCGCCGACGACGATCGCGCCCTCGCGCACCGCGCCTTCTACGGCGTGTACTTCCACGGACACCCGTACGGCAAGGCGCTCGGCGGAACGCCGGAGACCCTCGCCCGCGTGCGGCGCGAGCACCTCGAGGAGCGGCACGCCCTCGTCCGAGGCACGCGCTCCATCACCATCGGGATCGCGGGCGCCCTGCCCGCGGGCGCGCACCGCGACGTCCTCGAAGAGGCCTTCGGCGGCTTCGGCCGCACGGCGCTTCCCAAGCGTGAGCTCGCCTCGCACCGCCCGCGGAAGGGCCTGCGCGTGGTCATCGTGGACAAACCCGACCGCACGCAATGCCAGCTCGTCCTCGGCTCGCGCGGCATCCGCATCGGCGATCCGGCCACCGTACCGCTCCAGGTGGGCAACCACGCCTTCGGCGGCGGCTTCGTCTCCACGCTCGTAAAGGAAGTGCGGAGCAAGCGCGGCTATTCGTACGGCGCGAGCTCGGTGATCGGCCAGGGCCCGGTCCGCGACGCGATGCTCGTGCAGACCTTTCCGTCGAGCGAGCACGCCGCGCCCTGCGCCAAGCTCGTGCTCCGGCTCTACGAGCGCTTCGTCGAGCGCGGCGTGACCGAGAAGGCGACGCGCGCCGCCAAGGAGGCGCTCATCCGCGGCCACGCCTTCGAGCTCGAGACCTCGGGCAAGCGCCTCGAGTCGCGCCTCGAGGTGGAGACGCTCGGCGTCCCGGCCGCCCACCACGATCGCTACGTCGAGCTCGTCCAAGCCGTCGACGCGCGCACGATCAACGACGCGATCGCCTCGCGCCTGACCGCGGAGGATCTCGTCCTCGTCGTCGTCGGCGAGGCGTCCACGCTCGAGAAGAAGCTCGCCCGCCTCCCTAATACGCGCGAGGTTCTCGTATTCTCACACGACGCCCTTCCCACCTCGCTCACCCTCGAGGTGTGATCCACCTCGTCCCCGGAGAACCACGATGCGAACGCCGCGCCGCCTTTCCCTCTTCTTCTTCGTCGTGTTCTCGCTCTCCCTCGCCGCGTGCGACGGGTGCGAGGACGGTTGCGCCGCCAAGGGCGAGGAAGGAGCGTCGACTCCGAAGGAGCGCTCCGCCCTCTCCGAAGCCGAGGACTTCGCCGCCGAGATCGACGCGACGGTCTCCGACGACGTCGAGGCGCTGACCCAGGCCGACATCGATCGCTTCCGCACCGAGCTCGAGAACATGCTCAAGCTCCTCGCCGAGGCCACCCAGGCCGGCATCGACGCCGAGCGCGGCGATTCGCACTGCGAGCGCGCGCTCACGGGGATGCGCGCCCTCGTCGATCACGTGGCCGAGAAGCGCGGCGAGCCGGCGCGCCCGATCGACGGCCCCGCGTTCATCCAGACCTGCGAGGGCTTCGACGTGGAGATCCAGCGCTGCATCGTGCTCAGCTACTCGCAAGCCCACCAGGACGAGTGCAGCGCCGTGATCGACGCCGCCCCGCCCGGCACCGTCGAGCGCATCCAGGCGCTCCTCGGCTCCAACTGAGCGCGCTCAGACCTTTCGCGCGGCGCGTCGCCGATGGAGCGCGAGCGCGCCGGCGAGGAACGCGAGCTCGAGGAGCGGGAAGGCACCCCGCGAGCTCGCGTCGCAGCCGCATCCGGCGAGCGGACGATCGTACTCCCAATCGCCTCCGTCCCCGTCGCCTCCGTCGGGATCGAGACCCCCGTCGAGATCGACGCCACCGTCGCCCACGCCTCCGTCGAGCGACGGCGTGGCACGGGCCTCGCCGACGAGCGCGAAGAAGACCTCGGGCCGATCGGGATCGTTCGTCGAGAGCACGAGCGTCTCTTCGTCGACGCCCGCCACGCTCGGCGCGAAGATCACGCGCACGTTCACCGCGGCGCCGGGGGCCACGACGCCTTCGGTGCGCGTCACGGCGAAGCCGCCGATCGACGCGGGCAGGCTCCAGCGGAGCGGCGCCTCACCGTCGTTCTGGATGCGCACGAAGCGCTCCGTCGACTGCCCGACGAAGAGCTCCCCGAAGTCGAGGGCCGAGGGCTCGGCCTGCACGTCGGCGAAGCGGAGCCGGACGAGCGCGGGGTCGAACCTCACCGTGGTGGTGTTCGTGCCGAGGTTCACCGGGATGCTCGCGATGTCGGTCTCGAAGGCCTCGACGCCGAAGATCGAGATGAAGAGCGTCGGGTAGAGGTCGAGCGCGCCGCGGTGCTGGAGCACGCCGTGCTTGATCACGCGGAGCTCGCGGAAGGCGCCGTAGCCCTCGGGGAGGTGCGGCGGGAGCATGAGAAGCCCAGCGTCGTCGTCGAAGTCGCCCACGCCCTCGACCTCGAGGCGCGCGCCGCGGTAGCTCGCGCCGAGGCGACCCGCCACGTCGACGCGGAGCCCTCCATCGAAGCCCGGGATCGGCGCGATGAGATCGAAGAGATCGATCTGGACGAGCGTGAAGCGCTGGATCGTGTCCTCGACGTCGGCGGGCGTCGCGGCCCCGAGCAAGAAGGGATCGAAGCGCTCGAGCGCGTAGAAGCGGAGATCCCGCGGGACGTTCGGGATGGGGATGTTGAAGGTCTCGTCGATCCCGAGGACGTCGAGGCGGCCCTGGAGCACGGCCTCGAAGCCGAAGTCGAGCTCGAGCATGCCGCCCTCGGGATCACCCTTGGCCGAGAGCTGGACCGCGGGGGGATGCTCGGCGACGAGCCATCCGCTCATCCCCACGTGCGTCCCCGCGCCGAGGAAGAGCGCGGCGCGGATCTGGAAGGGGGAGCCCTGGGGGAGGAAGCCCGTGTCGTACCGGATGGCGTCGAAGAGGCCGGAGCGATCGGCGAACTCGAGGGCCCCCGCCTGGCAGTCGACGCTCGACGCCGCGCAGACGTCGGCGTGCGCGCGCAGGGGGACGATGGACATCGTCGCGAACAGCAGGACGAAAACAAGACGCATGGGTCGCCGGATGATGCCACGCTCCGGCGTCTCGCGTCGGGGATTGTGAACGGGGCGCGAGGCTGTTAGGCATGGCCTCTGCCTTCGACACGAAAGAATCCCCCCATGCGCCGAAGCTTCGTCATCTTCCTCACGATCTCCCTCTGCGCCGCGGCCTGCTCCAAGAAGGAGGAGCCGACCCCCGCCGAGCCCAACGCCGAAGAGACCCCCGCCGCGCCGGAGTCGACCGCCGGAGAAAGCCCCAAGCGGACGATGAAGGAGGTGGTCGACGCCATCACGCAGGCCGTAAAGGACTCCAAGGAGGCCGAGACGGGCGACACCGTGTGCGAGCGCGCCTACTCGGCGCAGATCTCCCTCTCCAACAACCTGATGAAGACGCTCGGCCAGGATCAGGCGCCGATCGACGTCGACCGTGAGAAGTTCCTCGAGGTCTGCAACGGGCTCCCGCCCGAGGCGCAGGAGTGCCTCCGCCCGAGCCACGCGCTCGACAACCGCGAGGAGTGCCGGCGGATCAAGCAGGAGCTCGGGCCCGACGTCGCCGCGAAGCTCCGCGCCGCCGTCCGCAAGCCGGCCGACACCGAGGCCGAAGAAGCCGCGCCCTGATCGCCGCGCCCGCGTGACGGAAAGAAAAGAGCCATCGTCCCTCGCAGGGGCGATGGCTCTTCTGCGTCCTGGCACGCCGTTCAGCGGGGCTGCATGCGGAGGGCGCCGTCGATGCGGATGACCTCGCCGTTGAGGTAGCCGTTCTCGGCGATGTGGCGGACGAGGCGGCCGTACTCCTCGGGACGGCCGAGCCGCGCGGGGTTGGGCACCGTGCGGCTGAGCGCGTCGCGCACGTTGTCCGGGAGCGAGGCGAGGAGCGGGGTGTCGAAGAGACCCGGCGCGATGGTCACGACGCGGATCTGGAGCGGCGCGAGATCGCGCGCCGCCGGGAGCGTGAGGCCCACGACGCCGCCCTTGGAGGCCGCATAGGCCACCTGGCCGATCTGGCCCTCGAACGCCGCGATCGACGCCGTGTTCACGATGACGCCGCGCTCGCCCTCGACGGGCTCGTTCTCCGCCATCTTGGCGGCGGCCAGCCGGAGCACGTTGAAGGTGCCGATGAGGTTCACCTCGATGACCTTGCGGAAGGCGTCGAGATCGTGGGGCACGTTCTCCTTGCCCACGGTCTTCTGCCCGATGCCGATGCCGGCGCAGTTCACGGCCACGCGGAGGGGGGCGAGCGCCTGGGCGCGGTTCACGGCCTCGGACACGGTCGCCGGATCGGTGACGTCACCCTGACAGACGACGGCCGCGCCGCCGAGCTCCGCCGCGACCTTCGCGGCGCGGTCCCCGTCGCGATCGAGGAGGACGACCTTGGCGCCGGCCTCGACCAGGACGCGCGCGGTCGCTTCTCCGAGACCCGAGCCACCACCGCTGACCACCGCAGAATTACCCGAAAGCTTCATTCCTTGACCTCCATCGGCGTTCCGCCGCGCGAAACGGCCGGGCCAGCCTACACCCTCGACGACGGACGTACAGCGATTTCGCGCGGCGGGGACGAGTTTACATCGCGCGCGGAGGACCCCATGCTCGACGAAGATGGTGGGAGGGACGATGACCGCAAAAACGTGGGTCTTGGTGGCGGAGAGCTCACGCGCGCGCCTCTTCGAGATGGCGACCCCGATGAGCCCCCTAGAAGAAATCGAAGCATTCACGCATCCAGACGGGCACCTCCGGGGCACGGAGCGCAATAGCGACGCCCCAGGGAGGTTCGGGACCAAGAAGAGCGCCCGGGATCGGGGAGCGGGCATCACCGGCGGAGCCCACGTCTTCTACAAGGAACACGCCGAGCAGGAGTACCAAGAAGCCTTCGCGCGCTTCCTCGCGGAGCAGATCGAGCACGCGCGCGCCGAAGGAAGATTCGATCGCCTCGTGCTCATCGCGGCGCCGGCCTTCTTGGGCCTCCTCCGCGATCATCTGAGCGAGCCCACGCGTCGCTGCATCCGCCAAGAGCTCGGCAAGAACTTCACGCGCAACTCGCCGGAGGAGATCCGCCAGAAGATCGACTGCGCCCTCGTGCCGATCTAGATCAATCGACGCAGCGGCTCCTCTGGGTTTTCGCGTCCATTCGGTTACAGTTCATGGGATGCAATCCCTGATCGAGAAGGTGCTGCTCGCCAAGCCCGAGCGCGTCCGTGAACACCTGGCGCTGATGGAAGCGGCGGGGTTCGTGGAGCGCGCGCCCACGTCCTGGCAGATCTGCCAGGGCGTGCTCCGGATGCTCCACCGCGTGGTCTTCCGTCCGGAGACCGTCGGCACGTGCAAGCAATTCGAGCCGCGAGGCACGGTGCGCGCGCGGCTCCTCGAGAACCGTGCCCTGCGCTTCCCCTTCTTGCTCCGCGAGAAGGCCATCGCGCCGCTCGATCTCAGCGGGCTCGCCTCCTCCCGGGAGCGCATCATCCGTCACCTCCTCGGCGCGCACCACGACGGGCACCAGTTCGTCTACGACCTCCAGCTCCTCGCGGTGCACGAGGGCGCGCTCGACGAGCTGGAGCGCCGCGCCGAGGCCATCGTCTCCGGCGAGGATCCGCGCGCCGAGTGGCTGCGCGATCTCGTCGTCTTCGAGCGCTACCACGAGAACCTCCTCGAGGCGGTGCGCGCCTTCAAACGCGGCGAGCTCCGGCTCTCCCCGGACGACGATCGCGATCCCGACATCAGCTTCACGGCCTATCTCGACTGGTGCAGGTCGCAGCCCGAGACCCTCGACGAGACGCTCCGCGCGTGGCTCCTGCCGCCACCTTCGCGCGCCGCCCTGAAGGACGCGCCGCTCACGCGCGACGATCTCCTCGCCTTCGATCGCGAGCAGCTCCACGAGGTGATGAACCGCGGGCACGCGATCGACCCGCGCGATCTCGAGGGCATGGCCTACCGCGGCATCAGCCTCGGCCAGCCGCGCCTCGTCGAGTCGATCACGTGGAAGAAGTTCCAGAAGGTCTTCTACCGTGATCCCTCGAGCGGCCGGCTCATGGGCTACAACGTCCGGCTCGAGCAGAACGGCCTCGACGCGCCGCCCGTCCCCAAGACGAAGGGCGGCGCCCCGTTCGTCTTCGGATACTTCGAGGTCGTCCCGTGCGACGAGACGCCGAAGGGGCTCCGCGAGGGCTTCCCCGGCCTGATGCTCGACTACGGCCGCGGGGAGAACGGCGCCGACGTCACCGCCGTCCTCCGCGATCCGCTCGTCGCCGTCAACGAAGGCGATCCGAGCCTCCTCCTCGGCTACTCCATCGTCGAGCTCGGCCCGGCGAAGATCCCCACGCCCACGTACTTCCTGCTCGAGCGTCCGGAGCCCATCGCCGAGGGCCTGCCCATGGCGCGCGCCGCCGTGGCCGCCTGAGACTCAGTCGGGAAGCGGCACCGCCTGGAAGGGATCGACGATCGACGCGATCCCTTCGTCCCAATTCGAGCGGAAGAACTGGAGGATCGCCTCCACCGCCTGCTTGGACTCGGTGAGGTTGCCGTGCGTGGCGTGCGTGATGGAGCCGCCCTGCGTCTCGATCATCTCGAACTGGATGAGGCCCGCCGTCGCCGCGCCGTCCGCGACGTTGCCCGAGACGAGCGCGCCGACCTCGACGTCCATCGTGCGGAGGCCCGTGACGGGCGCGCGCGAAGGCGGCACGATCTCGAGACCCATGGCGCGGGCGAAGGTGTAGTTCTCCGCGTTGGGCACGATCTCGTCGCCGATCGCCACGAGCACGAGCACGTCGGGAACGGTCGACGCCGGATCGATGCGATCCTCGAGGACGCGCGCCGCGAAGCTCGCCGCGTCGCCCCGTTCGAGCGCCGTCTGGAGCACGGCGAAGAGCTTCTCGACCTCGAGGCGGTTGGTGCCGACGTTGAGCCCGAGCAGGACCGGGAGGAGCGCGCCGAAGGAGCTCTCCGGATCGCTCACGATCGCCGAGACGCGCCCGCCGGGCATCGAGAGCATGCCGGCCTGGAAGGTGTCGGTGAGCGCGAGGAGCTCGCCGCCCATGATCGCGCCGAGCGAGACGCCGGCGTAGCTCATGCGATCGAGGTCGACGTCGACGGTGCCGTCTCCGTCGAGGTCGGGGTTGGCGAGGATGGCGCGCGTGACCTGGAGCTTGTCGAAGGTCGACTGTCGGAAATTGTCGCGGAGGCGCAGCGAGTCGACGCCCGGGCCACCGTCACCGAATTCGATCGCGAAGAAGTCGAAGAGCGGCTCGTTGCCGTCCTTCCGGCGGTCGGGGTGGTTGCCGTGCTCGACGGCGTCCACGCCCACGACCACGACGTCGGTCCCGGCCGCGGCCACGTACCTCAGCACGGAGCCGGCGTGACCTCGCGAGTCCCCGTTCAGGCCGTGCCCGAAGAAGATGAGCGGGAGCGGCCCGTCGCCCTGATCGTAGGGGATCCAGATCTGGACGTAGAGGTCGTACTCGGAGCGCCGGACGGGCGCGCCGCTCTCGTCCATCGTGATGTGGCCGAGCTCGTCACGGTAGTCCACCGCGCGGAGCGTCGCCGTGCAGAAGCGGTAGGTCGGCACCGACGCGAAGGTCTCGCAGTCGTTCTCCGCGTCGATCTCGAGCGTGAAGTCCTCGTCGGGGCGCGAGGCGATGTCCGCCGCGATCGCCGCCGACTCGGCGTAGACGCTCTGCGTGACGAAGCGCTGGAGGACGACGAGGTCCTCGGCACCCGAGATCGCGCCGATCTCGACGAGGGCCGCGATGGCCTCCGCGTCACGCTCGCTCGGCCGCTCGAGCGCCTTCCGCGCGCCGGTGGAGGGTGAGACGCATCCGTCCACCGTGGCGCTCTCCACGCCCTTGGTGACGAAGAAGACGACGTCCGACTTCTCGGGGAGCGGGAAGAGCGGGAGGACGTGGAGGAGGCGTGCGTCGCCGCGGTGGTCCTCGATCGCCTTGATCTCGACGGGCCAGAGCTCGGCCTCGCCGCCCTCGCGGAGGACGAGGAGCCCCGCCGGATCCGCGACGTGCGCCGTCCCGTCGGAGACGGGCAGCGCGAGGGGCTCGAAGGGGCGGCTGAACTCGGCCCACGCCGCGGCGTTGATCCCGAAGCCGTCGATCGTCGGGAGCTGCTCGGTCACCACCTTCGCGTGGTTCCGATAGCGCGCGAGGATCGGATACTCGTCGGGATCGACGTGGAAGCGGTAGCCGGTGGCCGTCGAGGGATCTTCGACGAGGTACTCCATCGAGGGCCACGTCTCGAACTCGTGGTCGCCGGGCTCCCAGAGGTAGACCGCGCAGGTGGAGGGGTCGGGTGTGCGGGGCTCGTCGGAGCTTCCACCGCACGCGCCGAGCGCGAGGGCGGAGGCCACGGTGAACACGGTAAGCGAACGCGTCATCGCGCGATGCTACGCGAGGCCGGGCGCCGGCTGCAATTGGTGACCGATGGGACCTTCATTGGCGGTTTTCGCCCGTCGGGGCGGCCGCCACGCTGAAGGGCGGAGAGCGCGTCGCGCTCGAGGGGGATGCGGACATGCAGCAGCGAGACTTCGGAACGATGATGCGGGAGCCGGCGGATTGGTTGCCCGGAGTGCTCATCCCGCTGCTCATCCTCGTGGTGGGTTTCCTGGTCGCCTACCTCGTCGGATACGTCGTGCGGCGGCTGGTGATGCGGGCGCGCATCGGCGAGCGGCTCGCGCGCGCAGCGCACGACCCCGACGCCCCGCGGCGTGATCGTGTCGACGTCGCGAGCCTCGCGGGCAAGGTCGCCTTCTTCGGCGTCTTGCTCTTCGTCTTCATGGCCTTCGTCGAGTACGTGGGCATGTCGAGCGTCGCGGCGCCGGCCGAAGATCTCCTCCGCAAGGTCTTCGCCTTCGTCCCGAACCTGCTCGGCGCCCTCCTGCTCGCCGGCGTGGCCTGGGTGATCGCGAGCCTGCTCCGCGTGGGGGTGCGCCGCGTGATGCTCGCGCGCGTGCCCGAGCCCGCCGAGGAAGACCGCCTCGGCTTCGATCGCCAGACCCACGTGAAGCTCGCGCGCTCGCTCGCGGAGACCGCGTACTGGCTCGTCTTCCTCCTCTTCCTCCCGGCCATCCTCAGCGCGCTCGGCCTCGAGGGGATGCTGGGCCCGGTGCGCAACATGATGGACCGCATCCTCGTCGCGCTGCCCGACGTGGCCGTCGGTGCCCTGCTCATCGCCATCGGCTGGTTCGTCGCGCGCGTGGTGCAGCGCCTCGTCACGAGCCTGCTCGAGACGGCGGGCGTCGATCGGCTCTCCGCGCGCGTCGGGATGTCCTCGGCGCTCGGCGAGACCTCGCTCGCCTCGGCGATCGGCATGCTCGTCTTCGTGCTGGTCTTCGTGCCCGCGCTCATCGCAGGCCTCAACGCCATGGGCATCGACGCGATCGCGCAGCCCGCCACGGCCATGCTCGGCACGATGCTCGACCTCCTGCCCCGTCTCCTCGGCGCAGCGATCATCCTCGTCATCGCCTACGTCGTCGGCCGCCTCGCGGGCGGCGTGGTGCAGCGCCTCCTCGAGGGCATCGGCTTCGACTCGTGGCCCGCGCGGCTCGGCATCGCCAAGGAGGGCGCCATCGACCCGTCGTATCGCCCCTCACGCGTGGCGAACGGGATCGTCGTGGTCGCCGCGATCCTCGTGGGCGCGATGGAGGCGAGCGCGACGCTGGGCTTCGAGTCGCTCGAGGTGATGCTCGCGGAGACCATGCGCTTCGGCGTGCAGATCCTCGTCGCGGCGGTGATCGTCGTCGTCGGCCTCGCCTTCGCCAACGTGGCGGCGCGCGCCGTGCGGGCGAGCCAGAGCCCGCACGCCGAGACGCTCGCCAACGTGGCGCGCGTGAGCATCCTCGTGCTCGCGGCGGCGATGGCGCTCCGGCAGGTGGGCCTCGCCGACGAGATCGTGAACCTCGCGTTCGGCCTGGTGCTCGGCGCGATCGCCGTGGCCTCCGCCCTCGCCTTCGGGCTCGGCGGGCGCGAAGCGGCCTCGCGCATGCTCGCGCGCCTCGAAGAAGAACGGCCCGGCGAGACCCCGCCGCGGAGCTCACCCGACGAGCGGCGTACGTCCCATTGATGAGGCGCCTCCTCGCAATCCTCTTGGCTATCGGGCTCTCGCGCGCCGCCGCGGCCCAATGGGACGAGCCCCCCGTGGCGGAGCCGGAGTCGACGCTCACCTCGCTCGCGCGGCCGGTCTGGATGGTCACGCAGCTCCACATGGGCGTGCCCTTGCTCCTCGACGTCGATCGCGAGGTCATCCGCCCCGGCGCGAACCTCGGCCTCCGCCTCTCGGTCGCCTCGCGCTTCTTCGGGGGCGGCGTCCACGCCTCGTATCAATGGATCCCCGTCGAGAGCGGCGCGCGCGACCCCGAGTTCCAGACCGCGGGGCGCACGCCGCTCGAGCGCGCCGCCTTCGGCGCCTTCGTCTCCTTGGACGGCTCGAACCGGAGCGCGTTCACCCCGTACCTCCAAGGCGGCTTCGACGCCCAGCTCTGGCGCTTCGACGAGAGCGAGATCGTCTGTGACTTCTGGTCGTGCACGAGCGCGGGCGCCCATCGCTTCGCGCCCGCGCTGAGCGGGCGGCTCGGCGGGAAATTCGCGCTCGCCGCGAAGCGACACGTCTTCCTCGACGTGGGCTGCGAGGCGGCGTTGAGCTTCAAGGGCAGCTTCTTCACGGCGCGCCGAGGCGCGCTCATGCCCTACTTCGGCGTCGGGCTGCGCAACTGAGGCGCGCGCCTGCGCGGCGTGCCGGGTCCCCGGTGTACCCGCGATCGACGCGGCGGGCATTGTGCAAACCCGGGACTTCTCTAGATGCTCTCGGGCGATGCTCGTGCAGTCGTCCACGTCCGCGATCGCGGCCCTCTTCGTTTCGGCCTTCGTGCTCGGGGTCGCCGAGGCCGACACGACGCCCACGGACACCGTGCAGGAGGCGTACCCCCCGGCGCTTCGCGGCGACGACGCCTGCGGCCCCGACGATCCCGACTGCAACGTCTGCATGCGCGACGTGCCCGGCACGTTCGCGCGCCTCGGGACCACCTCCAAGACGCGGGACACGCTGCGCGCCACGATCGCGCGCCGCACCGTCGGTCGGCGCATGGGCCTGCGCCACTACCAGAGCATCGTGAGCTTCACCGCCGCCGACGGGACCGAATACCTCGCCCTCTCGCGGAGCGCGCGCCGCCCCGGCCGGGGCCGCATCGAATTCGTGCGCCTGCCCGTGAAAGGCGAGCGCGCCCATCCGCTCCGGCGTCTCGGGCGCTTCGGACCGGGCAAGCTCGAGCACGTCGTCCGCGTGCCCCACGGCAACCACCCGGGCGGGATGCAGGTCCTCGGCGACGTCCTCGCCGTGGCCGTCGAATGCGACGGCCGAAGGTGCAAGGGCCCGGCGCGCGTCCTCTTCTACGACGTCTCCGACCCCGCCTCGGTGAAGGCGCCGATGACGTCGATCGTGCTCGACGGGAGCCAGGGCGAGCCGCGCCAGCTGGGCCGCGCGTCGAAGGCCTCCTCCGTGGCCCTCACCAAGCTCGTCGACGGCCGCTTCCTCGTCTACGTCGGCGGGCGTCATTCGGGCCGCTACGGGCATTTCTACGTGAGCGACGGTCCCCGGCTCGACGCGGGCACGCGATTCGACTTCGTCCACTACTGGTCGGCCCTCAAGGACGATCCCGAGCGCCGCATCGATCCCCTCCTCGGCGTCTGCACCGCGCGCGAGGGCGGCGTGTGCAAGGAGTGGGATCGCTACGAGAACACGACCTTCGTCACCGAGTGCGGCACGGGCCGCATCTACCTCGTCGGCATGGGCGAGCGGCGCGGCAAGGTGGCGCTCCACCGCCTTCGGGCCCGAGACCGCGCGCTCGACTTCGAGAGCGTCGCCCGGAAGCGGGTCGCCACCTCGAGGACCTCGTTCGGCGTCTCGCTCCGCAACGGCGGCGGCATCCGCGTGCGCCCCGACGGCTCGGGCTTCGACCTCTTCATCGCCGACCGTTTCCCGCGCCAGCGCGGGGGGCTGCTCTTCTACCAATACGGGAGCGACGACCCCGGCCCCGAGTCCTGAGCCGCGCGGGGCGGGCTCGCGCATCCGCCGCGAGGCTGCTAATCCGCGCGCCATGACCGAAGTCCGCGTTCGATTCGCGCCCTCGCCCACCGGCACCCTGCACATCGGCGGCGTCCGGACGGCGCTCTACAGCTGGCTCTACGCCCGCCAACAGGGCGGCAAGTTCATCCTCCGCGTCGAGGACACCGACCAGGGGCGGAGCACCGAGGAGAGCGCGCGCGTCATCGTCGAGTCGCTCCGGTGGCTCGGCCTCGACTGGGACGAGGGTCCCGAGGTGGGCGGCCCGAACGGCCCGTACTTCCAGAGCCAGCGCCTCGACATCTACCGCGAGGTGGTCGAGAAGCTCATCGCCTCGGGCCACGCGTACCGCTGCTACGCCACCAAGGAAGAGATCGAAGCCGCGCGTGAGGCCTTCGCCGCGCGCACCGGCCGCAAGGAGGGCTTCACCTTCGAGAGTCCCTACCGCGACGGGAAGCAGCCGGCCGATCCGAGCGCCCCGCACGTCGTACGCTTCAAGGCGCCGCGCGAGGGCACGACGGCCTGGGACGACCTCATCAAGGGCCGCATCGAGATCCAGCACTCGACGCTCCAGGACTTCGTCCTCGTGCGCCCCGACGGCATGCCGCTCTACAACCTCGGCTGCGTCGTCGACGACATCACCATGGGCGTCACGCTCGTCGCGCGCGGTGACGATCACATGATCAACACCACGCCGCAGATCCTCATCTACCAGGCGCTCGGCGCGAAGGTGCCCGAGTTCGCGCACGTGCCCATGGTCCTCGCGCCCAACGGCCAGAAGCTCAGCAAGCGCCACGCGGCCGTCGGCGTGCTCGAGTACCGCGACATGGGCTACCTGCCCGACGCCGTCCTCAACTACCTCGTGCGCCTCGGCTGGTCGTACGGCGATCAGGAGATCTTCACGCGCGCCGAGCTCATCGAGAAGTTCTCCTGGGATCGAGTCGGCGCGCAGGCGAGCCGCTACGACGCGAAGAAGTTCGCCTACGTCCAGGGCGAACACCTCCGCATGCTCGACGACGCGCGCCTCGCCGAGGAGGTCGCGCCCTTCCTCGAGGCCCGCGGCGTGAAGGTCGCGCCCGACGATCCGCGCCTCGTGAAGGCGATGCCCTACCTCAAGCCGCGCGCCGTCACGCTCGTCGAGCTCGCCGAGGCCGCGGAGTACTTCTTCGTCGACGAGCCCGCGATGGACGAGAAGGCCGCGGCCAAGTTCCTCACGCCCGAGGCCGTGCCGCACCTCCGCTGGCTCGCCTCCACCATCGCCGGCGTCGAGCCCTTCACCGACGCGCAGCTCTCGCCGCACGTCACCGCCGCGATGGAGGCCGAAGGGCTCACGATGAAGGAGATCGCCCAGCCCGCGCGCGTCGCCCTCACCGGGCGCACCAAGAGCCCGGGCCTCTTCGAGGTGATGGAGGTCCTCGGCAAGGACGCGACGCTCGCCCGCCTCGAGCGCGCCATCGAGCGGGCCGGGACGTGATCCGGGAGCTCCACCCCAAGCGCTTCTTCCTCGAGACCTGGCGCGAGCTCGATCGCGAGCGCGCCCCCGCGGGCGATCGCTACGACTGGGGGCCGCTCCTCGCCTTCCTCACGGCGGCCGTCGGCCTCACCCTCACCGAGTACTGGGGCAGCGGGCAGCAGTTCCGCGAGCTCACCGCCTGGGCGCTCCGCACCGACGGCTTCTTCCGCGAGCTCGTCCTCGAAGCCCGAAAATCCCCCTTCTGGGGGCTCGCGCCGCACGCCTATTGGAGCCTCACGCGCGTCTTCGCGTGGGTGGTGCTCCCGCTCGTCGTGCTCTGGCTCTCGGGGCGCCGCGGCCGCGACCACGGCCTCGGCTGGGGCAAGTCCACCTCGCACATCCCGCTCTACTTCGTGTGCGCCGCGGTGGTGCTCCCGCTCGTCTTCTTCGTCGCCGACCAGCGCGACTTCTCCTCGTACTACCCCTTCTACAAGCACGCCGGGCGGAGCCTCGCCGATCTCTTCCTCTGGGAGCTCTTCTACGCCGGGCAGTTCTTCGCGGTGGAATTCCTCTTCCGCGGCTTCCTCGTCGAGTCGGGGCGGAGGTCGCTCGGCAGCCAGGCCATCTTCGCGATGGTGGTGCCCTACGTGATGATCCACTACGGCAAGCCCGTCGCCGAGACCTTCGGCGCGATCATCGCCGGCGTGGTCCTCGGCACGCTCGCCATGCGCAGCCGCTCCATCTGGCCCGGCTTCTTCGTGCACGAGACGGTCGCCATCGCGATGGACCTCGCCGCCCTCGTGCAGAAGGGCGGGCTCCCGACGAATTTCTGGCCGGAATGACCGGCGCCCCGCGCGCGAGGGTCGCGACGTCGCAATTTTCCGCCGAGCTTTGATACCCTCGTGCGCGCATGGTCTCTCCGGAGCTGACCTCCGCGCTCGCCGCGCTCGCCCCCTCGCTCTCGAACCCCGCCGCGATCCGCGGCGCGCTCGACGAGCCCTCCCTCTCTCCCGACGCCCGCGCGGCGGTGGCCTTCCTCGAGCGCGCGATGCCCGAGCTCACCGCGCCCGAGCGCCGCGCCGAGCTCGACGCGCTCCTCGACGGAGACCATGGCGCGCTCCTCCTCGCCTATTGCGAAGCGAGCGCGGCCCGCGTCGACGTCGACTACGCCGACCTCCTGGCCGCCGCCGAGAAGCGCCCGGCCCTTGCCGAGGCCAAGACGCGCGCCGCCCGCGCGCGCATCGTCGAGGGTCCGCTCCTCGACGCGCTCCGCTGCATCCCGCGCCTCGGCGACGGACGCGCGCTCTCGGACCCGATCAACGCCGAGGCGCGCGCGCGCATCGAGATCCTCATCTGGGAGGCAGGCGCGAGCGCCCTCGAGGTCCCCGAGCTCGGCAAGTGGCTCTGGTCGTCCGAGGCCACCTTCGACGCGATGGTCGGGCGTCCCTCGCACGGCGCGCTCCGCGGCCGCGTGCTCGCCGCGCGCTGCCTCGAGGTCGCGGTGCGCGGCATGCCCCCGATGACCGATCCGGCGCTCGTGAGCCGCACGCTCCAGGTGCTCCAGCCGCTCCTCCTCCACCCCGAGCCGCTCGTCTGGATCCACGCGGCGCGCGCGCTCGGCCGCCTCGCCGGCACCGTCGAGCAGCTCGAGTACACCCTGCTCGACTGGGTCGGCGGCTCCACCCCCGTGCTCCGCCAGCGCGCGCTCACGGGCTTCGCCTCGCTCCCGGCCGATCGCCTCCGCCGGCTCGCGCACGAGCTCGTCGCGCTCATCGAGTCGCCCGAGGACGAGCACTGGTCGCTCGCCGCGGCCGCCGCGGCCACGCCCTACCTCTTCCACGGGCGCCGCGAGATCTGGGACAAGCTCGCCGCGCGCATCCTCGCCGGCGGCGGCGGCGCCAACGCCGCGCGCGCCCTCGCCCGCGGCCTCTACACGCTCTTCCGCCGCGGCCACGGCCGTGAAGAGGTCGAGCCCACGCTCCGCCGGCTCCGCGAGATGGCGCGCCGCGCGAAGACCACCGAGCTCGCCGAGTGGCGCCGCTGGATCGAGGTCATCGCCGTCACCGACCCCATCGACGCCGCCGAGCGCGATCCGCTCGACCTCGAGCTCGGCCTCGAGAACCTCGTCCGCCTCGCCGCCCAGTACGACGACGAAGAGGCCGACGCCCGCGCCGCCCGCTTCGCCGAGATCCTCGCGCCCACCTTCGACGAGGCGCGCCGCGTCGCCATCGAGGGCCGCACGCTGCGCCACCGCGCCGCCGCCATGAACGCCCTCGAGGGCTGCGCGCGCTCGCTCGCGCTCCGACTCTGGGGCCCCGTCCTCGCCACGCGCCCCCACGGCGACGCCATCCAGGAGCCCGATCTCGAGGAGACCTGGAAGATCGTCGCGCGCGCGCCCTCCGAGCTCCTCGACGTGGTGAAGGAGCGCCGCGAGAAGGGCGAGAGCGATCCGCAGGTCGACGAGATGCTCGAGGTGCTCGCCATCCGCCTCGGCGGTTACGCCCTCGACGCGTGCGGCGGCGAGAAGGACCTCGGCCCCGGCCCCGGCCCGGCCGCGCACAGCACGTGCGTCTTCCTCCGCAAGATCCAGGGCCTCTCCGACGGCTCGCGCGAGATGCCGCCCGCCATCAAGAACGCGCTCGCCATGGTGCTCTGGCGCCTCGTCGACACCACGCGCGGCTCGGCGCTCGGCGAGATCGACGACGTCGAATGGCTCGGCCCCTTCGCCGCGTGGTGGGCGCTCGTCATCGACCGGCCCACGGTGCTCCAACAGCTCGCCGTGGCGCTCCCCATGATCGCCGAGGGCGCGCTCGAGCGATGCTGCGCCCTCGCCGAGGAGATCCGCGCGCAGGTCTCCTCCGGCGCGCTCGACGGCGCCTGGGGCGGCGAGGCCGCGCACCTCCTCGCCTCGCTCGAGGCGAGCAACACCGAGCTCGCGCACGCGCTCTCCGGCCTCGCCGACGCGCTCGAGGACTTCGGCGACGTCTCGGGCCAGAAGCCCGATCTCGACGCGCGCTGCCTCTCGCTCGTGCACGCCGCCGAGCGCCTCCAGGCGGCCCTCGCCGATCCGGTGAAGGCGCTCCACCGCGCGCGCCCCGACGACGAGCCGCGCAATACGGAGAACGCCGCGCGCATCGCCTCGCTCGTCGCGCGCGCCATCCAGAAGCGCGAGCTCACCATGCTCGACGTGTGGTTCGCCTCGCTCGGTCCCGTCACCTCGGCGCTCGTCGAGGCGGCCGTGAGCGGCGCCGTCCGCCGCACGCCGCCGCCGCCCCCGCTGCCCAAGCGCGAGGCGCCCAAGACCATCGAGGGCTACGAGCTGGTCAAGCCGCTCGGCGAAGGCGGCGTCGGCACCGTCTGGCTCGTGCGCAAACCGGGCGCCGATCGCCTCTTCGTCTTGAAGATCCCCAAGGCCGACGCGCTCGCCGCCGCGAGCGACACCGAGCGCGCGGGCATCCTCGCCTCGTTCGTCGAGGAGGCCAAGGCGCTCGCCGGTCTCTATCACCCCAACGTCGCCAACATCATCGACCGCGGCGTCTCCGGGAACGTGCCCTTCCTCGTGCTCGAATACCTCATGGGCGCCGACCTCAAGGAGTACTCGAGCGCGCGGCTCATGAGCCTCTTCGAGCTCCGGCAGGTGGTGCTCGAGGCCTGCGCCGGCCTCACGGCGCTCCACCAGGCGGGCCTCGTGCACCGCGACATCAAGCCCGCGAACCTCTGGCTGCGCCTCCCGCTCACGGGCGGCACCCGCTTCGATCCGGAGAAGCACCGCGATCCGGCGCGCACGCCGCCGCTCGCCACCGTCGTCATCGACTTCGGCATGGTGCGCGCGATGAAGGTCGCCCCCGAGTCGGCGGGCCGCTTCGTCGCGGGCACGCCGGGCTACATCGCGCCCGAGCAGGTCCTCGATCCGGTCGAGCTCGACGGTCGCGCCGACGTCTACTCGCTCGCGGGCACCATCTACAACGTCACCACGGGCCGGGCGTTCTTCGACGACATCACGAGCCCGCGTGACCGGATCTTCGCGCACATGCAGCGCGATCCCTTCGAGCAGGTCGAGCGGCTCCGCGACTACCCCGCGGCGCTCGCCAAGCTCATGCGCGCGGCCACCGCGATCGACCCCAAGGATCGGCCGACGCCGATGGAGTTCGGGCGCGAGTTCGTCGCGCTCCTCTGAGCTCCACCGGCGCCGCGGAGATCAGTCCTCGTCGTCCTCGGCGTCGACGGGGGCGCCGAGGTATTTGTCGGGATCGGCCTCGAAGCGCGCCGCGCAGCCGGGGCAGCAGAAGTGATAGGTGCGGCCCTCGTGGACCACGGTGGGCGAGCTCTCGGTGACGACGAATTCCTCGCCGCTCACGGGGCAGGTCGAACGATCGCCGATCTTGGTCTCACCCGGCGGGACGAGCGGCGACTCGTCGCCCGCGGAGACGTCGGCGCGCGCTTCCGAGGCGCCGTCCTTGCCGCCGCAGGCGGCGAGCTGGAACACGAGGAAGGAGGAGAGTAGGAGGAAGGCGAGTTTCTTCATGCGGGGGATCATGCCCCATCCGCGCGCGGGAGCCCAAACGCATCGCGCGCCCCGGAGGGCGCGCGGCGGTTCCGATGGAGCTCAGGAGCCGACGGGCGGCTCGAGCGGCGAAGGCGCCGCGGGCGGCTCCTTCTTCACCCGCGCGACGAGCCGCCGCACCACCACGTAGAACACGGGCACGAGGAAGATCGCGAGGAAGGTGCCCGAGATCATGCCGCCGAACACGCCCGTGCCGATGGCGTTCTGCGTCTCGGCGCTCGCGCCGCGCGCGATCACGAGCGGGAAGACGCCGAGCGTGAAGGCGAGCGAGGTCATGAGGATCGGGCGGAGGCGGAGGCCCGCGGCCTCGACCGCGGCCTCGAGCACGCCCTTGCCCTGCTCCTCGAGCTGCTTCGCGAACTCCACGATGAGGATCGCGTTCTTCGCGGAGAGGCCGATGAGCGTGATGAGGCCGACCTTGAAGAAGACGTCGTTGGGCAGGCCACGCATCGTCACGGCGAGGAGCGCGCCGATCACGCCGAGCGGGACCACGAGCATGACCGCGAGCGGGATCGACCAGTTCTCGTAGAGCGCCGCGAGCACGAGGAAGACCACGAGCATCGAGAGCGCGAGGAGCGCCGGCGCCTCCGAGCCCGAGAGCCGCTCCTGGTACGAGAGGCCCGTCCAGTCGACCGCGTAACCCGTCGGGAGGATCTCCTTCGCGAGCCGCTCCATCTCGGCCATGGCCTCACCCGAGCTCTTGCCCGGCTTGGCCGAGCCCGAGATGCGCGCCGCCGGGTAGCCGTTGTAGCGCACGAGCTGGAGCGGGTTGTGCTCCCACTCGGGCTTGGCGAAGGTGCCGAGCTTGACCATCGAGCCGTCGCGCGCGCGCACGGGCAGGTCGAGCACGTCCTCGATCTGCATGCGCGCCCAGGGCTCGGCCTGGAGGATCACCTGCTGGAGCCGGCCCTGGTACGGGAAGTCGTTCACGTACATCGAGCCGAGCGCCGCCGAGACCGTCGCGTTGATCGAGGGGAAGGACACGCCCTGCGCCTCGGCCGCTTGACGATCGATGACCAGGCGAACGAAGGGCCCGGGAGGGATGCCCTCCACGTAGACGTTCTGCACCACGTCGCTCTGGTTGGCGGCGATGAGGAGCTTCATCGTCGCCTCCTGGAGCGCCTCGGGGCCGAGGTTGTGGCGATCGAGCAGGCGCATCGCGAAGCCCGCGCTGTTGCCGAGCTCGGAGATCGACGGCGGGACGACGGCGATGAGCCGGCCGTCCTTGTGATCGGCGAAGGCCCCGCGCACCGCGTTGACCTCTTCCTGCACCGAGCCCTCGTCGGGACGGCGTTTGTCCCAGGTCTTGAGGTTGGTGAAGATCATCGCGATGTTCGGGCCCGCGCCCATGAAGCCGAAGCCCTGGATCGCGAGCACGTTCTCGATGACCTCGCGGCCCGCGGTGAAGTCCTCGTACTTCTTCACGGCCTCGGCCGTGCGCTCCATCGTCGCGTCGGACGGGAGCTGGATGGTGGAGATCCAGTAGCCCTGGTCCTCCTCGGGGAGGAACGCGCCCGGGAGCCGCATGAACATGAAGGCCGTGAACGCCGCGACGCCCAGGTAGGCCACCATCGTGCTCGGCGTGTGCTTCACGACGCGGCCGACCACGCGCGAGTACCGCTCGGTGGCCCAGTCGAAGGCGCGGTTGAACCAGCCGAAGAAGCCCTTGTGCTTGTCGTGGTGCTCGTCGAGCGGCTTGAGGAGCGTCGCGCAGAGCGCCGGCGTGAGCGAGAGCGCGAGGAAGGCCGAGAACGCGATCGAGACCGCCATCGACACCGTGAACTGCCGGTAGATGCGGCCGACCGAGCCCGAGGCGAGCGCCATCGGGAGGAAGACGGCGGTGAGCACGAGCGTGATGCCGATGACGGCGCCCGTGATCTCGCGCATCGCCTTCTTGGTGGCCTCCTTCGGCGGGAGTTTCTCCTCGTGCATGATGCGCTCGACGTTCTCGACCACGACGATGGCGTCGTCGACGATGATGCCGATCGCGAGGACCATGCCGAACATCGTGAGGACGTTCACCGAGAAGCCGAGCGCGAGCATCACGGCGAAGGTGCCCATGATGGCGATGGGCGCGACGATGGCCGGGATGAACGTGTAGCGGATGTTCTGCAGGAAGAGCAGCATCACCGCGAACACGAGCACGAGCGCCTCGAAGAAGGTCTGCACCACCTTCTGGATCGAGATCTCGACGAAGGGCGCCGTGTTGTAGGGGATGTCGTAGATGACGCCCTCGGGGAAGCTCACCGAGAGCTCCTCGAGCCGCTCCTGGAGGAGCTTCGCCGTCTCGACGGCGTTGGCGCCCGGGAGGAGCTGGATGCCCGCCGTGGCCGCCGTGGCGCCGTTGAGGCGCGAGGTGGTGCGGTAGAACTGCGGGCCGATCTCCACGCGCGCCACGTCGCCGAGCGTGATCTTGGATCCGTCGGGGTTCGCGCGGAGCACGATCTGCTCGAACTCCTCGGGCGACTCGAGCTCGCCCTGCACGATGAGCGGGACGGAGACGCGCTGGCCGGGCACGGTCGGCATGTCGCCGAGGCGGCCGGGCGAGATCTGGGCGTTCTGCGCGCGGACGGCGGCGGCGATGTCGTCGACCGCGATGCCGAACGCCGTGAGCTTCACCGGGTCGATCCAGATGCGGAGCGCGAGCGGCGAGCCGAAGACCTGCACGCGGCCCACGCCCTTGACGCGCTTGATGTCCTCGACGATGTGGCGCGACATGTAGTCGCCGAGCATCGCCTGCGTATAGCGGCCACCCGGCGAGCGCAGCGTGAGGAACATCATGAAGTTCTGGTTCGCGAGGTCGACGGTGAGGCCGATCTGGCGGACCATCTGCGGGAGGCGCGGCTCGACCGTGCGCAGCTTGTTCTGCACCGCGACCTGCGCGAGGTCGGGATCGATCCCCGGCTCGAAGGTCGCGATGATGCGCGCCATGCCGGAGGTGTCGGCGGACGACTCGAAGTAGAGCAGGCCCGGCACGCCCGAGATCTCGCGCTCGATCGGCTCGATGACGCTCTCGGCGAGCGTCTTGGGCGTGGCGCCCGGGTACGTGGCCTGGATGGTGACGCTCGGCGGGGCGACCGTCGGGTAGCGCTCGACCGGCAGGCGCGTGAGCGAGAGCGCGCCGGCGAGCACGATGAAGATCGCGATGACCCAGGCGAAGACCGGGCGTTCGATGAAAAACTGGGGCATCGGCTCAGCCCTCTTCGGTCGAAGAAGCTTGGCGCTTCCACGGCGTGGGGACCACCTTGGTCCCCGTACGGACCTTGTCGTGGCCCTCGACGACGACGCGATCGCCGGGCTCGACGCCTTCGAGGACGAGGTATTGGTTGTCGACGACGCGGCCGGTGGTCACGGGGCGCACCTCGATCTCGTCCTTGTCGTTGACGACGAAGATCTGCGCGCCGAGCGAGGCGTCGCGCTGGACGGCCTGCTGCGGGATGAGGAGCGCGTTCTGGTCCTCGCCGAAGGTGATGAGCGCCCGCACGAACATCCCCGGCAGGAGCGTGAGCTTGGGGTTGTTCACGAGGACGCGGAGCGTGACCTCGCTCGTGCTCGCGTCGACGTCGATGTCGGCAAAGAGCAGGCGGCCGGTCTCCTCGTACTTCTTGCCCTGCGGCGACTCGAGCTCCACGGGCAGGCCCTCTTCGCGGACGATGCGGCCGCTGTCGAAGGCCCGGCGCAGCTCCTCGTAGCGCGCCACCGGCTGCTTGATGTCGACGTAGACGTCGTCGATCTGGTGGATCGTCGCGAGCGGGAGGGGATCGTTCACCGTGAGGAGCGCGCCCTCCGTCACCCGCGAGATGCCGATGCGGCCCGCGATGGGGGCGCGCACCGTGGCGTATTGGAGGTTGAGGCTCGCCCGCGCGAGGGCGGCCTCGGCCTGGGCGAGGTCGGCCTTGGCGAGCTCGGCCTGGGCCACGGCGGCGTCGATCTCCCGCTCGCTCAGCGCGCCCGTGCCGCGGACGCTCGTCGCGCGGTTGGCTTCCGACTCGGCGAGCGCGAGGTTGGCCTTGGCGCGATCCCGCGCGGCCCGCGCCGCGGCGACCTCGGCGCGGAAGAGGTCCGGCTCGATCTGATAGAGGGCCTGACCGGCCTTCACCATGTCGCCCTCTTCGAAGAGGCGCTTCTTGAGGATGCCCCCGACCTGGGGGCGCACCTCGGCCGTCCGGATGGCCGTGACGCGCCCCGGCAGCCGATCGGTGACCGTGAGCTTGGTGTACTGCACCTCCACCACCGGAATCTCGGGCGGTGGCGCCGCGGGCGGGGCGGCCTGGTTCTGGGCACCATCACACGCGCCCGTGAGGACCGACACGAACAGAATGCAGAGGAAAAGCCAGCTCCGTGCAAAACCTGCGCGCATACCTAGCATGCGCCTTCCTAGCCCCGCAGGCCCCTCCGGTCGAGTCACGCGCCCGAGATTTCCTCACCGAGGTGGGAGGAGTGGGGCCTATCCGGCGGTAGAGGTGGGATGCCGCTTCGCGGGATCGGGCTCGACGGCGTTCGCAATTCGCACCCCGGGGTGATGGCGGCGATGTCACACGCCATCTCCAAGACCCTCGGTGAGCTCGAAAGCTCGCCGCTCCGTACGATTGCCTGAAGCTGGCCCAAGACTGGATGACGCCCTTCACCGCGAAGGTGAAGCGGTGGTCCTTCTCGAACACGGTCGTCGCCTGCGTCGCGCTCTCGTCCATGAAGACGAGCCGCGCCCCGGCCACGAGATCCGCGCCGGTCGGGTGCGCCCGACGCGCCGACCTCGACCTCAGATCACGACCGCCAAGAGGACGAGCTCGTCGCCGCTCACGCGGAAGGCGAAGTAGATGGGCTCGACGCGATCGTGGTCGTGTTGGAGGAGGAAGACGCCATGGGTCTCGTCCACGGCGACGCTCTCGGCGAACTCGTCGTTGGCGTCGAGGAGGCGCGCCGCGGCGCCGCGCTTCACGAAGGAGGCGAGCGCCATCACGTGCTTCCAATACGGGCGTGACGCGGCGCCGGCGAGCGGGCAGGAGCGCACCACGGTCCGGGCGTTCGTCGCCTCGTGCTCGATCTGGGCCTTCATCGTGCAGCCCTCCCACACGGCGGGCTCCACGGCGCGCGGGCTACGGAGGAGCACGGCGACGTCGATCGTGCCGACGGCATTCGTCTCGGGTCGGCGGAGCCGCTCGAGGGCCTTCTCGATCCGGGCGACGTCGCCCTCTCCGGCGCGCCGCCACGCGAAGATCTCGCCCGCATCGGGGCGGTAGAGGCTCTGGACGACCTCGGCCTCCCCCTCCGCGATCGCTTCGGCCGCGACGGCCTCCACCCCCGCGGCCTCGTCCCGCTCCACGGCCGAGACCGAGGTGGCCTTGCCCGCGCCGGGTTCGGCCGCCTCTTCCTTCCCGCATCCGAGCGGACCGCAGAGCATCGAGGCGAGGAGCGCTGCGAGCACGAGGTCTCCGGAGCGAGGTGCCGCCGATCGATGGGCTTTCGAGTTCACGTGGTGGTCTCCTTGATTCGGAGAGGGGCCGCGGCCCCTCGACGCTCAACGTGATCGTCCGGCGCGCGCTTCGTCAAACGGAGCTCCCGAGGGGGGCGCCAACGCGCCGCCGCGCACATGAAGCTCCGCCCCCGCGTCTCGCACCGGCGCTCGCGCGAGAGCGCCGAGCGCGGGCCCCGCACCCGCCCGTTCCGCTCACAAAGAATTACAAGCGGATGACATTTGATGCATCGCGCCATGGTGGAATCCACCCCAAATTCGGTCCTCCCCCGAGGGGGGGCGATTCGGAGTCCCCGTGGCACAGATCCTCATCATCGCGCTGTACCTGACGATCCTGGCGATCCTGGGCCTCTATGGCTTCCACCGCGCCCAGCTGCTCTGGCTCTACTTCAAGTACTACCGGAACAAGCCCACGCCGCCGGAGCACTTCGAGGAGCTCCCCGTCGTCACCATCCAGCTCCCGATCTTCAACGAGAAGTACGTGGTCGAGCGGCTCCTCGAGGGCGTGGCGACCATCGACTACCCGCGCGACAGGCTGGAGATCCAGGTCCTCGACGACAGCACCGACGAGACGCAGGAGATCGCGCGCAAGAAGACCGAGGAGCTCCGCGAGCGCGGCTTCGACGCGGTCTACATCCACCGCACCGACCGCACGGGCTACAAGGCCGGCGCGCTCGAGGCGGCCACCAAGGTGGCCAAGGGCGAGTTCCTCATGGTGTTCGACGCGGACTTCGTGCCGAACTCCGACATCCTGATGAGCCTCATCCACCACTTCACCAACCCCAAGGTCGGGATGGTGCAGGCGCGGTGGACCCACCTCAACCGCGACTACTCGCTGCTCACGCAGTGCCAGTCGATGATGCTCGACGGCCACTTCGTCATCGAGCACATCGCGCGCAACCGCTCGGGCCGCTTCTTCAACTTCAACGGCACGGCGGGCGTGTGGCGCCGCTCGGCCATCGAAGACGCGGGCGGCTGGCAGCACGACACGGTCACCGAGGACATGGACCTCAGCTTCCGCGCGCAGCTCCGCGGCTGGGAGTTCGTCTACGTCCCGCAGGCCGTCGCGCCGGCCGAGGTCCCCTGCGAGATGAACTCGTTCAAGAGCCAGCAGTACCGCTGGGCCAAGGGTTCGGCGCAGACCACGCGCAAACTCCTCTGGACGGTCATCAAGGCGGACATCCCGCTCAAGGTGAAGATCGAGTGCATCTTCCACCTGACCAACAACTTCGCCTACCTCTTCCTGGTCCTCCTCGCGATCCTCCAGCTCCCCAACATGCTGATGCGACTCGAGATCGACCGGCCGGAGCTCCTCCTGCTCGACGCGCCGCTCTTCGCCGCGACCACGGGCTCGATCGTGCTCTTCTACCTGGTGAGCCAGAAGGCGCTCTACGGCGACCTCAAGCAGGCCATCGTGCGCCTGCCCATGATGATGGCGCTCGGCATCGGGCTCTCCATCAACAACAGCCGCGCGGTGCTCGAGGGCCTCTTCGGCAACGACGTGGAGTTCGTGCGCACGCCCAAGCACGGCGTGGTGGGGAGCGAGAAGAAGCCCGTCTGGAAGAAGAAGAGCTACCGCGCCTCCTTCCCGGTGCACTCGCTCCTCGAGATCTTCTTCGGCCTCTACTTCGCCGCCACCATCGGCCTCGCCGTCTACCTCGGCGCCTGGGTGAGCATCCCCTTCATGGTGCTCTTCATGGTCGGCTTCCTCTACGTGGGCGCGCTCAGCCTCTACCAGCACCGCTGAGCCAGCCCCTCCCCACCGAGCGCGCGACGTCGGACCTCCGGCGCCGCGCGTTCTCGTTTCAGACCGTGGAGGGCGGCCAGAGCTTGAAGACCAGGCGCTCGAAGGGCCGGAGGAAGATCAAGAAGGGGATCGTCACCACCACGGCGAAGACGAGCTGCGCCAGCGCCACGGACTTTCCGTCGTCGAGGCCCACGGCGAGGATCGCGGCCGAGAAGCGATCGAGGAAGGGCAGGAGCGCCACCGCGCCGACCACGTTGAAGAGGGTGTTGGCGCGGGCGGCGCGCTTGGCGGCCGAGCCCATCTTGGCGCTGGCGATGAGCGCGGTGGACGTGGTGCCGATCGACGCGCCGATGACGACGGCGATGGCCGCCTCGGGCGCGACGACACCTTGTTGCGCGAGCACGACGGCGAGGCCCGAGGTCACGCTCGAGGACTGGACGATGAGCGTGACGATCACGCCGATGAGCACGGAGAGCGGGAGCGAGGCCGTCGCGCCGAGGAGCTCACGGAGGAAGGGCGACTCGCGGATGGGCTCGAGGCTCCCGCTCAGGAGGTCGAGCGCGAAGAGGATGAAGCCGAAGTAGAAGAGCGCCTTCCCGAAGATCTTGGCCCGCACGGGCATGACCCCCAGGACGGCGCCCGCCACGATGAAGAAGGCGCCGATGCTGGCGAGCTCGAAGGAGACGAGCCAGGCGGTGCCGGTGGTGCCGATCTTGGCGCCGAGGAGGACGGCGAGGCTGTTCCGAAAGGTGATCGCCCCCGAGTCGACGAGCGCCACGGTGATCGAGGAGACGGCGCTCGACGATTGGACGAGGCTCGTGATGCCCAGACCGAGCAAGAAGCCGCGGAAACGGGTCTTGGTGAGCTTGCCGAGGAGGCTCTGGAAGGTGCTCGACCCCGCCGCCTGGACCTCTTGGCTGAAGCCTTGGAGCCCGTGGAGGAAGAGCACCACCGTCGCGACGAAGATCGTCGCCGTTTGGAAGGTCGACATCGGCTCGGGGAGATGAGGGGGAGCCGAAGGATGATGAGGGGCCCGACCGAAGTCGAGCCCCTCGCGTCAGCGGCAGGAGCCGTTCACGCAGGTCTTTCCCGGCTCGCAGTCGACGCTGGTGCGGCAGTCGGAGCGGATCTCGTCGAAGGTCTGACAGAAGCCCTCGCGGCAGAAGCGGAACTGGACGTCGAAGGCGAGGCAGGAGGCGTCGTCGGTGCAGGGGGTGCGGCAGAGGCCCTCGACGCAGACGTGGCCGGCTTGGCAGTCGGGCGACTCCACGCAGAAGGGAGTGAAGCGGTCGTCGTAGCGGCAGTGGCCGTGGTCACAGAACTCGTCCGCGGCGCACTCGCCGTCGCCGGTGCAGCCCACCTGGCAGCTCCCGTCGAGGCAGACGCCGTCCTCGCAGTCGGCGTCCTCGGCGCACGTGGCGACGCTGGGCACGCAGGCGCCGTCCTCGCAGACGAGGCCCTCGACGCACTCGCGGCCGCCCTCGCAGGCGTTGTAGCAGCGGCCGTCGACGCAGACCTTCCCCGCGCCACAGGCGTGGTCGAAGCGGCAGACCTCGTCCTCGGGCCGGCACTCGCCGCCGGTGCAGACGTAGCCCTCGTCGCACGCGCCCGTCACGACGCAGCTACAGCCGAGGTCGCCGCAGCTCCGGTCATCGGGGACGCAGGCGCCGTCGCGGCAGACGTACTCGTCGCCCCCGCAGTCGGCGTTGCGCGTGCAGGCGCCGGCCGGGGTGATCGGGCGGCAGCTCATCCCGTCACAGGTGTAACAGCCGTTTTCGTCGCAGAACTTGGTCTCCTCGTGGCAGCCGGCGAGGCCGAGCACGAAGAGCAGCGCGAGAGGTAGAGCCCGGGTGGTCATGGTCCGGGCTCGGGATTTCACGATCCGTGCCAGGGGGCCGATCGCGGAATTCCAAGGGATTTCACGCGGGTCGGCCGATGGCGCGCGGGATGCGGCGTGAACGCGACTTCACGAGTCGAGTGAACGACGCTCCCCGGGCATGCGCGTGCGGCGCCCGTGCCGCTCCACGATGAGCGGCGGGAGCTCGGGGCGACGTCCCGGCGTGTCGCGGAAGTGGATGTTGGCCGTGATGAGGCGCGCGCCCCGCTTGGCCGTGACGAGCGACCAGGTCCACTCGAAGAGCACGAGGAGCCGGTTGTGGAAGCCGATGAGGTAGGCCACGTGCACGAGGCCCCACGCGATCCACGCGAGGAAGCCGGAGAGCTTGAGGCGTTTGGTGGCGGCGACGGCGCGCCTCCGGCCGATCGTCGCCATCGCGCCCTTGTCGCGATAGACGAAGGGCGGGCGCGGGAGGCCCTTTCCGTCGTTGGCGATGATCCTGGCGAGGTAGCGGCCCTGCTGCATGGCCACGGGCGCGAGGCCGGGCAGCGGTCGCTCGGCGCCGGCCGGCGTGAACGAGGCCGCGTCGCCCAGGACGAAGACGTCGGGGTGGCCCGGGATCGAGCAGTCCTGGCCGACGATCACGCGCCCCGCGCGATCGAGCGGCGCGCCGAGCTTGGCGGCGAAGCTCGTGGGCTTCACGCCGCTCGCCCAGACGATGATCGAGGCGTCGATCCACTCCTCGCCGATACGCACGCGCTCCTCGGCCACCTCGCTCACGGGCTCACCGAGGCGCACCTCCACGCCGAGCTCTGCGAGCGCGAGCCTGGCCTTCTCGCTGAGCTCCGGGTCGAAGGGCATGAGCACGCGCGGCGCCATCTCCACGAGGAGCACGCGGATGTCCTCGTCCTTGATGTTGCGGTAGTCGCCCGCGAGCACGCTCTTGCCGAGCTCGCGGATGGCCCCGGCCATCTCGACGCCCGTGGGGCCGCCGCCGATCACCACGAAGGTGAGGAGCATCTTGCGGCGCGCCGGATCGGTCTCCATCTCGGCCTCTTCGAAGGCGAGGAGCACGCGCTCGCGGATGCGGATCGCGTCGCGCACCGTCTTGAGGCCGTGCGCGTACTTGGCCCAGTCGTCGTGGCCGAAGTAGTTGGTGCGCGCGCCCGTGGCCGCGACGAGGTAGTCGAAGGGGAGCTCCTTGCCGCGGGCGAGGTGGAGCACCTTGCGCTCGAGGTCGACGCCGACGGCCTCGTCGAGGAGGACGCGCGCGTTCTTCTGCTTGGAGAGCACGCCGCGGATCGGCACCGCGATGGCGCCGGGCTGGAGGCCCGCCGTGGCGACCTGGTAGAGGAGCGGCTGGAAGAGGTGGTGGTTCTCGCGGTCGACCAAGGTCACGTCGACGTTCGCGCTCCGGAGCCCCCGCGCGAGCGCGAGCCCTCCGAACCCCCCACCGACGATCACCACGCGTTTTCTGTCGGTCATGTTCTCACCATCCTGCGTCACGGGGCGCGCGATTCAAGGCCGAGAAGGCGCTCTCGCGGAGGGGCCCGGCTGTGCCATCATGCGGTCTCTCGATGATCTCCCACGCCCTTCGCGCGATCGCCACGCTGGTCCTCGGGCTCGCCCTCCCCGCGTGCGCCCCGAAGACGCCACCCACCGGGGCGACGCTCGAGGCCGTGCGCCGGGCGATGGCCGAGGGCGACGGCGCGGCGCTCCACGCGCTCGGCACCTCCGAGACCCAGGCGCTCTACACCGAGGAGGAGCTGGCGACGCTCGTCGCCGAGAACCGGGCGGAGCTCGCGCAGATGGCCGACGCCCTCGGCGACGCCGAAGGCAGGCTCTCGGTCGAGCTCCGCTACGAGGGCGGCGAGCGCGTCGTCCTCCGCTACGAAGACGGCGCCTATCGCCTCGACGGGGCCCTCCTCGCCGGCACGAGCCTCGGCTCGCCCGAGGAGGCGGTCCTCGCGCTGCGGGTCGCCCTCGAGCGGCGGAGCCTCCCCGGGGTGCTCCGCGTCCTGACCACCGAGCGGCGGCGCGCCCTCCTGGGCGAGATCGACGCGCTCGTCGATGGCGCGGCCGATCCGCTCGACTTCGACGTCCGGATCAACGGCGACCGCGCGACCGTCCGTCTCCCCACACGCCTCGTCATCATCCTCGAGCGGGAGAGCGACGAATGGCGGGTCGTCGACATCGCCGAGGACGCCCGTAGGTAGCGACGGCGCGCCCTCGCTGGTATCAAGCGCACCGCAGGAGAACCGATGAGCGGCCACAACAAATGGTCCACGATCAAGCACCGGAAGGGCGCCCAGGACGCGAAGCGCAGCAAGATCTTCACGAAGATCATCAAGGAGATCACGGTCGCGGCGCGGCTCGGCGGCGGCGACCCCGACGGTAACCCGCGGCTCCGTCGCGCCCTCGACGCCGCGCGCGACGCGAACATGCCGAGCGAGAACGTCACCCGCGCCATCAAGAAGGGCACGGGCGAGCTCGAGGGCGTCTCGTACGAAGAGCTCCTCTACGAGGGCGTCGGCCCCGCGGGGACGCTCTTCCTCCTCGAGGTGATGACCGACAACCGCAACCGCACGGCCGCCGAGATCCGCAAGCTCTTCGACAAGCACGGCGGGCAGCTCGGCGCGAGCGGCTCGGCCGCGTGGGCCTTCGAGCAGAAGGGCGTGATCGAGGTCGACGGAGCGGCCGACGAGGAGGCGCTCTTCGAGGTGGCCGTCGGGGCGGGCGCGGACGACGTGGAGCGCGTGGGCGAGAGCTGGCGCATCAAGACGCCGCGCACCGAGCTCGAGACCGTGCGCGAGGCCATCGAGGAGGCCGGCATGAAGGTGAACGAGGCCTCGCTCGCCTACCTCCCGAACACGCCCAAGGAGGTCGAGGGCGAAGACGCCGCCACCCTCATCGCCCTCTACGAGGCGCTCGAAGACCACGACGACGTCCAAGGCGTCTACGCCGACTTCGAGCTCTCCGAGTCGGCGCTCTCGGCGCTCGAATAGCCGATGCGCGTCCTCGGCATCGACCCAGGCTCGATCAAGACGGGATACGGCATCGTCGATCTCGACCGCGGCAAGCTCTCGCTCGTCACGGCCGGGACCATCGAGGCGCGCGCGAAGGCGCCCATCGAGGAGCGCCTGCTCACCATCTACACCGAGCTCGAGCGGCTGCTCGCGGAGCACCGCCCCGCGACGGCCGCCGTCGAGGACGTCTTCTTCGCCAAGCACGCCAACGCCGCGCTCAAGCTCGGGCACGCGCGCGGCGTCGCCCTCCTCGCGATCGCGCGCGCCGGCCTCTCCGTCGAGGCCTACCCGCCCTCGCTGGTCAAGCGCAGCATCGTGGGCAAGGGCCAGGCCGACAAGGAGCAGGTCTCGCGCATCGTGGGCGTGATACTCGGGCTCCGCGAGCGGCCGGGCGTCGACGCGACCGACGCGCTCGCGGTGGCCATCACGCACGCGCAGGCGATGCGCACGCGCGAGCTCACGCTCAAGAAGCGTTGAGGCTCATTCGAAGACGACGTTCGGCTCGACGTCGGAGAGCAGCTCGAGGCCGCTCTTCGGCACCCACACCTCGAGCCCGCGCTGCTTGGCGCGCCTCACCCCGGTCTCGGTGGGGATGGGCATCACCACGAAGTCGATCCCGGCCTGGGCGATCTGATCGAAGAGCACGCCTTGATCGCCCATCCTCGGCGTGATCCAGACGCCGACGGGGGACTTCGAACGCTCGGCCCAGCCCACCGCCATGCCCACGTCGTCGAAGAGCAGTCCGTCGACCTTGGCGACGTCCTTGCCGAGCCACCGCTCGAGCGCGTCGAACGAATCGAACGTGGACGAGCGCAAGTCCACGACCACCGTGGTGCCTCGCTTGTGGCTCGCGAGCACCTCGCCGAGCGACGACGCCTTCTCGAGCGCGCGCGCGGGCACGAAGTAGCGCCCGGGCGCGGCGGGCAGCACCTCGACGCTCGTGAACGGCACGAAAAGATTCTTTACGAGCGGCTGCGGCACCTCGGGCGACGCGACCTCCGCCGCCGGCACGAATCGATTGGTGCGGAGTAGGTAGATGCCGATGCCGAGGTGGCTCCTCCAGAACTCGTCGATCTGCGGCCAATCCGGGTCACGGCGCGAGAAGAGATCGGACTTCCGACCGGGATCGGCGACGAGATCGTGAAGCGTGGCGGGCGTCTCCTCGGCGAGCGGATTCGTCGAGTCGATCTCCCAGCGAAGGAGCTCTTCGCCGTGGTTGCGGCCTTCGAAGAGGACGAACCGGTGCGAGCCGTCGCCGATCTGCGAGAACGCCACGCGCCTCCCCGGGAATTCCTCGGCACCGACGAGGTTCCGCCCTTGGTGGCAGAATCGCCGCGGGCTGCCGAGGAGGCCAAGCACCGTCTGGGGGAGATCGTAGGTCGCGCCAAGCCGCGTCCCGATCCGCTCCCCTTCCGGGAGACGATCGGAGACGACGACGAACGGCACGGAGAACTCCCCGAGCTCGGCGGCGTGATCGCTCGTGAGGACGAACGACGTCTCACTTCGCTCGTCGATGAGCGCTTCGATCGCGGCGACCACGCGCCCGTCGTGGGCACCGTCCATGAACGAGGCGAGTTCGACGAACGCGAAGCGTGGCGACGCGGCGCGCGCGCTGAGGAAGGATTCGAGCCGGGTGAGCGTCTCGAGGTCGCGCGCCGCAGCCTCGTCACCTTCGGTCGCGTACGCTCGTTCCGAGAAGCCGAGGGTCGCGAGCTCGAGCCGCTCAGGTCCTCGAAGCGAGGGAGCCGGCCCGAAGTACGCGGTGCGCACTCCGAATCGGCCGAGCGATTGCGCGATCGAAGGAAGCCGCGGGAGATAGGGCCGGCTCGGTAGTCTCGGCGTTTCGGGAACGAAGCGAGCGGCCACGAGCGGCGGGATTCCGGTGAGCAGGGCACGGCGCCCAGGCTCGCGCTCGCTCGAGACCGCGAAAACCCGCTCGAATCCCTGCTTCCTGCGCGGCGAGGCCCCGAGGGCCGAGAGCGCGCGATCAAACGCGGCGCGCGAAAGGCCCGAGAGATTCAGGACCACCACGTCGTGCGGATGTGAGAGCGTCCCTCCCTCTTCCTCGCGCCGACAATACGGGTAGGCCGTGTCCTCGATGGGCTGGAAGGCCTCGACGCCGAGCAGCCCTTGGTATTGGAGGCGCATCGACGCGACCGGGCGCGGGATGCCGTCGGCCGGGAATGGCTCGGGCGTCTCGTCGGGCACGAAGCCGTGCTCATGGCGCTGATGTTCGTGGTCGTGGTTGTGATGGGCGTGGGAGTGGACGTTGGCCTCGGCCGGGAAGGGATCGGGGCTCTCTTGGACGCGACCTGCGGCGAGGTGCACCGTGGGCTGGATGATGCCGTAGTAGACGGGGCCCTCACCCGCGACGATCGTGCCCACGCCGAGGAGCGCGAAGAGGAGGATCGTGGCGAAGTCGGCCGCGCGGACACCCGGCGCGGCGAGGCGCGTACGGAGCCTCCGCTCGAGGCGCGCCGCGCCGAGGCCGTAGCCGAGCGAGGCGAGCGCGCCGAATCCGAGCCCGCGGGCGACGAAGGCCGCGTCGGCGCTCGTGAAGAGCGCAAAGAGCGTGGTCGGCCGCGGGAGATGGCCGCTGTCGGCGTACGCTACGTAGGCGAAGGCGTCGTAGACGAGCGTCACGATCGTGAGCGCGAGCGTGAAGACGCGCCCGCCCTCCGCGAGAGCGGCGGGGATGCCGAGCACCATGCCGAGCACGGCGGCGCCGAAGAAGCCGATGAGCGAGCCGGCGCGGAAATCCCACTCGCCGTACTGGCCCCAGATGGCGTGGATGCCGAGCTTCAACGCCAGATCGGCGATGGCGAAGCAGAGCCCGGAAGAGAGGATCTTCGCCGCGCGATCCGCGGAGAGGACACGTTCGATGATCGACACCGGAGGGTTTTGAGACAGTCCGCCCCTCCGGGTCAAGAACTCTCGCCCGGCTCAGTCCTCGTGCGGCGCCGCGCGGAAGAGGCGGGTTGCTCCGAAGATCGAGACGGCGGACATCACGGCGAGGAGGAGCACCACCGGATAGCGACCGCTCTCGCGCGCCGCGTGGAGCTGCTCGTGGGGACCGCGCTCGCCGAGGAAGACGCGCGCCTTGCGGCCGCCGCGCTCGACGACGATGGGATCGCCCTCGCGCGCGGCGCGCACGGACACCTGGAACGGCGCCTCACGTTCCCCCACGTCGACCTCGTCGAGGAGAGGCACGCCCCGGAGCGTCGTGAGCGTCGCCGTCTCGTCGAACTCGGGGAGGACGCGCCACTCGCTCGGGTGGCCGAGCTCGACGGCCTCTACGCCGCGCTCCGTCTGCACCTTCACGACGGGATCACCGAAGACGCCGCGCCACTCGTCGACGCCGAGGCGGCTCCCGCGCTGCTCGGTGAGCTTCACCTGCCCGTAGAGGAAGGGGCGCCCGATCGGGCTCTCGAGCGTGGTGCCGCCGAGGAGCGTGCCCTCGATGGCCTCTCCCTCGGGCGGGAGCGGGGGCTCGGCGCCGAAGAACGCCACGTGGATCGCGAGCGAGCCGAGCGCGAGCCCGGCGACGAAGGCCAAGATTCCGAATGCGAATCGCATGTTGAAGACGCCTCTCAGAAGAGACCGCGTTGGGTCGGAGGCATGGACGCCCCAAGATGCTCGAAGGCCTTGCGCGTGGCCACCCTTCCGCGCGCCGTGCGCGCGAGGAAGCCGCGCTGGAGCAGGTAGGGCTCGTACACGTCCTCGAGCGTGTCGCGCGGCTCGGAGAGCGCGGCCGCGAGCGTCTCGACGCCCACGGGGCCGCCGTCGTAGTGCTCGACGATGACGCGGAGGTAGCGGCGGTCCATCTCGTCGAGGCCCTCGGCGTCGACGTCGAGGCGATCGAGCGCCTCCTTGGCCATGGCCGCGTCGAGCCGGCCGTCGCCCAGGATCTCGGCGAAGTCGCGCGCCCGGCGGAGGAGGCGGTTGGCGATGCGCGGCGTCCCGCGCGAGCGTCGCGCGATCTCGAGCGTCCCCTCCTCGTCGATCTCGAGCCCGAGGAGGCGCGCGCTGCGCGCGACGATCGAGGCGAGCTCGTGCGGCTCGTAGTAGTCGAGGCGCGCGGCGTAGCCGAAGCGCGAGCGCATCGGGTTGGTGAGCAGGCCCGTGCGCGTCGTCGCCGCCACGAGCGTGAAGGGGTGCAGCGGCAGCTTGAGGATCTGCGCGTACGGCCCCTCGCCGTTGACGATGTCGATGTGGAAGTCCTCGACGGCCGTGTAGAGGTTCTCCTCGACGACGGGCGAGAGGCGGTGGATCTCGTCGATGAAGAGGACGTCGTTGGGCTCGAGCTTGGTGAGGAGCGAGGCGAGCTGCCCCTTGTGCTCGATGGCCGGCGCCGCCGCCATGTGGAGCGTGGAGCCGCGCTCCTCGGCGATGATCATGGCGAGCGTGGTCTTGCCGAGGCCCGGCGGGCCGCAGAAGAGCACGTGGTCCACCGGATCGCCGCGCCGCTTCGCCGCCTCGACGAAGATGCGGAGGTTGTCCTTGATCTTGCTCTGCCCCACGAACTCGTCGAAGCGCGAGGGGCGCAGGCTGATCTCGTAGCGCGAGTCCTCGTCTCGGAGGTGAGGATCGACGGTGCGTTCGGGGGTTTTCGGCATCTTCGACCTCAACGAAGCACGGCGAGCGTATCGCGCAAAAGGGATTCGAAGGTGGCGTCTTCGCGCACCTCGAGGCTCTCGATCGCGCGCTCGGCCTCGGCGCGCTTGAAGCCCATGTTGACGAGGGCCGAGACGACGGCCGCGGGCGTCCCGCCGAGGGGCGGGGTGGGCGCCGTGGGCTTGGCCCGGAGGGTGGCCCCGCCCGTGGGCAGGGGTTTGTCACGGAGATCGAGGAGGAGGCGCTCGACGAGCTTCTTGCCCACGCCGGGGATGCCCTTGAACGCCGTGGGGTCCTGGCGCGCCACGGCCGCCCCGAGCTCCGGGCCGTCGAGCCGCCCGAGGATGGCGAGCGCGACCTTGGGGCCGATGCCGTTCACGCCGAGGAGGAGCCGGAAGACGCGCCGGTCCTCGTCGCTCGCGAAGCCGAAGAGGGTGATCGCGTCCTCGCGTACGTGGGTGTGCACGTAGACCGTCACGGTGCCCTCGCCGAGACGGCCGCGCGTGCCGAGCGGCGCGTGGACCTCGTAGCCCACCCCGGAGACGTCGACCGTGAGCGAGCCGTCCTCGTGCTCTTCGACGATGGTCCCTCGTAAGCGCCCGATCATCCGCGCGAGCCTAGCAGGACCTCCGCCGAGCGGAAGGGATCGAGGGCTCCCCCCGTCCGTATGCATTCACGATGCCGTGGCGGAGAGGGATCGTATTGGCCTCGTGGCTCGCGCTCTTCACCCCCGAGCGCGTGGACGCGAGGGCGGACGACCGGGTCTTCGACCCCTACTTCTGGTCCCATCCGCGGTACATCGACCCCACCTATCACTTCACGCCGCCCGGCAAGGGCTCGCGCGACGAGGCGCCTCCCGAGGAGGCGCGGCGCACCGAGCGGGAGAAACCCACGGGCGAGCCCAGGGGAGGCGAAGGCGGGCGGCGGCGGCGCTGATCAGCGATCCTCGGGCTCGGCGATCCGTGCCGGATGCTTCGAGGGCGGGGTGCTCGCGAGCGCAGCGCGGGCGAGCATCTGCGCGGCCACGGGGAGCGTGATCACGAGCACGGTGAGGATGAGGCCCACGCGCCACCACCACGCGAGGTCGCCCTCCGCGATCGCGACGCCCACGAGGAGGAGCCCCTGCCCGAAGGTGGCGGACTTGGTCGCCGCGTGCTGACGGGTGAGCGCGTCGTTCAGGCGGAAGAGACCGAGCGCCGAGATCAGGAGCACGAGCGCCCCGAGACAGACGAGCACGAAGCCGAGCTCAGGCATCGCCATCCTCCTCTTGCTCCGAGGGCTCGTGCGGGGATTGCTCGAGGAGGCGCGCCCAGAGGATCGTCGCCACGAAGCCCACGAGGGCGAGCCCGATCGCGACGTCGAGGAAGAGCGGCGATCCCTCCACCACCGCCGCGGCCGCGGTGAGCGCCACGCTGCACGAGAAGACCACGTCGAGCGCGACCACGCGATCGGCCTGCGTGGGGCCGCGGAGCACGCGCGCGATCGCGAGCGCCATCGAGAGGAGCGAGGCCACGACGACCACGGTGACGATCGAGGCAGTCACGGCGTCCTCCCCGGGAAGATGCGGCGCAGCCTCGAGGCGAACCGCGCCTCGATCGACGCGATGGAGCCCGCCGCGTGCTCCGCGTCGAGGAAGTGGATCCACATCTCACCGCGCTCGTGGTCGATCTCCACCGGCGTGGAGCCCGGCGTGACGGCGACCATCGAGGCGAGCACCACCGCGCCCGTCTCGCTGAGCCCCTCGTAGCGCATGCGGACGATCGCGCCCTTGGGCCGGCGGTACGGGGAGAGGATCATCCCCGCCGTCTTCACGCCGGAGAAGACGATCTCCAGCACGAAGATCGCGAGCAGCGAGACCACGTCGAAGAGGAGACGCACGGCGCTCATCGCGCGCCCTCCGCGAGCGAGGCGAGGGCCTCGGTGGGATCCGACGCGCCGAAGGCGCGCGCCAAGAACTCGAGCACGGGCTCCGGGAAGAGGCCGAGGGCGATCGTGACAGTCGCGAAGCAGGCGATCGCCGCATACGCCGGGGTGGCGCGCGCGAGCGGCTTCGGCGCGTCGACCCCCGCCGGGTGCGCCTCGAGGAAGGCCGCGAACCAGATCTTCATCATCGAGAAGAGCGTGAGGAAGCCCGTGAGGAGCGCCGCGGCGGTCCAGACGTAGCGCCCCTCGGCGATCCCCTCGCGGAGGAGCATGAGCTTGGCCCAGAAGCCCGAGAGCGGCGGCACGCCCACCATCGAGAGCGCCGAGACGAGGAAGAGGAGCGCGAGGCCGGGGCGCGCCGCGTAGAGCCCGCCGATGCGGCGGAGGTCGTAGCTCCCCGCCGTCCGCGCGACGACGGCGGCGAGGAGGAAGAGGTTCGACTTGGCGGCGATGTGGTGGAGCACGTAGAAGGCCGTCGCCACCTGCGCGCCCTGCGTGTGCAGCGCGATGCCGAAGAGCATGTAGCCCACCTGGCTCACGATGTGGAACGCCAGGATCCGCCGCACGTCGTAGTGGTAGATGGCGCCGAGCGCGCCCACGATCATCGTGAAGACCGAGAGCCACCCGAGGATCTCGAAGAAGATCACGGGCGCCGTCGGGAAGACGTGGGCCGCCGTGCGGAGGAGCGCGTAGACGCCCACCTTGGTGAGGAGCCCGGCGAAGAGCGCGAGCACCGGCGCGGGGAGCACCGGGTACGAGGCAGGGAGCCAGGAGAAGACGGGGAATGCGCCCGCCTTCACGAGGAAGGCGACGAGGAGCAGCGAGACGAAGGGGAGCCAGCGGGCGGCGTCGTCGGGGCGCGACGCCTCCGCGAGGGCGGCGAAATTGAGCTGCCCCGTGGCCGCGTAGAGGAACGCGACGGCGAACAAGAAGGCGAGCGTGCCCGTCGCGTTGAGCACGAAGTACTTCACGGTGGCGTCGAGGTTCCGCACGCGCCCGCCGAAGGCGAGGAGGCCGAGCGCCGAGAGGAGCATCACCTCGAACCACACGTAGAGGTTGAAGAGATCGCCCGTGACGAAGGTGCCCCCGACGCCCGCGATCAGCACGAAGAAGAGCGGATGGAAGTAGCCCGAGGTCTCCGCCGGATCGGCGTCGCTCTCCTGGAAGAGAAGCGCGAGGAGCGCGACCAACGCCGTGATGAGGACCATCGCCGCCGAGAGCGCGTCGGCGACGAGCTCGATGCCGAAGGGCGCCTCCCATCCGCCGATCGCCACGCGCAGCACGCCCTCCGAGGCCACCTCGGCGACGAGGCACGCCGCGACGAGGAGCGAGGCGAGCGCGCCGCCGAACGCGACGCCCTTGCGCGCGCCGCCGCTCGGTACGAGCACGGTGAGCAGCGCCGTCGCGAGCGGCAAGAGGAAGGGCGCGGTGAGCAGGAGCGAGATCACGGCTCCTCCTCCACGAGCGCGGGTTGGTGGTCGTGCGTCGGCGGCGGCTCGACCTCGCGGAGCGCGTCGGCGTCGGCGCCGCCGGTGCGCTGCTGGATCGCGAGCACCAATACGAGCGAGAAGCAGGTGAGCGCGAAGCCGATGACGATCGAGGTGAGCACGAGCGCCTGCGGGACGGGATCCGCCGCCGCGCTCGAGAGCGCCTCGAGGCCCTCCGGCACGATCGCCGGCTTCATGCCCGGCTCGGGCCGCCCCGAGGCGAGGAGCGCGAGGTTCGCCGCGTAGCCGAGGATCGACACGCCCACGACCATGCGGAGGAGATCGCGCGAGAGGATGAGGTAGACGCCGGCGAAGACGATGGCGCCGGCCGCCACGGCGAGCGCCAGGATCATGGAGCCTCCTCCTCGTCGATCGCGAGGATCGAGACCAAGAGGCCGCCGAGCGCGCCGAAGACGACGGCGAAGACGCCCGCGTCGAAGAGGAGCGGCGTGCCGATGGAGAGCTGCGTGAACCCGAGCGGCAGCTCGACCCAGAGGTGCGTGAGGAAGGGCGCGTCCGCGAAGAGCGCCGGGAGCCCGCTCGTCGCCGCGAGCCCGACGCCGATCGCGGTGAGCCGGGGCGCGCCGAGCGGAATGCTCGCGCGGGCCGCCTCCGCGCCGCGGGCGACCGAGACGAGCGCCGTCGCGCAGACCGCGACGAGGCCCCCGATGAACCCCCCGCCCGGCAGGTCGTGCCCACGGAGGAGCACCCACACGGCCGCGGCCATCATGAGCGGGTGGAGGAAGCGCGCCGCGACCTCGAGCACGAGGATACGCCCCTTCATCGGCCGGCCTCCTCGCGGCGGAACGCGGCAAAGACGCGCGCCGTCGCGAAGAACGCGAGCGAGAGCACCGTGATCTCGCCGAGCGTGTCGAGCGCGCGGAAGTCCACGAGGAGGACGTTCACCACGTTGCGTCCGTGCGCGTCCGGCAGCGAATGCGCGCCGAAGTACTCCGCGAGCGCGGTGGACGCCGTCCCCGTGCCGCTCGCGGCGACGATGGCGAGCGCGACGGCGGCGCCGAGCCCGAGGGAGAGCGCGAGCCGCGAGGGGCTCGCCGGCGTCGGCGGATGCTCGATGCCGAGACGGCGCACGCGCAGCAGCACGGAGGCGATCACCACGACGAGCGCCACCTCCACGATGAACTGCGTGAGCGCGAGGTCGGGCGCGCCCGCGAAGAGGAAGGAGAGCGCGACGCCGAGGCCCATCAAGCCGCTCACCAAGAGGAGCACGAAGGTATCGCGCAGCACCGTCATCGCGATGGCGGAGACCACCAAGAGCACGCACGCCCCGAGGACGGCGATCCGCGCGCCGTCGATCTCGCCGAGACGCGCGTGGGCGACGAGCGTGCGCCCGTCCTCGAGCGTCGCGGCGAGCGTGAGCGCGAGCGCCGCGAGCATGGTGGAGAAGAGGAGCGCCGCGTAACCCCGGAGGCGGCCGTGCTGGATCGTCCGCGTGACGATCGAGGCCAGGTGCACCGCCGTCTCCTGCGACTTCTCGAGGTGCGTCTTGGCGAGGAGGAACGAGGGCAGCTTCACCTTCGCGACCACCTCGTGGAGCCGATCCCAAGAGGCGAAGACGATCACGCCGAGCGCGTAAACCGGGACGAGGCCGAGGAGCTCGCGCGTCTCGTCGATCTCCACGAGGTGGGCGTCGGGCGTGATGCACTTCGCGGCGGCCTGGAGCATCGGATCGACGACGTGCGGGGAGAGCCCGAGGAGGACGCCGAGCGACGCGAGCGCGAGCGGTGGGATCCGCATCGAGAACGGGGCCTCGTGCATCTCGCTCGGGATCGAGCCGTCGCCGCGGTGCCAGAAGATGCGCACCGCCGCGATGGCCGCCACCGCGACCGTGATCGCGCTCACGGGGATGCTCCCGTAGCCGATGATCGTGTAGAGGTCGCCGTCGCGCTTGGCGATGTGGATGAGCTCCTTCGCGAAGTGTCCGAAGGAGAGCGGGAAGCCGCCCATCGAGAGCGCGGCGGCGAGCGCGGCGGCCGCCGTCCAAGGCATCACGCGCGCGAGCGCCGCGAGCTGCCCGATGTCGCGGGTCCCCGTGCAGTGATCGACGTTGCCCGCGACGAAGAAGAGCGGCGCCTTGTAGAGGGCGTGCGCGAGCACGAAGGCCACGAGCGCCATCGCGCCCTCGGCGCCGGGGAGGCCGATGAGCATCATCATGGTCCCGAGCGCCGAGACCGTCGCCCACGCGAGGATCCGCTTGAGGTCGCGCTCGCGGAGCGTCTTCACCATCGCCCACGCCGAGGTCGTACCGCCGACGACGATGAGCGTGGGGCCGAAGAGCCAGTCGTCCGCGAAGACGTGCTCGATGCGCGCGAGCAGGTACACGCCGAGCTTCACCATCGTGGCCGAGTGGAGGTACGCGCTCACGGGCGTGGGCGCGGCCATGGCGTCGGGCAGCCAGAAGTGGAAGGGGATCTGGGCCGACTTGGTGAACGCCCCCACGAAGAGGCAGAACATCGCGAAGCGCGCCGCGGGCTCACCGGCGAAGCGCGGCGCCGCGGCGATCACGCCCTGGATCGACGAGGTCCCCGCGAGCCCGGCGAGCACGAGGAAGCCGAGCAGGAGGACGAAGCCGCCGCCGAAGGTGACGAGCATCGCCTGACGCGCCGATCGCCGCGCGGTCTCGGACTCGTGGTGATACGAGACGAGCATGAACGAGGCGAGGCTCGTCAGCTCCCAGAAGGTGTAGAGCACGAAGAGGTCGTCGGCCGCGACGGCGCCGATCATCGCCGCCATGAAGACGACGAGCCACGAGAAGAGGCGCCGCCGCTTGGGATCCTCGCCGAGGTAGCCGGCCGCGTACACGAAGACGCACGTGCCCACGCCGGTGATGAGCAGGAGGAAGAAGAGCGCGAGCGCGTCGACGTGGAAGCCGACCTCGACGCCGAGCCATGGCACCCACGGGAAGCGCAGCTCGAACGGCGCCTCGTAGCGGAGGAAGGCGCGGGACGCCCACACGAAGAGGGCGAAAGGGGCGATCGCGAGCATCGCGAAGCGCGATGTCCGGGGAAGCTCGAGTGTTCGTTGCAAACTTCGCCAGATCCGCATCGTCATCCCCCGACTCCGAGCGCGGCGCGGAGGGCCGCGGCGGCACGGGCCGGGTGATCGCTGGCCGCGTCGGCCTCGACGATCGTGAGATCGAGGCGGCTCGCGAGGTCGTCGAGCGCAGCGCGCTCCTCGGCCTGCCCCAAGTGTAGGGCCACCTTGGAGCAGGAGAGGAGGGCCGCCACGGCGGGGCGGTAGGCGGGGTCGGTGGGGAGCGCGAAGAGTTGGAGCTCGGAGGCGCCGATGCGGATCCGGCCGAGCTCGCCGAGGAGCCCTTCGCCCACGGGCGTCGGCGCCGCGGCGGGCGGCACGAATTCGGGCAGGAGCCCGAGCGCGCGCGAGAAGCGCGCGAATGCCGCGCGATCGCCGCCGAGCACGCCGAGGCGGATCGGGCCGTCCACGCCCTTGCGGCGCAGCCGGAGCATCGCGCTCCGGAGCGTGGTCTCAGCCCCCTCGTCGGCGAGGAGGCGGGTGTTCATCGAGGCCTCGTCGACCTCGACCACGCCCGTCTCGAGGAGGAGGAGGAGCGTCTCGAGGATCTCGAGATCGGGCGCGTCGATGTAGTCGAGGATCTCGCGGAGGAGCGAGGGGACCTCGAGCTTCTGCACGAGCGCCTGCGCGAGCGGCGGGAGATCGATGCCCGCGAGCACCGCGCGGTAGCGCACGCGCTCACCGGGGAGCGCGGCGAGCGCCTTCTTGGTCTCGTCGAGGTGGCGCACGCCCTCCATCACGATCGCGTCGGTGCCGACGTCGATCCGCGGGCGCTCGGCCACGCGCGTGGGCGTGAAGACGAAGCGGCCGGCCTCGATGGAGAGCAGGCGGAAGAGGGCCTTCTCGCCCACCGCGTAGCCCTGGGTGGCGTCGATCACGCGGCCTTCGTCGATCACCACCTCGCCGGCCATCCGCTCGCCTTCGATGCGGAGCCGCCCGGAGCGCCGGTTGGAGGAGAGGACCTGGAGGAGGTCGAAGAGCGAGACCTGCGCGAGCTCACCTCGGAGCTCGCCCTGATCCTTGGGCTCGTGCTTGGCGCCGATCACCGCCTCGACGTGCGCCACGATCTCCGGCACGAAGTAGGGCTTCACGATCGGCTCGGCGCGCGCGTCGAGGGCCGCGACGTGCGACATCTCGCCCTCGCCCACCACGAGGACGTGCGCCGACTCCGTCTTGGGATGCGCCTTCACGAGATCGATCGCGGCGCGCAGCTCGAGCACGCCGACCGACGCGTCGACCAGGATCACGTCGGCGGAGAGCTCGATCGCGCGCTCCGGCGCGTTGGCGATCCCGGCGATGGCCACCACCGAGTGCCCCCGCGCCTCGAGCGCCGTCCGGAGCGCGTGCCCCAGCTCGTCGCTCGACGCCACCATCAGAATCGTGCCCGCCGGCGCCATCACCCGATCTCCGGCTGGAAATGATAGGCGCGCTGGAGCGAGGTGACGAAGGCGTCCACCAGCTCGAGCTCGACCGTGTGGAAGACGTCGAAGGCGTCGTCCCGCTCGCGCGCGACGAGCGCGTACCCGCCGAGCTCCGTCATCGCGACGAAGAAGTCGAGATCGGCGAGCCGGGGATCGCTCACCTCGGAGCAGAAGCCCGGCCCTTCGAGTGCGCTGAGCTTGCCGATGCGGAGCCCCGGCATCGGCCGCTGCGGGAGGGCGCGGAGCACGCCGCGCGCGAGCTCGCCGTCGCCCCCGACGTAGACCGTGCCCTTGACCCTTCGGTTGGTGATCTCGGCGGCCACCTCGGCGCCGAGGCGCGCGACCGCCTCGACCGGGAGCGTGACCTTGCCCGAAAGCGGCGCGTCGCCCGGCTCGTCGAAGAAGACCTCGTGCACGAGCTGGAAGAACGACGCTCCGCGGGCGTGCTTTCGGAAGAAGCCCTCGCGGACCTGGTCGCTCCTCGCGCGGACCTTGCGCACGAGCTGGCCGAGGTCCTCGCCGTCGACGGGGAAGGAGGCGATGCCGACGATCGGCTCGCAGCGCGCGGTCCCGGTGTCGCGCCCCTCGAGCACGCGCGCGCACGAGGCGAGGACGCGCCGCCGCACCACGTTGGCGCCGAGCAGGCCCGTCTCCGGGAGGAGCACGAAGTACTCGTCGTCCTCGACGCGCGCGAGCACGTCGCCTGCGCGCACGCTCTCGAGGATCGCGTCGGCGATGGCACGGCGGAAGCGCGCGATCTCTTCGCGGCGCATCACGCGATAGACCGCGTCCATCCCGTCGAGGCTCACGGTGAGGAGCGCGAAGCTCCGATCGAAGCGCGTAGCGCGCGCGATCTCGCGTCCGGCCACGTCGCCGAAGTACGCAAACG
>JAAYBZ010000077.1 GCA_012744445.1 Myxococcales bacterium | reverse complement strand
TTCGCCGCCTCGGCGAAGCGCTCCTCGAGCCCCTCGTAGACGAGCGCGGTGAGGAAGGACTCTTCGGTCTCGCCCTCGGGGACGGGGAAGCGCGGGAGCTTCGGATCGTGGAGCGGCGTGCACTTCCCGGCGCACATCTCGGCCACGACGAGCGTGTTGTCGATGGCCTCGGGCCAGCGCGAGAAGAGCTCCCGCATCTCGGCCTCGTCCTTGAAGTACATCTCCGCGCTCTTGTGATGGATCTGCTCCATCTCGCGGAGCGATCGGCCGGTGCCGATGCAGCGCAGGGCGATCTGGCTCTTGGCCTGCTCGCGCTCGAGGAAGTGCACGCAGTTGGTGGCCACGATGCGGAGGCCGAGCTCGCGCGCGAGCTCGACGAGGATCTCGTTGAGCGGCTCGTTCTCGGGGAAGCCATGATCCTCGAGCTCCACGAAGAGACGCTCGGGGCCGTAGATCTCCTTGAGCTTGAGGAGCTCTTCGCGCCCGGCGTCGGGACCCTTCTCGAGGATGGCCTGCGGGACGAGGCCCGCCATGCACGCCGTGAGGCAGACCACGCCCTCGCTGTGCTCGCGGAGGAGCTCGAAGTCGGCGCGCGGCTGGCCGCGGTAGAGCCCCTCGACCCACGCGCGGCTCACGACGCGGACGATGTTCTGGTACCCCTCCTGCGAGGCGGCGAGGAGCACGAGGTGCGGCGCGGCCTTCGGCACCTCGTCGCGCCGATCGCCCTGGACCACCTGGATCTCGACGCCGAGGATGGGCTTGACGCTCGTGCCCTTGCAGGCCTTCACGAGCTGGACGGCCGCGTGCATGTTGCCGCGATCGGTGATCGCGACCGCCGGCATGCCGAGCGCCTCGGCGCGCTTCACGAGCTCGGGAACCCGGAGCGCGCCCTCCAACATGGAGTATTCCGTGTGGACGTGGAGGTGGACGAACGACGAGCTCATCGGGGCGACCATAGCACCCCGGAGCCGGGCCGACGCGCTCGAAAAGCGGCCTGAAAAACCGAGCGTTTCCCCGAGGTTACGCGCTCGTGCCCGCGGGCCTCTCGTGCATGCCCGCCGCCACCTCGCGCTCGCGCCGCTCGAGCTGCCAGGGCTGCTTGGCGCAGAGCACGCCGCCTGTGCGATCCATCTCGGTGATGCAGAGGTTGCAGGGCACGCAGCCGCTCTCCCGGGCCTCGCCGCGCTGGTACTTGGCGATGAGATCCGGCTCGTGGATGAGCGCGCGACCCATCGCGATCATCTCGAAGCCCTCCTCGCGGACCTGGGCGAGGTGGTCGAGGGAGGTGGCGCCGCCGAGGTAGACGAGCGGGATCTTCACCGCCTCACGCACCTTGCGCGCCATGGGCAGGAAGAAGAGCGGCTCGAAGGGCGTCTTCGGCACGAAGATCGGGCCGAAGGCGGCGAGCGCCACCTTCTGCAGCGGGTTCTCCTCCACCTCGATCATCGCACGGAGCGGGCGGTCGCCGCGTAGGAGGTAGAGCGCGCTGTGCGAGACGAGGCCGCCCGAAAGCACGAGGGCCGAGATGCCGGCGCGCTCGAAGGCCTGCGCGCAGAGGACGGCGTCGTCCACGTGGAGGCCCTTCTTCACGCCGTCGTCGAGGTTCATCTTGGCGAAGACCGGCGCGTCGGGGCCGAGCTCCTCGCGGATGGCCGCGATGACCTCGAGCGGGAAGCGGAGGCGGTTCTCGAGCGATCCGCCGTACTCGTCCTTCCGCTTGTTGCGCACGGGGCTCACGAACTGGCTGAGCAGGTAGCCGTGGCCGATGTGGACCTCGATCGCGTCGAAGCCCGCCTCGAAGGCCTTCACCGCCGCGCGGCGGAAGTCGTCGGTGACGCGCTGGATGTCCTCCTTGGACATCTTGCGCGTGACCATCATGCCCTTGAGCGCGCCGTAGGCGTTGAAGCCGAACGAGGGGCCCTCGGGGCCCTTGAGGCCGAGCTCCTCGTTCTTGCTGAACCCGCCGCAGTGGCCGATCTGCAGCATCACCTTGGCGCCCTCGTCGTGGACGGCCTTGGTGAGCGCGCGGAGCGGCTTCACCGTCTCGTCCTTCATCACCATCTGGTTCTTGAAGGTGCGCCCCGTGTCGGAGACGGCGCAGTACGCCACCGTGGTCATGGCGACGCCGCCGCGCGCGAGCTCGGCGTGATGACGGACGAGCGTCTCGGCCGGCAAGCCGTCGACGACCATCCCCTCGTAGGTGCCCGTCTTGATGATGCGGTTCTTGAGCTGGAGCGAGCCGAGCTCGAAAGGCGTGAAGGCGGGATGCGTCATGGGCGGGGGTCTTCCGGGGTGGAGCCCCGGCGCGCGCAGACGCCGAGGCGAAAGTCGGACTCGAGTATAGGGCGAATCGTCGGGCTCAGCGCTCGGAATAACGCTCGAGCTGCGCCTGCCAGGTGGGGCGCGCGGGCTCGCCGCGATAGGGCCCCGAGAGCGAGAGGAAGAAGCGGCGCACGAGCGGCCGCACCGGGAAGATCAGCGGCTTGAGCCAAGCGATGCGCTTCTCGAGGTCGCGCTCGATGTCCTTGGCCGTGTGGCGCTGGAAGCGGAGGACCCGCTCGCTCTCCGACGTGTCGAGCCAGCTCGTGTAGTAGCGCGACTTGCCGAAGGCCTCGGGCGGGAGCGGCTCGATGCCGAGCATGCGCTCGGTCATCGCGAAGACGTCGCGCTGGCGGAGCTGGCAAGAAGGGCCGCCGCCGATCGGGAAGACGCGGCGCGAGGCCTCCTCGGCCGTGACGGCGTGGGCGGCGGCGCGCGCCACGTCCTTGCCGTGGACGAGCTCGATGGGCTGCTCGGGGTGGACCTCGAAGATGATGCTGAGGACGACCTTGTCGGCGGCGAGCCCCGAGCCCTCGACGGCGGCGGCGATGCGGAAGATGACCCAGTCGAGCGAGGAGCTCCGGAGGATCTCCTCGGTGGCGATCTTGGTCTCGGTGTAGACGTCGGTCGCGACCACGGGCGTGTCGGCCGTGACGAGCCCGTTCCAGCCCGCGTCGGGGCCGTAGATCGAGTACGACGACGCCTGGATGAAGCGGATGGGCCGCCCCTCGGCCTCGGCGGCGCGGACGAGGTTCCGCGTGCCCTCGACGTTCACCTTGCGCGCGATCTCGGGCATGCGCTCGGTCGCGGGCGGCGTGAGCGCGGCGAGGTGCACGATGGCGTCGACGCCGCGCACGGCCTCGGCGCAGGCGCTTGCGTCGGTCACGTCGCCGAAGACGATCTCGACGCCCGGCGGGAGCTTCTTCGCCGCGCGGCGGTTCGCCTTCGTGGGCAGATCGAAGGCGCGGACGGCGTGCCCCTCTTCGAGGAGGGCGGCCATCGTCGTACGTCCGAGGTTGCCGAGCGCTCCGGTGAGGAGGACGCGGCGGGAGGGGGAGGCGTTCGTCATGGGTCCTGATTGATGCTGCATCGGACGGTCGATGGCCAGCGGACGACGCGCACGCGGGTGCTCCACGCGCCTGCGCGCCACGCGGCGAGATCGCCGGAATGGTCCTCGAAGCTCAAGGCGCCCGCCCGTCGAAGGCGCAATAGGCGTTCGTCTGCGTGAGCGCGACGCAATCGCCGTCGACGCAGAGCGCGCTCGAGCACGCCGCGGCGCGCGCGCACTCGCCGCCCTCGGGCCGCTTGGGCTCGCACGTCCCGTCGACCTCGCCGGGCGCGTCCGTGTCGCAGAAGAGCCCTTCGGCGCAGTCGCGATCGAGGCGGCAGGTCCCACCTCGCGCCATCGGGGTGAGGCAATTCCAGCGGCTCGGCGCGATCCGCACGCAGGCGTGCTGTTCGCGGCAGGCATGGAGCGCGACCGTCGCCGGCTCGGCGCCCGAGGCGCACGCCTCGCCGGGCTCGACCGTCCCCTCGAGCGCGGCGGGGAGCCCTTCGACGCTGGAGAGGAAGGGCACGAGCGAGGGATCGCAGGCGTCGATCCGCGCGAGCGCCTCGTCGAGGACGGCGCGAGCGAGGGCGCCGTCGTAGGCCGTGCGCGCGTCGTCCGCGAGCGCCACCCAACCCGCGCAGCGCGACGCGATCCAGCTCGCGCAGCGCTCACGGCGGCTTGGATCCGGCGCGCCGCAACAACGCGCCTCGGCGTCGCAGTAGGCCTCGGCGAGGGATTCGCAGACCCCGCGCGCGGGGATCGGATCGGGGGTCGTGATCCCGCCGTCGCCGCCGCCCATCAGATCGTCGGGATCGAGGGCGAGCGTGCAGGCCGGGAGGAGGAGCGCGAGGAAGAGCGCGCGCATCAGAAGCTCCTCCGGAGGACGAGGCCCTTGGCCTCGCGGTCGGCGAAGACGGAGACCTCGACCTTGGGATCGCGCCCGGCCAGCGTGGAGACGAGCGCGGTGGTGAGCGCGGCCACGCCGGCGGCGAGCGCCACGTCGGCCGTGAGGCTGAGCGCGCGGAGCCGCTTCACCTCGCCCGAGGTGCAGCTCTGGGTCGCGCCGCATCCGTCCTCGAGCGAGCGGCGCTCGGAGAGCGCGAGCCCGGCCAAGGTGGCGAACGCGAGCGTCATCCCGCCGGCCACGCCGTACGACGCGACGGCGAGCGTGGGCAGGCCTCCTCGCGCCGGCGTGGCCAGCGTGTCTGCCGGGGCCTCGACGATCCCGGGCTCTTCGTGGGGAGGCTCCTCGGCCGGCGGTGGGATCCGCGCGCGCAGGGAGCCGAGGCGCGCCTCGAGGGAAGGGCGCTCGTCGGGCGCGATCTCGCCGAGGTCGAGGTAACGCTCGAGCGCCGCGGCGGCCTCGGCGTAGCGCCCGGCGCGCTCGTACGCCGAGTAGACGTTGTAGAGCAGCTCGGGGTGCTCGGAGAGCGCGTAGGCCTTCTCGAATTCGTGCGCGGCCTCTTCATAGGCGCCGAGATCGTAGTGCCGGGTGCCGGCCTCGAAGTGCACCTTGGCGCGCGCGAGGACCTCGGCCGGTGGCCGGGCGAGCGCGTGCGGCGCGAAGGCGAAGAGGGCGAAGCCCAGGAGTAGAGCGATGCGGAACAACGCGCGAAGGTTATACCAAACCCGCGAGGGGAGCCGGGCTCAGCCGGCCTCGAGGACCTCGGCCGCCGCGCGCCGTCCCGCGAGCACGGCGCCCTCGAAGTAGCCGTTCCACCGGGTCGAGGTCTCGGTGCCGGCCCAGTGGATGCGACCGCACGGCGCGGCAAGCGCGGCGCCGTAGCCCGTCCACGCGCCCGGCGAGAGGAGCCCCACGTAGCAGCCGCGGCTGAAGGGTTCCTCGGCCCAGCTGTGATCGAGGTAGCGCAATGGGCGCCTCGCCTCGTCGCCGAAGGCGCGCGCGAAGCTCTCGAGCACGAGCGGCGCGCGCTCTTCGGTCGTGCGATCGAGGAGCGCGCGGGCGCGGTCGGCGAGGCAGAAGCCGACGAGCATCCCGGGCGCGCCGCCCTTCGGCGTGGTGTCGAAGGAGACCTGCACCGGGCCGTCTTCGAAGACGGCCTGCCCGCTGAGCCCGCGCTCCCGCCAGAAGGGGCGCTCGTAGATCGCGATCGTCTTGATGACGGTGCCCATCGGCATGCGCTGCGTGAGCTGATCGCGGCGCGCGGGGAGGCTCGGCGAGTACTCGATGCGCCCGGCGAGCGTCGGCGGGATCGCGACGATCACGCGAGAGGCCTCCCGCGTGCGTCCGTCGGTGAAGCGCACGGTCACGCCTCGCGCGTCCTGCTCGATGGCCCGCACGACGTGGCCGAGGAGCACGCGCTCGCCGAGTGGCGCCGCGAGCGCTTCGGCGAGCGGCTGCATCCCGCCCACGACGCGCTCTTCCTGCGCGCCACCCTCGGTGGAGATCAAGCATTCGAGGCTCGTGCCCGATTTGATGTAGAAGAGCGCGTGGAGGAGCGAGATCTCGCCGGCCGTGCAGGCGAAGACGGTCTCGAGCCCCGCGTCGATCACGGCCCGCGCGGCGCGCGTGCGCATCTTCGCGTCGAGGAAGGTCGCGAGCGTCGTCGAGTCGAGGCGCCTCGCGTCGGGCGTCTCCCACGGGCGCGCGAGGTCGACCTTCTTGGCCATGCGCTCGAGCGCGAACATCGTGCGGCCGAGCTCGAAGAGCGCGAGCGGCGAGAGCTTGGGGATCGTGCCGCGGTAGAGCGCGCGCTTCTTCGTGAGCGCGAGGACGTGACGTCCCTCGGCGAACGTGGGGAAGGTCTCGGCGCCGAGCTCGCGGACGAGCGCCTTCATGGCGTCCTGCGTGGGGCCGATCCACTGCCCGCCGAGATCGACGTAGCCGCCCTCGGGGAGGCGCTCGGTGTAGGCGCGCCCGCCGACGCGATCGCGCGCCTCGACCACCACGACGTCGCGTCCCGCGTCGAGGAGCGCGCGCGCCGCGCTGAGCCCCGAGAAACCCGCTCCGACGACGAGGACGTCGTGGCGTCCGTTCATCGCTCGGCCTCGCGGATCATCTCCTCGATGCGACCGAGGGCGTCTTCGATGACGCGCTCGGAGGGGCCGAAGCTGAAGCGCACGTGGTTGCGGAAGCGCGAGGGGCGCGCGGGCCTCCGCTTGCCCGGGTTCACGTCGAAGAAGTGCCCGGGCACGCAGATGACCTTGCGATCGAGGGCGGCGTGGAAGAAGTCGTCGCCCGACTGGAGCGAGGGCGGGAGGTTCGAGAGGTCGCCCCAGCCGTAGAACGTGCCCTGGGGCTCGGCGTCGAAGCGCACGCCGAGGCGCGTGAGCCCGTCGATGAGCAGCTTGCGCTTCTTCGAGAAGGCCTCGCGGATGGCCTGGGTCTCGGCCGCCGTGTGCTCGTGCTCCACGAGCTGGAGGGCGAGGCGTTGCATCGGCGCCGAGCCGCCGCCGTCGAGGAACGAGCCCGCGCTCGAGACCGAGTCGATCACCTGCTTGGGCCCGACGATCCAGCTCACACGGAAGCCCGGATAGCGCCAGTTCTTGGTGAGGCCGTCGAAGAGGACGACGGGATCGCGGTTCACGTCGTCGACGTGCTCGGCCGCGCTCACGATGGGCGAATCGCCCACCCAGATGTAGTGCGAATAGAACTCGTCGATGAGCAGCGCGCAGCCGAGGTCGCGCGCGGTCTCCACCCACGCGGCGAGCTCGTCGCCGTGCACGAGCTTGCCCGTGGGGTTGCACGGGTTGCTCATGAGGATGGCGCCCAGGCCGAGGCCGAGGATCTCTCGGCGGAGCTCCTCGACCGGATACGCATAGCCCGAGTCGGGATCGAGGAGGAGCGGGATCGGCTGGAATCGGCCGAAGATGTCGAGCGCCTCCTCGTAGGCCGTGTAGTCGGGGAGGAAGTGGCCGAGGTGGACGGGGCCGATGGCGGCGAGCGCTCGCATGATCGCCACGCGCCCACCCCCGCAGATGGCGACGTTCTCGGCCGAGTACTGGCTGCCTCGGCCGCGGCGGAACCGCCGATTGTAGAGGTCGGCGATGGCCGCGCGGAGCTCGGGGAGGCCGGGCACCGGCGCGTAGTCGAGATCCGAGGGGTGCACCGGGATCGAGGTCACGCGCGGCGGCGCCCCCGGCAGCGGCGTGGTCTCGGGCTGGCCCTGGCCCAGGTTGCACCACCCCTCGGCGTCGAAGTGGAAGCCGCGCTTGCCGGCCTCGACGCTGACGTAGATGACGCCCGTGCGAGGGACGCGGCGGAAGGAGTTCAGCGTATCGGTCTCCTTGGGGGCCTCGGACGTGGTCATCGTGCGCGCTCCGGCGAAACGGGGAAGAGAGGATGGACCCCGTGCCCGCGCAGGGCAACGAAACGGGGCGGGCCCGTGAATTTTAATTGTGGTGCGGGTTACGAGTCGAAGAAGTTCGGGTCGACAGTGG
>JAAYBZ010000076.1 GCA_012744445.1 Myxococcales bacterium | reverse complement strand
CGATGATGACCATCACCCGGCTTCGCCGCCCGGCGAGCACGAGCGAGCGCGCGCGCTCGGCCACCTCGCGCAAGGAGACCTCGGGCCGCACGCGCACCTCGACGAGATCGCCGCCCTTGAGGAGCGACTGCGTGACGCGGCCCATGCGCTGCGTCTCGTCGCGGATGATCGACGCGCTCTCCTCGAGATCGTCCATCACCTCGTCGAACGAGCTCCTCCCCTCGCGGAGCGAGACGATGGCCTCGAGCATGTCCGAGGCGAGCGTACGGATCGTGGCGAGCGGCGTGTTCAGCTCGTGCGCGACGCCCTGCGAGACGCGCCCGAGGCTCGCGAGCCGCTCGGCCACCAGGAGGCGCCGCTCCTCATGCGCGCGCTTCTCCCGGGCGAGCGAGAGCGCGCGCTCGCGGTCGCGGAGCTCCCGCGCCGCGTGTGCCACGAGGTAGGTGATCACGCCGAGCAGCATCACGAAGCCGAGCGCGCGCGTCGCCACGTCCATCGCCGGCGACGGATTCCATGTCGCGATCCGCGTGTACGGGCTCGCGTCGAGGACGGCGAGGAGCACGGCGAAGCCGAGCGCGAGGAGCGCCGTGAGCACCGTCGCGCGCGGCCCGCCCAGCGTGGCCATCAAGACGACGTGGAAGAGGTAGAAGCCGAAGAACGGGGTCTCGACGCCGCCCAGCGCCCAGAGCACCGTCGTGAGGAGCGCGAGGTCGAGCGCGGCGTGCGCGAGCGGCGCGGCCCGGCTCGGCACGGGCCCTCGCCGCGCCGAGCGGTCGAGCCAGAGGTTGGCCAGGACGCCGACGTTGGCCACGCCGAAGAGCACCGGCGCCGAGGGCCCCTCGACCACCCCGAAGAGCGTCGTCAGGCCCGCGAGGAAGACGCCCGACATGGCCACCCAGCGCAGCTTCACGAGCCAGCGCAGGCGCGCGCGGGAGAAGCCGATCTCCTCGGGATCGCCGGATTCGAGCGCGGGGAGCTCGGAGGGGGACATCGCGGACATCTTGGGGGCATGCGGGCCCGAGACCAAGCGCCCCCGGCCCCACCGTGGATTCATCCCCCGAGCCTGCTAGGTTCGGAGCCGTGCCGCCCTCCCCGCAAGAAGCCCGCGCCGCGCTCTTCTCGGCGATCGTCCTCTGCCTGCTGGGCTCGTTCGGCATCCTCTTCGGCCACGCGCAGACGAGCCGCTCCGCCGATCCCCCGGGGCTAGCGAATTACCTCGAGATGATCGAGTCGCGGATCCCGGCGGAGCGCCCCGCGGCCGAGAAGTTCTATCGCGCCCAGTGGGACAGCGACGCCCGGCGCCCGCTCGGCTGGTCCAACGTCGTGGTCTCCGCGATGCTCATCGTCGGCGGCCTGATGATCGTCGGCCGGCGGAAGAACACGCTCTGGTGGATCAAGAACTCCATCGCCGCCAACCTCGTCCAGGTCGCAGGGCAGGCCTACGACCACTTCCGCATCATCGCGAGCCTCGACGACGTCCCGGTCCACGTGGTCACGCACATGCAGGCGTCGGTGATCGTCGACGTCACCCTCAAGGTGATCGTCTACGTGGGCGCGCTCATGCTCGTCCTGCGCAAGACGGTCCGCGCCTTCCTCGCGAGCGAAGGCCCGCCCCGCCCCGCCTGAGGCTCAGAACTTCACGCGGCGCATCACGGCGCGCGGGAGCGCGCGGATGACGCCCATCACGTAGCGCCAGGGCCAGGGCGAGTAGACCTCGGGGAGGCCGCGCTCGACCGCGCGGACCACGTCGCGCGCGACCTCGTCCGGCTCGCCGGCGAAGGGCGGCGGCTCGAGCCCTTCGGTCATGCTCGTCCTCACGAAGCCCGGCTTCACCGCGACCACGAGGAGCCCGTCGGCGCGGTGCCTGTGGTCGAGCCCTTCGAGGTAGCGCGAGAGGCCCGCCTTGGCGGCGCCGTACAGCACCACGGGCTTGCGGCCACGCTCCCCCGCCACCGAGCTGAAGACGACGAGCGCGCCGCGCCGCTGGCCGAGGAGGCGATCCTTGACCTCCTCGCAGAAGAGCACGGTCTGCGTGAAGTCGGCCTGGAGCACGCGCACGGCGAGCGAGCGATCCTTCTCGAGCTCCTCCTGCGTGGCGAAGAGCCCCGCCGTGACGGCGACCACGTCCACCTGCCCGAGCGCCGAGAACGCCGCGTCGAGCGCCGGCGCGAAGTCGCGCGCGTCTTCGAGATCGCAGCGGACGTAGCCGCAATCCCGCGCGCCGCGCGCGACGAGATCGGCCGCCGAACGCGCGAGCTCGGCCTCGTTCCGGCCGAGGAGGTAGAGCGAAGCGCCGCGTGCGGCGTAGGCGCGGGCGAGCGCCCTCCCCATGCCGCGCGTGGCGCCGAAGACGATCACCTTCTCGTTCATGGTGAATCTCCCAGGAGCCGGACGCTCTGCGCGCTGCGGAAACGGCGCTCGGGATCCCAGACCTCGCGCACCCTCTGGAACTCCTCCACGCGTGGATCCATCCGTGCGAGCTCGTCGGCCGTGGTGAAGCTGTCCTTCGCGAGATAGACGCGGCCGCCGAGCTCGAGCACCAGCGCGTTGAGCGCGCGCACGACGTCGGGGGTGTCCGGGCGGATGGGGATGTCGATGGCGAGGGTGATGCCCGGCGTCGGGAAGGAGAGGATCCCCCTACCCTCCCGGCCGAAATCCTTGATGACGCAGAGGAACGAGGCCGCGCCGAGGTTGGAGAGGAGGGTGAGCACGCGCCGCGCGCTTCCCTTCCCGGCGCGTCGCGGGAGCACGCATTGATACTGCGTGAAGCCGCGCGCGCCGTACATCCGGTGCCAGTCGTGGATCGCGTCGAGGGGGTAGAACAATTCCTCGATGCCCACGACGCGGCGCTGCACGCGCGGGACGTGCGAATGGTATTTGAGCGCGTTGAAGGCGCGGATCGAGGCCGGGTTCAGCACCCAGCTCGGGAAGTCCACGGGGAGCTGCGCGGCGCGGCGCGGCCGAGGCGGAGAACCCGCGACCTCCTCGGGCGTCGCCCAGCGGCCACGGTAGAGGACCCCGCGCCCGAGGCTCGCCCCGCCGGTGATGGCGTCGATCCAGCCCATCGAGAACGGCCACTCCTTGGCGCTCGCCTCGAGCTCCTCCTGGAACTCGTCGACGTTCGCGATCCGCACCGACTCCTGCACGATGGCCGCGGAGGGGATGCGCTCGAGCCGGAACTCCACCTCGAGGATGTGCCCCGTGAGCCCCATCCCACCGATCGTGGCGGAGAAGAGATCGGGGTGCTCGTCGGGCGAGCACTCGATCACGCGGCCGTCGGCCACGCGGACGCGGAGCTTCGTGACGTGATCGCCGAAATTCCCGGCCGTGTGCTGGTTCTTGCCGTGCACGTCGGCCGCGACCATCCCGCCGAGCGTGACGAACTGGGTCCCCGGCGTCACCGGCGAGAACATGAGCTTGGGCAGCGTGATCCGGTGGAGATCGACGAGGCTCAGCCCGGCTTCCGCGCGGACGAGGCCCGTGGCTTCGTCGAAGGCGAGGATGCGATCCGCGAGCGTGGTGTTGAGGACGATCTCGCCGTCCGCGGCCGGCAGGCTCGAGTCGCCGTAGCTCCGCCCGAGGCCGCGGCTGAGGCGCGCGACCGCGCCGAGCCGCTCGAGATCCTCGCCGCGCCGCTCGATGCCAAGGCGGGACTGACGCCCCCAACCCTGAAGTCGAGTCGGTCGCGGCGCGCGCATGGCGTGTCGATCAGCCCAGGAGCCGCGAGGCGAGCTCGTCGGCGCGATCCGTCTTCTCCCAGCTGAAGATGTCGCGACCGAAGTGCCCGTAGGCCGCCGTGTCGGTGTAGATCGGGCGAAGGAGATCGAGGGTCTCGATGATCGCGCGCGGGCGGAAGTCGAAGACCTCCTTCACGGCCGCGGCGATCTTCTCGTCGTCGACCCGGCCCGTGCCGAAGGTCGTGACGTAGACGCCCATCGGCTGCGCGACGCCGATCGCGTAGGCCACCTGCACCTCGCAGCGACGCGCGACGCCCGACGCCACGATGTTCTTCGCCACGTAGCGCGCGAAGTACGCGGCGCTCCGGTCGACCTTGGTGGGATCCTTGCCGCTGAACGCGCCGCCGCCGTGCCGGCCCATGCCGCCGTAGGTGTCGACGATGATCTTCCGGCCCGTGAGGCCGCAGTCACCGTGCGGGCCGCCGATCACGAAGCGACCGGTGGGGTTGATCCAGAACTTCGTGTCCTTGTCGATGAGGTGCTTGGGGATGGTGTGGAGGATGACCTCCTCCATCACGGCCTCGCGGATCGACTCGTTGGAGACGTCGGGATCGTGCTGGGTCGAGACGACGACCGCGTCGATGCGCTTGGCGACCCCGTCGTCGTACTCGACGGTGACCTGGGTCTTCCCGTCGGGGCGGAAGAAGGGCACGACGCGCTCCTTGCGGACCTGCGCGAGGCGCTCGGCGAGGCGATGCGCGAGCGAGATCGGGAAGGGCATGAGCTCCGCGGTCTCGTCGACGGCGAAGCCGAACATCAGGCCCTGGTCGCCGGCGCCCTGCTCCTTGTACTCGCCGCGGCCCTCGTCGACGCCCTGCGCGATGTCGGGGCTCTGCTGCTCGAGCGCGACGAGGATGCCGCAGTGCTCGCCGTCGATGCCGTAGCTCGCGTCGGTGTAGCCGATGTCGCGGATCGTCTTGCGGACGATGCTCGGCACGTCGATGACGGCGCTGCTCGTCACCTCGCCGGCCACCACGGCGAAGCCCGTCTTGACCAAGGTCTCACAGGCCACGCGCGCCGTCGGATCCTTGGCGAGCAACGCATCCAGGATGGAGTCGCTCACCTTGTCGCAGATCTTGTCGGGGTGGCCCTCGGTGACGGACTCCGAGGTGAACAGATGGCCGGCCATGAATCCTCCAGTGCTTCTCAAAAGAGCACCGATTGCCGTGATAGTCGGGCCGGCAAGCGGCGTCAATCGTGTCCTGCGGCGCGCACCAGATGTGCGGGGATCCCCCAACCGATCTCGGTGTCGCCGACGTAGCGCTCGTCCGGCTCCGGACAATCGAGGTTGTAGTGCAGCCCCCGGCTCTCGCGCCGCGCGAGGGCGCAGGAGACGATCAAACCCGCGACGTCGGCGATGTTCCGGAGCTCGAGCAGGTCACGGGTGACGAGGTGCCGCCAGTAATATTCACGGATCTCCTCTTTGAGGATCGCGATCCGGCGGGCGGCCCGGACGAGCCGCTTGTCGGTGCGGACGATGCCTACGTAGCTCCACATCGCGCGCCGGAGCTCGTCCCAGTTCTGGGCCACCACGACCGCCTCGTCGCTCTCCACGGCCTCGCCGACGTCCCAGTCGGGGACCTCCATGAGCCCCGTCTCGGGGAGCTTGGCGAGGACCGAGCGGGCGGCGCGGTGGGCGTAGACGAGGCCCTCGAGGAGCGAGTTGCTCGCGAGGCGGTTCGCGCCATGGAGGCCCGTGCAGCTCACCTCGCCGATCGCCCAGAGCCCCGGGATGGACGTGCGGCCGTGCTTGTCGACGACGACGCCGCCGCACATGTAGTGCGCGGCCGGGACCACGGGGATGGGCTCCTTGGTCATGTCGATGCCGAACTTCAGGCAGGCCTGGTGGATGTTCGGGAAGCGCTCGACGAGGTAGGCCGGGTCGCGCGCGCTCATGTCGAGCAGCACGTAGTCGAGGCCCGCGCGCTTCATCTCGTAGTCGATGGCGCGCGCCACGACGTCGCGCGGGGCGAGGCTCCCCATCGGGTGGTGATCGCGCATGAAGTCGCGTCCGTCGGGGAGCCGGAGCACGCCGCCCTCGCCGCGGAGCGCCTCGCTGATGAGGAAGCTCTTGGCCGCCGGGTGATAGAGGCAGGTCGGGTGGAACTGGAAGAACTCCATGTTCGCGATGCGCGCCCCGGCGCGGTAGGCCATCGCGACGCCGTCGCCCGTCGCGACGTCGGGGTTGGTCGTGTAGACGTAGACCTTGCCGGCGCCGCCCGTGGCGAGGATCGTCGCGCGCGCGCGATATACCCAGACCTTGCCCGTGGACTCGTGGAGGACGTAGGCGCCCACCACGCCACGTCGCGCGCCGAGGCGGCTCGCCTCGATGAGGTCGATGACCATCGCGTCCTCGACGATCTCGATGTTGTGGTGCGCGGCGGTCGCGGCGAGGAGCGCGCGCTGGATCTCGCGCCCGGTCATGTCGCCCGCGTGCACGACGCGGCGCGCGGAGTGGCCGCCCTCGCGGGTGAGGTCGAGCCCGTCGCCGTCGCCGTTCGTCGAGAACTGCGCGCCGATCTCCACGAGCTTCTTCACGCGCTCGGGGCCGTCGTGGACGACCATCTCGACGACGTCCCTCCGCGAGAGGCCGCCACCCGTGGTGAGCGTGTCGGCGACGTGCGCGTCGAAGGAGTCTTCGGGATCGAGGACCGCGGCGATGCCGCCTTGGGCCCAGCTCGAGGCCGAGTCGTCCCTCGAACGCTTGGTGAGGATGACGACCTTGCCGTGATCCGCGAGCTCGAGCGCCACGCTGAGGCCCGCGATCCCGCTGCCGATGACCAAGAAATCACAAGACGCGCGCATCGCCTCTCCGGGTGAGTTCGTGCGAGAGGCGCTCACGCGCCTCGGCGGCGGAGACGAGGCGTCGGCCGTCGAGCGTGACCGCGATCCTCGCCGGCGCGAAGATGCGCTCGGCTTCACCGAGGAGCGCGAGCCGATGCACGGGGCTCCGCGAAGAGGTCTCGAAGCTCGCGACGTCGGCGGCTTCTTCGGGCGAGACGTGCACGCACGCGGCCACGTCTTCGTCGAGGAGGTTCATCGAGAACCCCGTCGGCTCGAACTGGTGGAGCTGGACGACCTCCGCACGGAACGCGCGCTTCAGGCGATGGAAGAGCGGCGGCGCGTCGACCGGCGCGTCGACGAAGACGCGCCGCACCTCGGGCGAGAGGCCCCGGCAGAAGACACGGAAGTCGAGCGAGGCGCGGAGGCTGCCGAACTCGAAGCTGTGGAGCTCGGCGTCTTCCAGGGTCGACGCGAGGCGATCGCCGTCGACGACGCGCGAGAGCACCGCCACGTCGTCGTCGAAGGAGGAGCGCACCGCGTCGGGGAACCGGTCTCGCTCGCGCGAGAGGCGCACGCCCTCGATGGCGTCGTGGCCGATCCTGGCCACGAGGGCCTCGAAGGCGCGCCCGAGGTCGGTGCGGCCGCAGGTGAGCAGGCTCATCGAGCGATCGCGCACGAAGAGGCTCGATTCGGCGAGCACGTGCGCGACGGCCGCGCGCCCTTCGCGCGTCTCGAGGATGGTCCCGTACGCCGCGCCGACGACGTCCTTCCACGCGTCGAGGCCGAGCCGACGCAACGAGGGGCTACCTCGGCGCAGCTCGATCTCGAGCAGCTTCTCGGCGGCATCGAAGGGCGCGCTCTCCATGGACTCGCGTCCGAGCATGGTCTCATGCGGCCATGGGTCAAGGTGCAAACCGCGATCTGCCCGCGGTTCCGGCACGGAAAACGCGCGCCGCCCCGCCTGCGCGGCGACGTCGCCGCCGAGGAGGCGACGAGGTCGCACACCCTCCATGGTGACGCGCCGCGCCCCGCCTCAGGGCGCGGCCCTAACGACCACGCGGTCCGACGCCGAGCGGCCGAAGGTCTCCGGCGCGTACATCTCCTCGGCCTTGGCCGGCGGCACCACGAAGGTGCCGGGCGTGGTCGCGCGCGCCACGTAGGTGTACTCGTGCACGCCCGCGTAGAGATACGTCGTGAACGCCTCGGCGCGTTCGTCGCGGAGGTTCTGGTGCTCGAACCACGGCCGGAGCCAGAACCACCACGGCGTGGCGTTCGGCTTGGCCTTGGGATCGCTCGGGATCGCGCCGGTGACCGCGAGGGACGGGTTGAGCGCCTCGAAGCCCGCGGGGAGGGGATCGACGAGCGCGACGTGCGTGCGTCGGCTCTCGGCCACCATGGTCACGCGCACGCGCACCCGCGCGCCCGCGCGCACCGTCCACGTGCCGTCCTTCTCTCGGACGACGTCCGAAGGATCGTCCACGGCCTCGTAGGTGCGCTCGACCGCGAAGCCGTGATCGGCCGCCTCGAGCCGGAGGCTCGCCGGCGCGTAGCGCATGCCGATGCGATAGTAGAGCCGGCCCGGGCCCGTCTTCGCGATCGTCACGTCCGATGGGTGCTCCGCGACCCAGCGCATCGGCACCTCGAGGAGCTCCGTCGTCGTCTCGCGGCCGCGGAAGACACGCTCGCTCGCGAGGCCCTCGCCGAGCCAGATGTTCGCGACGAAATTCGGCGTCACCTTCTCGAAGGCCTGGAAGTACGCGTCGAGCGCGAGGAGCACGAAGGTGTTCTCCTGCGTATTGCCCCAGCGCCCCTTCACGCGGTGCGCAAGGAGCCCGCGCACGAGCTTCGCGACGAGGTCGCTCTTGGGCGCCGCGGCGATGAGCGATTCGAGCACGACCGCGTCCGCGCGGCGGCTCGAGGCCAGGATGAGGTGCGCGCCGTCCTCGTACGACGTGGCGAAGGTCGCCGCCGCCGCGGTCTCGTCGAGACGGTTCTGGAGCGTGCGGAGGATGGCGTCGGCCTCACGCTTTTCGCCCGAGAGCACGCCGAGCAAGAAGCCGAGCGCCTCCGTCCCGCCGCGCTGGGTCCCCACGCGTGAGAGGAGCGCCTTGGCCTTCGCGACGTCGCGATCGCCCGCCTTTGCGCGCACCGCGAGCGCGTAGGCCTCGATCACGTCACGCGCCGACGGCGGATAGAAGTCTGGGATGCGGCGCTCGACGGTGGCCACGTAGGAGAGCGCGCGCCGCAGCGTGTCCTCGGGCACCGCGAAGCCCTTCTGCTTGGCGCGGACGAGCGCGTGCGTGACGTGGATCGACACCCACGGCCAGCTCTCGCGCCCGCGCTCCCAGAAGGAGAATCCGCCGTCGGTGTTCTGCAGTCGTGTGAGCCGCTCGAGATCGCGGCGCACCGCCTTCTCGAGCTCTGCGCGCGTGGGCATCCCCTCGGCCTCGAACGCCTCGAGCACGTCGCGGAGCGCCGCGATCGCGAGCACGCGCGACGAGACCTGCTCGGCGCACTCGAAGGGATACGCCGCGAGGTAGAGCACCGCGTCCGTCAGCGCCTGGAGCTGCGTCGAGGAGGTGCTCACCTCGAGGCCGCCGAAGCCCGTGATCACCCCGCCCGGCATCGCCACCGGCTGGAGCGTCGCGCCCTCGTCGAGCTCGCCGTACGTCGCGAACGCTTCCGTCGTCGCCGGCGTGTACACCGGGAGCGAGCCCTCCGCCGCGTCCGAATACCGCCCCGCCGACACCGCCACCTGGAAGCGCGCCGTGCCCGCCTTCTCGGCCTTGGCCGGGAGACGCACCTCCACGCGATCGTTCGCAGGCACCTTCAACCTGCGGCCCGCGCCCTCCGTGAGGCTCAGATTGGACGCGCGCGCCGCGAGCATCACCTCGAGCGGCTCGTCCGTCTGGTTCTGCACCACGAACGGAAGCTCGAAGACGTCGCCGAAGTTCAGGAAGCGCGGCGCCGACGGCCGCACCATCAGCGGGAGCCGCGCCACGAGGCTCGACTCGCCCGAGCCGAACTGCTTCGCCCCGGCCACCGCCACCGCCATCACGCGGTAGCGCGTGAGGTTGTCGGGCACCTTCACGCGCACCTTCACCTTGCCCGCGGCGTCGGTCTTGGCCTCCGGCTCGAAGAAGGCGAGCGCGTCGAAGTGGGTCCGGAGGGCGATGGGTGCGCCCGCTTGCGCCGCCGCGGGCGAGGCCACGAGCGAGGGCGACGGAGCAGGAGGCGCCGCGGCCATCTCCATGCGCGCCGCGCCGAGCGAGGCCCCCCGACCGCTGCCCATGGTCTTGGATTCGAGGCGGCCGAGCGTCGGCTCGAGCGCGAGCAACACCATCGCGCGCCCGTAGTGATCCGAGGTGCCGGCATGACGCGGCGGGTAGAAGACCGCGAGCGGATCGGGCGTCTCGGCGCTGGAGAGCGCGAGCACGGCTTCGTCGACGACGATCACCGCCACCTCGGCGCCGCGCACGGGCCGTCCGTCGGCGTCGCGCACTTCGATGGTGAGCGCCGACTCCTCGCCGGGGGCGAGCTTCGGGCGCTCGGGCGAGGCCGTGACCGTGAGCTTCCGCGTCTCGGGCGGCACCGGGAGGTCGAGGGTCCCCACGGCGTAGGCGGGGCGTCGCAAGTCGCCCGGCAGCGGCCTTCCGTCGTCTCCGACGCGCGGCACGCTGCCCACGAGATCCACCTGGACCACGAGGTTCGGGACGTGTCCCTCCTCGATGGGGATCTCGAGCGTCGTCGTGGGCCCTTCGAGCGCGAAGCGTTCGGTGGAGACGATGCCTCCGCGCCGCGTCGTGAGCAGCCCTTCGGCGGGGAAGAACGGCGCTTGGACGAGGAGCTTGGCCTTCTCGCCGGGCGCGTACCGATCGCGATCGGGGATCAGCGTGACCTTCTCGTGCTCCACGTTCTGCGCGGGCGGGAGCGGCGCCCCGCTCACCCAGACGGTGATCTCGGTGAGGTTCGGGCGGCCGCGGTCGTCGCGCACGATCGCCCGCACCT
>JAAYBZ010000075.1 GCA_012744445.1 Myxococcales bacterium | reverse complement strand
GTGGCGCCATGTCCGATCACGAAGACGAGCGGCGCGAGCCGCCCCTCCATCCCCGTGGTGTGGAGGAGCGCCGCGACGATGGACGCCATCTCGTCGAGATCGAAGCCGTGCTCCGCCTCGGGCCCACGCTCGAAGACCACGCGCGTCTTCACCGGCGGCGTCTCGAGGCGGCGGAGCCATGCCGCGAAGCGCGAGGGCGCGAGGAGGCGGAGCGCGAACGGCACGAGCATCACGAGCCCGAGGAGGGCTCGCACGACGCCGCCGGGGCGCGCGCGGAGCTTCGCGAGGATCGCCCGGATCCGGCCCGTTCCGTCGCTCGGCTCGACGCGCTCCTCGAAGACGACGTGCGTGGGGTTCACGCCCGGCGGGCAGAGCGGCCGCGCCACGTCGTCGAAGAGCCCGCGGTACGACATGGCCACGCCGAAGAAGCCTGCATAACCGAAGGTCTCGATGCGCGGCTCGATCTCCTCGAGGTGCCGCCGGATCGACTCCTCGCGATCGTCGATGCAGAAGATCGCCTGGGCGATGGGCGCCTCCACGGGGCGGAGCTCGGCGCGCGCGAGGGCGGAGAGCACCTCCCGCGCATGCCTCCGCTCGTAAGCGAGGAACCACAGGCGCCGCCGCTCGACGTCCGAGAACGCCGCGACCTCCTCGACGAAGGCGCGGACCTCGTCGGCCACCTCGAGCGAGCGCGGCCCGAGGCCGAGGTGCTGCGCGAGGACGAAGGCCTCGTAGGCGAGCGCTTCGTGGCCCCCCGCGCTAGGCTCGGGCGCGCGCTTCCGCTTGGTGCGCATCGCGTGGAGCGCCGCCTCGGCTTCGAGGAGGAGCGAGAGGGCGAGGAGCTCGGCGAGGCTCGGCGCCGTCCCCTCGCGCTCGTCCTCACGCGCCTCGAGGCGCGCGACCATGCCGGCCCAGCCACGGATCGCGTAGAGCGTCTTCTCCACGATCCTCGGCCACGCCTCCCTCGGCACTTCCAGGGCGAAGAGCGCGTCGACCGCGATCGCTTCGGGATCGTCCACGCCCCGCGTGACGAGTCGTTCGAGCGCGCCCTCGATGACGGGCGAAGCCGGCCGCCGGCGCGCGTACATCGCCGCGAACGTCGCGAGGAGCCCGCCCTTGCGCTCGGGGAGCGACGCGTCGGCGAGCCCCGCGTCGAGCACGACCGCGAGGAGGCGGATGAGGATCGGCTGGACCTCGCGATCGACGTCCTCCCCGTACTCCGCGAGGATCCGATCGCGCGGCCGCTCCGGATCGTCGACGCCGCCCGAGGCGTGGATCTCCGCCGCGTGAGCCTCGAGGCGCGCGAAGGTCTCCGCGAGGACGCGGGGGAGCGGCGTGCCTTCGAGCCCGGCGAGGAAGCGCGCCTTCGCGCCCTCGGAGACCGCGGGGTCGAGCTTTCGGAAGAGGCGCCCCTCGTCGACCGAGAAGCGCACCGTCGTCGCGTCAGGGCGCTCGTGCGGGTAGAGGAGCCGAGTCAGGCGCAACGCCTTGCGCGTGACGCCTCCCGGCAGCGGGCGCGCCTCGTCGGGGCCGAGGGACGCGTCGAGCACGGCCTCGACGTCGCGCGCCTCGAGCCTGCCCTCCCGCATGAAGCGCTCGAAGGCGGCCTCGGAGGGATAGGGCTCGGCGCCGAGCCTGCGCGACGCCTCGAGCACGGCCTCCTCGAAGGAGAGGTGCTCGAGGGCATGGAGCGGATTGTGGTGCACGAAGCGCTCGAGCCTGGGCTGGCTCGGCAGGAGCGCCTTCGCGCGGCGGAGACCTTCGCGGACGAGCTCGCGTTCTGGGGGCTCGGGCTCGCGCAGCCCGAGACGGGGCTTCGATTCGATTCTCATGTGCCGGTCCTCCGGCGAGTGGCGAGGGGGTGATCGGAGACGGGCTCGAGCGCTTCGAGCCCGCGGAGCTCGAGCTCCGCGTGCGGCCATTCCTCACTCATGGCGTGCACGCGGTGGAGGAAGGTGTGGTCGACGAGGATGGCGTCGGAGAGGTCGACGACGACGCGCCGGATCTCCCGCGGGAGCGAGGTCATCGCGCGCCGGAGCGCGGGGAGCGCGGAGAAGATGGCGCTCCTCCGAACCTCGACGCGGAGGACCTCGCCGCGCTTCTCGACGGCGACGTCCCCTCTCACGAGGCTCATCGGAGGGACCCCGCGGACGAGGTGGAGCACGACCTCGAGCGCGAGACCGGCGACGACGCCCACGAGGAGATCGGTGAGGAGCGTGACCACGAGCGTCGTGGCGAAGAGGGCGAACTGATCCTTGCCGAGCTTGCCGACGTGCACGAACTCGCGCGGCGAGGCGAGGCGGAAGCCCGTGTAGACGAGCATCGCCGCGAGGGCCGCGAGCGGGATCTTGTGGATGAGGAAGGGCACGAACGCGCAGCACGAGAGGAGGAAGAGGCCGTGGAAGAAATTGGCCCCAGCGCTCTCGGCGCCCGAGTCGATGTTCGCCTTGCTGCGCACGATCTCGGAGATCATCGGGAGCCCGCCGATCGACGAGGCGATCACGTTGCCGACGCCGACCGCGAGCAGGTCACGGTCGAGGTTCGACGGCCGCTTCGCCGGATCGAGCGAGTCGACCGCGAGCACGCTCAAGGTCGACTCGATGGAGCCCACGAGCGAGAACGTGATGACGTACGAGATCGACGTCCAGGTGCCGATCCGGGAGAAGTCGGGGAAGGCCAAGGCGGAGAGCAAACCTCCCTCCGGGATCTCGACGAGGTACTTCGGTCCGACCTCGTAGACGTGACCGAAGAAGCGATAGCTGTGCTCGTGGTCGAGATCGAAGATCAGGCCGAGGGGAATGGCGAGCAGGACCACCACGAGCGGCGCCGGGATGCCCTTTGCCCACCTGAGGCGCAGACGCGGCCAGAGCGCCAGCGCGGCGAGCGAGAGGAGCCCGATGACGGCGATCTCCGGGTTCTCCTCCAGGATGGTGCGGGGGAGCTCCACGAAGAGGCCGATGGGATCCTTCGCTTCCGGAGACACGCCGAAGAGCGAGTGCATCTGGCGCCCCATGATGATCACGCCGATGGCCGCGAGCATCCCGTGGACCACCGACGGCGAGATCGCGGCCCCGATGGACGCCGCGCCGACGAGGGCGAGCGCGATCTGGACCGCACCCGAGACCACGCCGACGGCGAGCGCCCGCCGATATCCGAGGACCGGATCACCCTCGCCCAGCTCGTTGACGGCGCCCAGGACGATCACGATGAGGCCCGCTGCAGGCCCTTTGATGGTGAGCCTCGCGCTGCCGAGGAAGCTCACGACCATCCCGCCGACCACCGCCGTGATGATGCCGGCGACGGGGGGGAACCCGCTCGCCATCGCGATCCCGAGACAGAGCGGGAGCGCGATCAAGAAGACCAAGAAGCCGGCGATCACATCTCGCCGACGAACGACGCGGCTCGCATCGCCCAAGAAACGTCCACTCATAAGGAAATACCGTTCGCGTTCGAATTGGCACCCTGGACGAAGGACCGAAATCGGCCCTTCGCCCGCACGATCCGGGAGATCACGCGCCCCGTGGGGACACGCGATCAGCCGACCGGGGGGCCTCTCGGCGCGTTGGCGGCGCGGGGATCACGACCGACGAGGAAGGAGACGGACCGCGGCGGGGGACCTCGCGAGGTCCGGCAGCCGGCGTGATCGATCCCCGCGCCGAGCTCGGACACGAGCCCGCGCATGGGATCGTCCTTGTCTTCCTTCTTGTGCTCCTGGCCGACGTGCACCTCGTGGGCGCGCGCGTCGTGCCCGACCGCGTCGGCCGCCCCATGGGCCGAGGCGCAGTCGACCGCGGAGCATGCGGCCTCGCCGCGTGCGTCGAAGGCGGCCGGCTCCATCGGGTCACCGAGGAGCAGCCAGATCGACGTAAGCGTGGCCGTGATGAACGCGGTCAAATCGCGGTTTCCTTACACCTCGTGGCGCGGCGCGGCAATGCGAGATGCGCAGGATCTGCATCAGGTGCGCGGAATCCGGAACTCGCCCCGCGCCACGACGTGGACGTTCCCCGCGACCTCGACGCGGGCCAGCGCGCCGTCCTCCGCGCCGAGCCGCGCGAAGATCTCCGACGGCCGCCCGATCTCCGCCCCTTGTTCGATGCGGACCTCGCGATCGAGCGGGAGACGCCCGAGGCGGTGGAAGTGGAGCGCCACGGGCCCCGCTGCGGAGCCGGTGGCGGGATCCTCCGCGATGCCCTCGCTCGGGGCGAAGACGCGGGTCTTGATGCCCTCGTCGTCGAGCGCCGCGACGCTCACACATCCCGACACCAACGCCTCGACCGCTCGGAGATCTGGGCGGAGGTTCGCCACGACCTCCCGCGACGGCACCGGCACGACGACGTGCGTGGGGCCGTTCCGGTAGGCGCCGACGGGCCCCGCCGCATCGGCGACGCCGAGGGCCTCGAGGAGGGCCGCCTCGTGCGCGAAGTCGAGGACCTCCGGCGGTTCGGTCGCGAACGCCCCGCCCGTCACGCGCGCGCCCTCGCGGTCGAGGCCGACCCGCACGAGGCCGACGCCGAGCTCGAGCCGCACCTCGACGGCCTCCATCACACCCCCGATGACCGCCGCCGTCCCGAGCGTCGGATGACCCGCGAAGGGGAGCTCGCCGCGCGGCGTGAAGATGCGGACGCGGGCGTGGTTCCCCTTGGTCTCGGCCGGGAGCACGAAGGTGGTCTCGGAGAGGTTCAGCTGGCGCGCGAGCCGCTGCATGAGCTCGTCCGAGATCCCCGTGGCGTTGGTGAAGACGGCGAGCGGATTCCCCTCGAGCGGCCGACGCGCGAAGACGTCACAGATCACGTAGCGGAGCGATTGGTGGGCCATGGCGCGAGAGATACCACCCCGACGCGGCCCGCGCCCTCGACGCTGGCGGCGGACACCCGCCCACACGTATGATCCCAGCGCTCATGATCGACGCCGCCATCCTCACCGATCCGGATACGTACATCGGCCTCGCCACGCTGACGGCGATGGAGATCGTGCTCGGCATCGACAACATCGTCTTCCTCTCCATCCTCACGTCGAAGCTCCCCGAAGCGCAGCAGCCGCGCGCGCGATCGATCGGTCTCTCGCTCGCCCTCCTCTCGCGGCTCGGCCTGCTCTTCGCGATCTCGTGGGTGATGGGGCTCACGGCGCCGCTCTTCGAGGTCTTCGATCACGAGGTCTCCGGGCGCGACCTCATCCTCATCGCGGGCGGCACGTTCCTCGTGGGCAAGGCCACCTTCGAGATCCACGACAAGCTCGAGGCGCCGAGCGAGCACGCGGATCCCAAGCGCGTCGCGAGCAGCTTCGCCTCGGTGCTCGTGCAGGTGATGCTCCTCGACGTGGTCTTCTCGCTCGACTCCGTGATCACGGCCGTGGGCATGGCCAGGCACATCCCCGTGATGGTCGCCGCGATGGTGATCGCCGTGGGCGTGATGCTCGTCTCCGCGAGGACGATCAGCGCCTACATCGAGCGGCACCCCACGCTGAAGATCCTCGCGCTCGCCTTCCTCATCCTCATCGGCGTGATGCTCGTCGTCGAGGGCACGGGGCAGCACGTGGGCAAGGGCTACATCTACTCGGCGATGGCCTTCTCGCTCTTCGTCGAGCTCCTCAACATGCGCGTGCGCAAGGCGCAGGAGCCCGTCGAGCTCCGCTCGCGCTTCAAGCCGCCGCGCACCATCGATCTCCCGCCCGACGTCTGAGCCTCGCCAGAAAGGCCGGAGCCCGCGCGGGCGGAATCGCCCCGCGGGCTCGATGGTGGGCTCAGGCCGTGTAACGGAGGACCGGCTTGCGGGCCGCGCGCGCCTCGTCGAGGCGGCGGAGGCGCGTGAGGTGCGGGGCGCCCTTGGCGATCTCGGGATCGCGCTCGGCCTCGGCGGCGATCTCGGCCATCACCTCGACGAAGCGATCGAGCGTCTGGAGCGTCTCGGTCTCGGTCGGCTCGATGAGCATCGCGCCCTTGACCACGAGCGGGAAGTAGACCGTGGGCGGGTGGAAGCCGTAGTCGATGAGGCGCTTGGCGATGTCGAGCGTGGTCACGCCCGTGTCCTTGAGGTGCTTGTCGCTGATGACGACCTCGTGCATGCACGGGCGGTCGTAGGCGACGTGCCAGAGCTCGCCGAGGCGGACGCGGAGGTAGTTGGCGTTGAGGACGGCGAGCTCGGTGGCGCGCTCGAGCCCCTCGGGCCCCATCTCGCGGAGGTAGGCGTAGGCGCGCACCATCATGCCGAAGTTGCCGTGGAAGGCGCGCACGCGGCCCACGCTCTCGGGACGGTCGTAGTCGAGGTAGTAGGTGCCGTTCTCGTCGCGCTCGACGAGCGGCACGGGCGCGTAGGGCGCGAGGATCGACTTGTAACCGACCGGGCCGCACCCGGGGCCGCCGCCGCCGTGCGGCGTGGTGAAGGTCTTGTGCAGGTTGAACTGCATCACGTCGATGCCGAGATCGCCCGGGCGCGCCTTGCCCATCAGCGCGTTGAGGTTGGCGCCGTCGCCGTACACGAGGCCGCCCTTCTCGTGGACCATCTGCGTGAGCTCGGCGATGTTCGACTCGAAGAGGCCGACGGTGTTGGGGTTGGTGAGCATGATCGCCGCCACGTCGTCGTCGACGAAGGGCGCGAGCTCGGAGGCGAGCACGATGCCGTCGCGACCGACGGGGAACGGGACCGCCTTGAAGCCGTTGAGCGCACAAGACGCGGGGTTGGTCCCGTGCGCCGTGTCGGGGATGAGCACCTTCTTGGGGCTGCGTCCCTGCGCCTGGTGGTAGGCGCGGATCATCATGAGGCCGACGTACTCCCCCTGCGCGCCCGCCGAAGGATGGAGCGTGACGCGATCCATCCCGCAGACGCCCGCGAGCCCGCGCTCGAGGCGGTGCATGAGCTCGAGCGCTCCCTGCGCGAGCGCATCCGGCGTGAGCGGGTGGAGGTTGGCGAAGCCCGAGAGCCGCGCCGCCCACTCGTTCACCTTGGGGTTGTACTTCATGGTGCACGAGCCGAGCGGATACATGCCCGTGTCGATGGCGAAGTTCTGCTGGCTCAGGCGCACGTAGTGGCGCACGGCCTCGGGCTCGGAGACCTCGGGGAGGCCCGGCGAGGCCTCGCGCGCGAGATCGCCGAAATGGGCCTTGGGATCGACCTCGGGCACGTCGAGCGGCGGGAGCGAAGCCCCCGAACGACCAGGAGCGCCCTGTTCGAAGATGAGCGGAGTCTGGAAGGTGAGTCCCGAGGCGGCGGATCCGAGCGTCATGTCGAGGCGTTCATACCCGATGGCCGCCCGCTCGCCAATGCGCATACTCTGCCCGGGCGGTAACGAATCCCCGCCCTCCCCCGGACCATGGAAAAAATCCTCCTCTCCTCGGCGACCGAGCTCGCCCGGGCGATCCGCCACCGCGAGCTCACCTCCAAGGAGGTCGTCGAAGCGCATCTCGCCCTCATCCGCGACGTCAACCCCGTCCTCAACGCCGTGGTCTACGACCTCGAGGACTCGGCCCGGCGCATGGCCGAAGAGGCCGACGCGGCCGTCCAGCGCGGCGCGGATCTCCCGCCCCTCCACGGCGTGCCCTGCACCATCAAGGAGAGCTTCGCGCTCGCGGGCACGCCGCAGACGAGCGGCGTGGTGGCGCGCATCGGGCTCCGCTCGACGGAGAACGCGACCACGGTCGATCGCCTCCTCGAGGCCGGCGCGATCCCGCTCGGCAAGACCAACGTCTCCGAGCTCTGCATGTGGATGGAGGGCAACAACCGCGTCTACGGCCGCACCAACAACCCCTACGATCCGCGGCGCATCGTCGGAGGCTCGTCCTCGGGCGAGGGCGCGATCGTGGGCGCGGGCGGGAGCCCCTTCGGCCTCGGCTCCGACATCGGCGGCTCGATCCGCATGCCCGCGTTCTTCAACGGCGTCTTCGGCGTCAAGGTCACGGGCGGCCGGATCCCCAACACCGGGCAGTACCCCGAGGCGCACGGTCCCTCGGCCCGCTATTGCTGCACGGGCCCCATCGCGCGCCGCGCCGAGGATCTCCACCTCCTCGTCTCGATCATGCAGGGCCCCGACGGGAAGTGCGAAGGCGCGACGCGGGCGATGCCACTCGGCGATCCCCGCTCCGTCGCGATCGATTCGCTCGAGGTCCTCGTCGTGGAGGACGACGGACGCACCTTCGTGCACCCGGAGCTTCGCAAGGCGCAGTCGCGCGCGGCCAAGGTGCTCGAGGCGCGCGGCGCGCGCGTGCGGAAGGCGAAGATCCCCGGCCTCGAGCGCTCGCTCGAGATCTGGTCGTCGATGCTCCAGACGCGCGGCGCCGGCTCGTTCGCCGAGCTCCTCGCCCAGGGCAAGGTCGGCGGCTTCCAGTTCGGGCGCGAGATCGCGCGCTGGCTCGCGGGGCAGAGCGATCACACCCTGCCCGCGATCATCCTCGGCGGCCTCGAGTCGATCACCAACGCGATGCCCGATCGCCAGGCCGAGATGGTCGCGCTCGGCGAAGAGCTCCGCGAGCGCATCGTCCGCGAGATCGGGGAGCGCGGCGTGATGCTCTACCCCTCGCACGCGATGCCGGCGCCGCTCCACTACCAGCCGCTGCTCTTCCCCGTCATGTGGGTCTACACGGCCATCCTCAACGTGCTGGAGCTCCCGGTGACGCAGGTGCCGCTCGGCTTCGCCAAGAGCGGCGCGCCGCTCGGCGTGCAGGTGGCCGCCGTCCACGAGAACGACCACCTCACGCTCGCCGTCGCGCTCGAGCTCGAGCGGAGCTTCGGCGGTTGGACGCCGCCCCCGCGCATGGCGCGGTGACGGCGCTTCCGATCACCAGGCGGGCACCAGCTGTGGTTCGGTCATCCATCCGGAGCGGATGCCGAGCCGCTCGGATTCGTTGTTTCCCCAGCCCCAGAGCTCGCCGTGGGCATCGAGCACGAAGGTGTGCTCGTAGCCCGCGCTCAGCGCGGATGCATCCGTCGCCTCACCCACCCGCGTCGGCGCCTCACGCTGCGATACGTCGCCAAGACCGAGCTGGCCGTAGCTGTTTTCGCCCCAGCTCCACAGCGTCCCGTCCGCCTTGAGCGCGAGGCCGTGGTAGGTGCCCGCGCTCACGGCGGTCCAGTCGCCGTCAGCTCCAACCTGCACGGGCTGCCCGCGACGGCTCGTATCCCCGAGACCAAGCTGGCCGTAGTAGTTGTCACCCCAGCTCCACAGCGTCCCGTCCGCTTTGAGCGCGAGGCTGTACTCCATGCCCGCGCTCACGGCGAACCAGTCCGCGTCGCTCCCCACCTGCTCAGGCGAGAGATGGTCGAGCGTATCGCCGTGACCGAGCTGCGAGTAGTAGTTGGCCCCCCAGCTCCACAGCGTCCCG
>JAAYBZ010000074.1 GCA_012744445.1 Myxococcales bacterium | reverse complement strand
TCGGGCTCGGTCATCCGTCTCGGGTCCGGGGGATGGGAGGATTGGGGGTCGTGTCGTTTGCGAGTGTCGCTTCGCGTCTCAGCGGCGCGTTGGATCGTCGCGCGGAATGTCCGGGTTTCCTTCACGGGCTCGAGCGCGCCGTGCGGCATTTTCGAGATTCCTTCACGGGCTCGCGCGCGCCGTGCGGCTATCTCCGGGATTCCTCCGAAGACGCGATCACGCCGTGCGGCTATCTCCGGGATTCCTCCGAAGACGCGATCACGCCGTGCGGCTATCTCCGGGATTCCTCCGAGGACGCGATCACGCCGTGCGGCTATCTCCGGGATTCCTCCGAGGACGCGATCACGCCGTGCGGCTATCTCCGGGATTCCTCCGAGGACGCGATCACGCCGTTCGGCAGTCGTCGGGTTTCTCGGAACCGATCAGGTGCGGCGGACGACGAGGAGCGTGACGGGGGCGTTGCTCTCGTTGGCCGCGCGGTGGCCCGTGCCGGGCTCGATGACGCAGGCCTGGCCGGCGCGGACGCGCTCGGTGGCCTCGTCGAAGTGCAGCGTGAGCTCTCCGTCGATCACGTAGATCACGTGGCCGTTCAGGCAGACCTGGGGATCGACGAACCCGGGCAGGAACTCGAGCCGGACGACGCCCGGGGAAGAGGGGACGCGCTTGGTCTCGAGCGGATGCGCGCCCGGCGTGAGCGTGAGCGCGTCGAAGTCGATGTTCTCGTAAGGCATGTCTCGCCGAGCGTACACACGTCACGTGACGAAACGGAAACGCATCGACGGGCGGGAAGCGAGCGCCCTCGCGGCGCGAGGCTCGCTCCCGTTCGACCCAGCGCGGCGAGGCGTGTCCCGTCCGGCCCCGCCTCGCCCACGCCGTCGGTCGCGAGGGATCAGGAGTTGATCTCGGCCATGAACCGGATGACGTCCATGTCCATCGAGCCGACGATGAAGGTCCCGATGTTGGACTCCTTCCAGCGCTGGAACCGATCGCGGATCCGGTCCTTGCTGCCCACCAGGTAGACCGCGTCGATCATCTCGTCGGTCACCGCCATGATGGCGCCCTGACGATCCCCCTCGAACCAGAGCTTCTGGATCTTCTCGCACTCCGCCTCGAAGCCCGAGCGGCTGAGGAAGTCCTTGTAGAAGTTCTTCTGCCGCGAGCCCATGCCGCCGATGTAGAAGCCGAGCTGCTGCTTCATCGGGATGCGCGCGCGCTCGAGGTCGTCGTCGATCACCACCATTACCGTCACGGCGATGTCGAAGGTGTCGAAGCCCTTGTGGCGCGTGCTCTTCTCGAAGCCGCGCCGGAGGTTCTCCTCGACGAACGTGGGGTTGTCGGGGTTGAACGTGGTGAGCAGGAGGCCGTCGCAGAGCTCACCGGCCTGCTCCTGCGCCTTCTCGCCGAGCGCGCCCACGTAGATGGGGATGTCGGGGTTGCCGTGGAGGATGCTCTTGAGCGGCTTGCCCTGCCCCGTCGAGCCCGGGCCGTCGTACGGGATGCGGTACTTCTCGCCGTGGTGCACGAGCGCTTCCTTGCGCTCGAAGATCTTGCGGACGATCTGCACGTACTCGCGCACCCACGTGAGCGGCTTGTCGAAGGGCTGCCCGTGCCAGCCCTCGACGACCTGCGGGCCCGAGGTGCCGAGGCCGAGGATGAAGCGGCCGCCGGAGAGCGCGTCGAGCGTCATCGCCGTCATGGCGGTGTTGGCCGGGGAGCGGCCGGGGATCTGCATGATGCCCGTGCCGAGGCGGATCTTCGAGGTGTGCGCGCCGAGCCAGGCGAGCGGCGTCACGGCGTCGGAGCCCCAGGCCTCGGCGGTCCACACCGAGTCGTAGCCGATGCGCTCGGCTTCCTGGACCTTGCCGATGGGCAGGCCGTGGTGGTCGAACCCGACTTTGTCGGCGTCCTTCATCTGTGCGATGGGGCCACCCATCTTCGCACCCGAATAACCGACGACGAATCCAAGCTTCATCTCGACACCTCTCTCCGGCCACGCCCAGAAAAATGGAACGTGTTCTACCTAGCATGAACCGGGGCGCGGACGGGAGGCAAGGACGAATTCCCTACATCGATCGAGCCCTCCGAGCGCGATATCCTCGGCCTCCATGGCGCGCGCGATGGATCTCGACACCGGGCACTACCCGATCCTCTTCCTCACGATCGGCTCCAAGTACGAAGTGGAGGACCTCCGCGCGTTCCAGGCCGAGATGCAGCCGATCTTCGCGCGCCGTCAGAAGTACGTGCTCATCGTGAAGACCTCGCCCAACTCCTATCTGCCCGACGCCAAGATGCGGAAGGCCGTGGTCGAGTGGTGGAAGTCGATGGCCGACGATCAGGCGCGCTGGAACCTCGGCACGGCCGTGATCGTGGCGAGCGCGCCCATCCGCGGCGCGCTCACGGCGCTCTCCTGGCTCTTCACCTCGCCCACGCCGCAGGTCTTCGTCTCGAACGCCGACGAGGCCGTGACCTGGGCCGAGAAGATGCTCCGGCAGGCCGGCATCGAGCCGCCCGCTTCGGCGAGCGCCCTCCGCGTCGGCTGAGCGCACGAGCCACTTCCCAAGCCGTCGCCCTCCGCGTTAGGCTCGCCACATGCCGAGGGGGACGTCGGTTTCCATCGAACATTTTCCGCTCGTCGTGATCACCGTGGGGGAGGAGGTCGTCTCCGAGGATCTCGACGCGATGACCGAGGCCTTCCGACGAATCTTCGCGCGTCGGAAGAAGTACGTCGTCATCACCGACGTCCGTGGCATCGTGAAGCTTCCCGACGCCACCGCGCGCCAGCGCATCGCGAGCTGGTGGAAGACGCTCGCCGACGATCAGCGCATCTGGAACCTCGGCAGCGCGAACATCGTCGCGAGCGCCCCGGTCCGCGGCGCGCTCACGGCGCTCACCTGGCTCTTCTCCTCGCCCACGCCGCAGGCCTACGTCCCCGACATGCGCGCCGCGCTCGAGTGGGCCGAGGCGCGCCTCGCCGAAGCCGACCTCGAGCTCCCCGCGAGCGCCACGCTCCTCCGCGCGGCGGGCTGAAAGCGTCTTGGCGCGCGCCGAGGTCTCGTGAACGCGCGCGGGCTCAGCCTCGGCCGTCGAGCGCTTTGCGCGCCACGGTCGCGGCGATGAGGATCGGATCGTAGACGGGCGCGAAGGGCGGCGCGTAGGCGAGGTCGTAGCCCTCGATGTCGTGGACGGTGGCGCCCGCGGCGAGCGCGGCGGCGTAGACGTTCACGCGCGCGGCCGCGCCCTCGTCGCCCGCGAGCTGCGCGCCGAGGAGGCGCCCCGTGCGGTGCTCCACCACGAGGGTGGTGTGCAGCCGGCCGCCGCCGGGGTAGCCGTGGCCGCGCGTGCCGTGCTCGGAGCCCGACTCGAAGGCCGAAAAGCCCGCGCGCTCGGCCTCTTCGAGCGTGAGGCCCGTGCGCGCGAGCTCCACGTCGAAGACCTTGAACGCGGCGGTGCCGACGATGCCCGCGAAGCGCTCGTCGGCCCCCACCGCGTTGGCCCCCGCGATCTTGCCCTGCTTGTTGGCCGTGGGGCCGAGGGGCACGTAGGCGGGCTTGCCCGTCACACGATGGCGCGCCTCGGCGCAATCGCCCGCGGCGAAGACGTGCTCGACGTTGGTGCGCTGCGCGTCGTCGACGGCGATGGCGCCCGTCTCGCCGAGGGCGATGCCCGCGGCCTCGGCGAGCTCGCGGTTCGGCCGGATGCCCACCGAGAGGAGGACGAGATCGGCGTCGAAGGCGCCGTGGTCGGTGCGCACGCGGAGACCGCCGTTCGAGGGCTCGATCGACTCGACGCGCGTCCCGAGCGAGAGCGTCACGCCGTGCCGCGCGAGCGCCTTCTCCGCGATGGCGGCGGGCTCGGCCGCGAACCCCGCGGCCACCCGATCGCGCATCTCCACGACGTGCACCTCGAGGCCCCGCTCGCGGAGCCCCTCGGCCATCTCGAGGCCGATGTAGCCGCCGCCGACGAGGACGGCCTTCTTGGGCGACCGCTCGGCGACGAAGCGGTCGATCGCGACGCCGTGCGTGAGCTCGCGGAGGAGGAAGACGCCGGGCAGGTCGCGCCCCGGGATGGGCGGCACCACCGGCCTCGCGCCCGTCGCGATGACGAGCCGATCCCAGGCGAGCGTCTCCTCGCGGCCCGCGTCGAGATCCCGGACGCGGACGGTCTTCTCCGCGACGTCGATGGAGCGCACCTCGTGGCGGAGACGCACGTCGATGCCGCGCTTCGTCCGCGCGTGCTCGGGCGAGAGCACGACGAGGTCCTCCATGTCGCGCGTGGGATCCGCGAGGTTGTAGGGCATCCCGCACGCGCCGTAGGAGATGAAGGGGCCGCGCTCGAGGACGATCACCTCGGCCTCCGGCATCCGCCGTTTGGCCTGGCTCGCCGCGCTCATCCCCGCCGCGACGCCCCCGATCACGACCACCCGCAAACCCGCTGCTCCGCTCATCTCCGCCGTCCTCGTCCAGGCCTCGGGAACACCCTAGCCCGAAACACGCCCGCGATGCCCTATTGACCGAAGGACCAACCCCGCTACCTTCCGGTCTCCGTCGGCATTAACCGGAGTCCGGACAGGTGGCGCGATTCATCGACGAGCTCAAGCGCACGCACAACTGCGGCGAACTACGACTCGAGCATCTTGGCCAGGAGGTCGTCCTCTTCGGCTGGGTCCAGGTCCGTCGCGATCACGGCGGCTGCATCTTCATCGACCTCCGTGACCGCGGTGGCGTCACCCAGGTCGTCTTCAAGCCCGACTCCAGCCCCGAGGCCTTCGCGCTCGCCGAGCGTGTCCGCCCCGAGTGGGTGATCGGCGTCCGCGGGCGCGTCCTCGATCGCGGCGCCATGCGCAACCCCAAGGTGGCGACCGGCGACATCGAGGTCGAGGCGCTCGAGGCCTGCGTCTTCAACAAGTCCGAGACCCCGCCCTTCGCCATCGAGGACGACGTCGAGACGCACGAAGACAAGCGCCTCGAGTTCCGCTATCTCGACCTCCGCCGCCCCAAGCTCCAGCGCAACCTCCTCATCCGCAGCGAGCTCAACCGCGCCACGCGCGAGTACCTCTCGGGCAACGGCTTCGTCGAGGTCGAGACGCCCTTCATGGTGAAGTACACGCCCGGCGGCGCGCGGAACTTCCTCGTCCCCTCGCGCCTCTACTCGGGCCACTTCTACGCCCTCGCCGAGAGCCCGCAGCTCTACAAGCAGATGCTCATGATCGCGGGCTTCGATCGCTACTACCAGATCGTGCGCTGCTTCCGCGACGAGGACCTCCGCATCGATCGCCAGCCCGAGTTCACCCAGATCGACATCGAGATGTCGTTCATCAACCAGGACGACCTCTTCCGCACGGTCGAGGGCCTGGTCTTCAAGCTCTTCCGGGACGCGCTCGGCGTCGACCTCCGCGAGCGCTACCCCGACGGCACCTTCCCGCGCCTCGACTTCGCCGAGAGCATGGCGAAGTACGGCAACGACAAGCCCGACCTCCGCTTCGGCCTGCCGCACACCGACATCACGGCGCTCACGGTCGAGCACGACGGCGGCGGCATCGCGATGCTCGAGCCCATCGCGGCGCGCTTCAAGAGCGGCGAGGATCGCCTCGACCTGCCCAAGAACATCGTCAAGGCCCTCCGCGTGCCCAAGGAGCACACCTTCAGCCGCAAGGAGCTCCAGGACCTCGAGAAGTGGGTCATGTCGATGGGCGCCAAGGGCCTCGCCCGCGCCAAGGTCGACGAGGGCGGGCAGTGGGTGCAGAGCCCGCTCGCCAAGACCGTCACCGACGCCTTCCGCCTCGCCGTGAACGAGGCCGTGGGCGCCGAGGACGGCGACATGATCTTCTTCCAGTTCGGCCCCGAGGCGAAGGTGCAGACCGTCATGGCCAACCTTCGCGTCCACCTCGCGAAGAAGTTCGGCCTCATCCCGGAGACGGGCTCCGGCGGCGACTGGAACTTCCTCTGGGTCGTGAACCCGCCCCTCTTCGAGCGCGACGAAAAGGGTGGCTGGGCCGCGGCGCACCACGTCTTCACGCGCCCGCACGACGAGTGCATCGAGCTCCTCGACAAGGATCCGGGCAAGGTCCTCTGCTACCGCTACGACCTCGTCCTCAACGGCTTCGAGATCGCGGGCGGCTCGATCCGCCTCCACGACCCGGACGTGCAGGCCAAGGTCTTCGAGGTGATCGGCCTCTCCGAGGCCGAGGCCCGGGAGAAGTTCGGCTTCCTCCTCGACGCGCTCAAGTACGGCGCTCCGCCCCACGGCGGCATCGCGTTCGGCATGGACCGCGTGGCGATGCTCGCCTGCGAGACCGAGTCGATCCGCGACGTCATCGCCTTCCCGAAGACGCAGCGGGCCAACGACCTGCTCACGGGCGCGCCCACGCGCGTGGCCCCCGAGCAGCTCCTCGAGCTCAAGCTGCGCACGGTGGAGTGAGGCCGCTCAGGCGGCCCGCCCCTCGCGCTTCTCTCGCTTGGCCTCGAAGTCGGGCTCCTGGCCCTCGAGCATCTCGCGGACGCGCTTGCGGATCGCGGCGTTGCCGAGCTTGGCCATGAGCTCGGTGCCGAAGGGCAGCGCGCGCCGCACGCCCTCGAGCGCGCCGACGATCGCGCGCGTGGGGTAGATGGCGGCGCGCCAGGAGGCGTGAGGGATCTCGAGGTTCGAGCAGATCGCCTCGCCGTTGAACGCCCAGGCGAGCCCGTCGTGGTAGCGCTCGAGGAAACGCGCGCGGAGCAGGTCGAGGCGGCCGCCGCGGCCGAGGCGCATCGCGGCCTCGCCGGGCACGCGCCGGAGGGCGTGCGCGAGGTCGAGGCTGTCCTGGTCGGGGCCGGGCTGGATCAGGTGCACGAGGCGGGCGAAGCGCGCGCCGCGCTCCTCCGTCTCGAATTCCTCGAGCAGCTTGGGATCGACGCCGGAGACGAGGCCGACGTATCGCCAGAGATGCACGACGGCCTCCGACTCCTCGGGCTCGAAGTGGAAGCCCATCTCGCGCGCGCCGGCGAGGAGGAGGAGCGAGAACTCGATCACCGTCGCCGCCATGTCGGCCTGGTTGATCGGCGTGCCCCAGGCCTTGGTGTCCCACGTGGGCGAGAGCTGGAGCATGCGCCGCACCTGCGCGTGGAGGACGCGCACGCGCACCGTGGTCTTGAAGCCCTCGCCGAAGCGGCGCATCCCGTCGATCTGCGCGACCTCGGCGACGAAGCGCCCCGTCTCGGCGAGACGGCGGTAGGCGCCGTAGTCGAGGCGGCCGGTGAAGGTGAGCGGCTTGACCGCCGGCGCCGAGTGGTAGCCGTTGATGAGCGACCACGCGCTGAGGATGAGCATCCCCGAGGGGCCCACGCGCTGGTAGGTGCGCGCGCCGAGCTTCATCCGCTGGAAGTCGGCCCACGAAGGCGGCGTGCGCAGCGACTCGGCGAAGGCCGCGAGCGCCTCGCTCGATCCCTCGGGCACGCGATCGGTCTCGAGCCACTCCTCGAAGCGCGCGCGCTCGCTCGGGCCGCGCGCGGCGAAGGCCTCGACGAGCGCATCGGCGAGCGGATCGCCGCGGAGCTGGTAGCGCGCGTATTCGTCCGCCAAAGGCCCGTAGCGATGCCGCGCCTGCTCGCGGTTCACGTAGCGATCCGCGAACTCGAAGTCCCACGCCCCCGTCGATCGTTCGTTCATGGCCCGACCATACATCGTGTATGGTCTACCCGAACATGTGGCGCGGATCTACCCACCCCGCCCCATTTCGCCCCCCAGGCGGGGGACGACCCGCGGCGAATCGCCCCCACAATTCCTGGCGAGGGGGCGATATGTACGACACCACGTTCATCACCAAGCGCGAAGAAGAGTCGGGTCTCCAATACGGCTTACGCATGCTCGCCGCGTTCCTCGCCATCGTGGTGATCGCACCGGTGGTCGCGCTCACCCTGGTGCTCGTGCCGGCCATGCTGGTCCTCGAGCTGCCGCCCTTCCTGCTGGCGGTGCTCGTGGGCGTCCTGGTCTTCGGGCTCATCCGACTGAAACAGGGCTTCCCCGCCGCGCGACGGGCGCAACACCGCGACGGATCGCACGCCTGAGATGGGCGAAAATGTGTGGCAGTGTGCGTAACACGAGCTGATGAAGACGATTCTCAGCTCCGCACTCCTCGTCTCGATGCTCGTCGCCGTCGCGCCCTCTTCCGCGGACGCGCATGATGGGGACTACTACCGTGGGCCACGCTTCCGTTTCGGCGCGGAGGTGGGCGCAGGCTTCTGGCCCCAAGAGGACTTCGGCCTCGGGCTCGCGGCCTATCCGAACTTCGGCATCCAGTTCCACGACGCCATCGCGCTCGTGGCGATCACGGGCGTGACGATGGGCGGCTTCACCGATCGCGCCGCGCCCGACCTCGAGGACAAGTGGGCCTATTTCAACGGCATCGGCCTCCTCGACTTCACGCTCGGCAGCTTCATCCAGCTCGGCGGCGGCGGCGGCGTGGACTACGGCGACTTCGGTCTCTGTGAGGACGGGGACCAGGTCTGCCGCATCCGGCGGGATACGCGGGGCACCGTCCACGGCCGCCTGGCCATCGTCCCCGGATTCCGGACGGCGCGCGGGCGCATGGGCTTCCCCATCGCGGCGCACTACCACGCACCCTTCATCGACGGGAAACCGGAGCACACGCTGATGTTCACCTTCGGCTTCCAGCGATACTGACGCGGTTCACTGGCGAGTGAGGCGTTTGCGCCCCATAAAGGCCCGCTCGAGGGCCTTTCTTTGCGCGACGCACGAGAACAAACCATCCACTTCGTATCGCTCGGCTGCGCGAAGAACCGCGTCGACACCGAGGTCATGCTCGGCGTGAGCGACGCCGAGGGCTATCGCGTCGTCACCTCCCCCGAGGAGGCCGAGATCATCGTCGTCAACACCTGCGGCTTCATCGGGCCGGCCAAGAAGGAGTCGATCGACACGATCCTCGAGATGGCGCAGCTCAAGGACCAGGGCCGCTGCGAACGCCTCGTCGTCGCCGGCTGCCTCTCGCAGCGCTACCCGGAGGAGCTCGCGGAGCAGCTCCCCGAGGTCGATCACTTCCTCGGCTCGAGCGACATGCTCGAGCTCGGCGCCGTCCTCCGCCGCGAGGCCGGGCGCATGCTCGTGGGCAACCCGGCCAAGTGGACGCTCCGCGCGAGCGATCCGCGCCGCCTCTCCATGAGCGGCCCGAGCGCTTACGTGAAGATCGCCGAGGGCTGCAACCGGAGCTGCTCCTTCTGCGCGATCCCCGGCATCCGCGGCAAGCAGCGCTCGCGCGCCATCGCCGACGTGGTCGAGGAGGCGCAGCGCCTCGCCGAGCAGGGCGTGGTCGAGCTCAACCTCGTCAGCCAGGACACCATCGCCTACGGCCGCGACCTCGACGATCGCCCGAAGCTCGCCGAGCTCGTCGAGGCCCTCGGCGACGTGCCCGGCATCCGCTGGATCCGCCTCCACTACCTCTACCCCGAGTCGCTCGACGACCGCCTCGTCGCGCTCATGGCGGAGCACGAGAAGATCCTCCCCTACGTGGACATGCCGCTCCAGCACGCGAGCGACGCGATGCTCCGCCGCATGCGCCGCGGCCACGGCGGCGCGCGCCTCCGCAAGCTCGTCGACGCGCTCCGCGAGCGGATCCCGCACCTCGTCTTCCGCACGACCTTCCTCGTGGGGCACCCCGGCGAGACCGAGGCCGACTTCGAGGAGCTCGTCGACTTCGTGCGCTGGGCCGAATTCGACCACCTCGGCGTCTTCACCTATTCGCCCGAGGAGGGCACGCGCGCCTACGAGATGGGCGACGAGGTCCCCGCGGCGGTCGCGCGCAAGCGGCAGCGGCAGCTCATGTCCATCCAGCGGAAGATCTCGCGCGAGAAGCTCCGCGCCCGCATCGGCACCGAGATCGAGGTGCTCGTCACCGGGCCGAGCGAGGAGAGCGAGTACCTGCTCGAGGGGCGCTACTTCGGGCAGGCGCCCGAGGTCGACGGAAAGGTCATCCTCCAGAACGGCGTCGCCCGCCCCGGCGAGATCCGCCGCGCGCTCGTGACCAACGCGGCGGACTACGACCTCCTCGCCGACCTGCTCACCCCCGAGGGCGAGTGGGACGCGCCGCCCGGCTCGCGCCGGCCTCGCAAGCGCAAGGTGCGCCTCCGCACGCTCGCCTGAGCCGTGCTCCCCGGCGCCGCGTCGATTAGGCTCCCTTCGATCTCCGAAAGGCTCGCCATTCGCTCGCTCGCCCTCGTCCTCTGTCTGCTCTCGGGCTGCGCCTCGGCCCTGCCGGGCTTCGACGGCGGCGGCACGACGCCCGCGCGCCGCACCGACGTGCTGATGGGCGGCGCCGCGCGCATCCCCCTCGGCGGCGACGAGGCGATCACGGCGGGCGACGCGCTCGCGGGCGGCCTCGTCCCCGCCGCGGCCGTGCGCCACGGCATCCGTCGCGGCCTCGACCTCGGGGTCTTCGGCTCGGGCACCGACGGCGCGCTCTCCCTCCGCAAGGAGCACGTCTTCCAGGAGGACAGCACGCGCAAGGTCCTCCTCTTCGGCGGGCGGATCTACGGCGGCGCGATCGTGCGCCGCGACGACGGCGACGATCGCGGGCGCCGCCTCGGCCTCGAGCTCCCCCTGCTCTACGCGCTCGACGTGGGCGGCCTCTACGAGGGCTTCTTCGGCCTCCGCGCGGCGCTCGAGCACGCGCGGGTGGACGGCGCCGACGGCGACAAACGCGGCGCCGTCTTCCGCGTGGGCCCTTCGCTCGGCTTCGGCCTCGGCCTCCGCCGCGTGCACGGCGCGCTCGAGCTCGGCATGGGCGTCGAGGCGCGCTCGGGATCCCTCGGCCGGGAGGACGGGCGCGTGGGCGGCTACCTCCTCCCGGCGTTCGCGCTGCGGATCCGGCCCTAGGGCACGGACATGCAGGTGAGGTGATCCTCGACGATCACCGTTACGCCCGCGTCGACGAAGGTGAACTCGTACCAGATGGTGCTCTCGCCTTCCTCCGCGCAGGTGAAGGCGGGGCAGTAGAGGCCGAGCGACATCGGATCGAGGCCCTCGAGCTTCACCGGATAGGGCGCGCTCCTCGCGCCGGCGATCGGGCGCTCGTTGGTCTCGAGCGCCGTGAAGACGTCGTCGATGGCGGTCATGTCGGCCACGACCGACCAATCCTCGAAGACCTCCGGCTGGGCGATCGCGGGCGCGCTCGCGTAGGCGCCGGCGATGAAGTCGAACTCATGCGGGCCGGGATCGCTCGAGACGAGGCCCATCATGTAGACGCCGTAGCTCCCCTCGAGGGGCGCCACGCCGGATTCGTCGCGATCGAGGAGCAGCGCGATGTCGCCGTACTCCGTGCCGACCGTCGCCCAGTGCGTGCTGAAGTGCTCGATCGTCCCGACGATCGAGGCCGCGCCGCTCCGCTCGTAGACGACCGTGGTGGGCGAGCGCTCGAAGTCGCCGGCCTTGGCGCGCGAGACGTGGCTCGCCGCGGGGAAGCGCCCGCCCTCGCCGGCCGCGAGATCGGCGGCGGAGGTGCGGTGCACCACCTGCACGGGCTGCTCGAAGCGCAAGCCGTCGGGGAGGAGCTCGTAGACCGCGTCGCCGAGGGGCGGCGAGACCACGGTATCGCCCGGCCAGTCGGCCGCGGCGAGGCGCTTCACCGTGATCTGCGTTTCCTCGGCGAGCGCCGCCGCCGGGATCCGCAATTCGAGGGCGCCGTCGTCGGTGACGAGCCTGCCGCCCGCCGCGCCGACGCGCCCCGTAGCCACGACGACGCCCGGGCCGCCGCTCCCGCCTTCGTTCGATCCATCGTCGCCGCACGCGACGAGCGCGACGGCGAGGACCCCCAAGACCATTCGAAATCGCAACATGGCGGGGAGCATAGCCCACCCATCCCTAGGGGCGACATGGGCCCCGATCGCGCGCCTCTCGCCCCCGGGGCCCTGGAACTCGCGCGCTGGCCGAAGTAGAGGAGGGCTCATGATCTCACCGCTCTTCGATTCGAGCGCCTGGCGCGAAGTGCCGGGGTTCGACTTCACCGACATCACCTATCACCGCGCCGTCGACGTCGGCGCCGTCCGCATCGCGTTCAACCGCCCCGAGGTGCGGAACGCGTTCCGGCCGAAGACGGTGGACGAGCTCTATCGGGCGCTCGATCACGCGCGCATGACCTCCGACGTCGGCTGCGTCCTGCTCACGGGCAACGGGCCCTCCCCGCGCGACGGCGGCTGGGCGTTCTGCTCGGGCGGTGACCAGCGCATCCGCGGCCGTGACGGATACAAATACGCCGAGGGCGAGACCGCGTCGTCGATCGATCCGGCGCGCACCGGCCGCCTCCACATCCTCGAGGTCCAGCGCCTCATCCGCTTCATGCCCAAGGTCGTGATCTGCGTCGTCCCCGGATGGGCGGCGGGCGGCGGGCACAGCCTGCACGTCGTCTGCGACCTCACGCTCGCGAGCCGCGAGCACGCGCGCTTCAAGCAGACCGACGCCGACGTGGCCTCGTTCGACGGCGGCTTCGGCTCGGCCTACCTCGCGCGGCAGGTCGGCCAGAAGTTCGCGCGCGAGATCTTCTTCCTCGGCGACGAGTACAGCGCGGAGGACGCGCACCGCATGGGCATGGTCAACGCCGTCGTCCCCCACGAGGACCTCGAGAAGGTCGCGCTCGAGTGGGCGCGGAAGATCTGCGGCAAGAGCCCGACGGCGCAGCGCATGCTCAAGTTCGCGTTCAACGCGATCGACGACGGCATGGTGGGCCAGCAGGTCTTCGCCGGCGAGGCCACGCGCCTCGCCTACATGACCGAGGAGGCCCAGGAGGGGCGCGACTCGTTCCTCGAGAAGCGCGATCCCGACTGGTCCCGGTTCCCCTGGTACTACTGAGACTCTCGAGGCCGGGTCAGCCGACGGTGCGCCCGGCCTCGCCGAGGGCCTCCTCGAGCGCGGCGAGCCCCGCCGCCACGTCGAGCTTCGCGCCCTCGCGGCGGAAGGCCATGCCCATCGCGTAGAGGACCTTGAAGAGGTTGTGCGAGCGGCATTGCTCGCCCATCTGGCCGACGCGCACGATGTTCAGGCCGAACGCGCCCGAGATCTCCACGTTGTAGACCTCGCTCATGTGGCGCCGCACCTTCGCGCCGTCGACGCCCTCGGGCACCTCGATCGCGACGACCGAGTTGAGGCGTTGCGGCGCCGGGACGAAGAGGCGGAGGCCCATGGCCTCGATGCCCGCCTGGAGCGCGAGCGAGCTCACGCGGTGACGCTCGAAGCGCCGCGGGAGCGTCTCCTCGCAGATGAGGCGGAGCGCCTCGTAGAGCGCGAGCACGCCGGGGACGGGCGCGGTGTAGTGGTATTGCTGCGAGCCCCAGAAGGCCCACGCGCGCTTCGCGTCGAAGCACCAATGCGGGCGCGACGAGGGGCGCTGCTCGAGCACCTCGAAGGCGCGCTCCGAGAAGGCGATGAGCGAGACGCCCGGGATGGAGGAGAGGCCCTTCTGCCCGCCGGTGACGGCCGCGTCGATGCCCCACTCGTCCATCTGCATGGGCATGGTGGTGAGCGTGCAGACGGCGTCGACCACCATGAGCGCGCCGTGCTTCTGGGCGACGGCGCAGATCTCGGGGAGCTCGACGTTGAGCAGGCCGCACGAGGTCTCGCCCTGCGCGATGGTCACGACGTCGTAGCGATCGCGCGAGAGCGCCTCTTCGACCATCTTGGCCGTGATGGGCGTGGCGACCGGCGGCTCGAGGGTGGTGACCTCACCGCCGAGGCCGCGCGCCATCTCGCCGAGGCGCCCGCTGAAGGTGCCGCTCTTGAGGCAGAGCACCCGGCGCCCGGGCCAGACGAAGCTGGCCATGGCCATCTCCATCGCGCCCGACGAGGGACCACCCACGCCGAGCACCTTCTCGCTCTCGGTCTGGAAGGCGTAGCGGGCCATCGCCTTCACGCCGGCGATCACCTTGTCCATCGTCTCGCCGAGGTGGTTGATCACCACGCCGTTGGCCCGAGCGACCGCGTGGGGGATGGGCACGGGCCCGGCGCCCATGAGCAGGAGGGGCTCGGAGGGCAGGATGTACGAGAGCGCTTGGGTCGCGGGGGGCGGGAGCATGCTGGACATGGCGAAGCGGACCTTCGGCCGCGGCGGAGTATGGCGGGAAGAGCTGCTGCGCGCATCGCCCCGATGGGTCGCGTCCGCGATGTAGGCGAGGACCGTCCCCCGCCGGCGCTGTGGGCCCTGCCCGCTGGGTCGTATCCTCGAATGGGCGGGGAGGAATGCACGAGAGGCCCGAAGACGCGCACGAGAGGCTCGCGGACGCGCCGGAGAGGCTCATGCGCCGCCGGAGCTTCCTCGACCGGAAGCTCACGGCGTGGCTCGTCCTCCTGGTGACCGCGGCGGTCTCGGTCGTGGCCTATCGGCACGCCGAGTCCGAGCGGCGGCGCATCTCGCAGGAGCGCTTCCACCTCCTCGCGCGCTCCGCCGAGCTCGTGCTCCTCGATCGGATGAAGGACTACGCCGAGGTGCTGCGCAGCGGGGCCGCGCTCTTCGAGGCGAGCGAAGAGGTCACGCGAGAGGAGTTCCGCCGCTACGTGAGGGCGCTGCGCCTCGACCGCTACCTCCCCGGGATCCAGGGCATGGGGCTCGTCGTCATGATGCCGCGCGAAGCGCGCGAGTCGCACGAGCGCGCCATCCGCGCGGAGGGCTTCCCGGACTACGCGATCTTCCCCGAGGGCGACCGCGATCCCCTGAGCGCCATCGTCTACATCGAGCCCTTCGACGCGATGAATCGCCGGGCCTTCGGCTACGACATGTACTCCGAGCCCGTCCGGCGCGCGGCGATGGATCGCGCGCGGGACCGGGGACGCCCCGCGCTCTCGGGCAAGGTCCGGCTCGTGCAGGAGACGGAGGGGCAACCGGGCTTCTTGATGTACATGCCCCTCTACGCGCACGGCCGCCCGCTCGACTCGGTGGAGGCGCGAAGGGAGGCGCTCGTCGGCTTCGTCTACGCGCCCTTCCGCGCCTTCGACCTGATGCACGCCGCCTTCGCCGAGCGCACGCACGACGTGGACATCGAGCTCTACGACCGAGCGTTCGCGCCCGAGAACCTGCTCTTCGACACGCGCACGGACGCGCGGAAGGCGGAGTGGTCCGTCGACGTGCCCCTCGTCGTGGCCGGACGGCCGTGGATCGCGCGCTTCCACAGCACCGAGAACTTCGAGACGAGCCGCGCGAGCATCCAGCCCAAGGCCATCCTCTTCGGTGGCCTCGCGTTCGGGCTCCTGATGTTCGCCATGCTCTTCGCGAACGCGCGCCATCGCCACGAGATCCGCCTCGCCGCCGAGGCGCTCGCCGCCAACCGCGATCGCTACCGCGCGCTCGTGGAGAACCTCCCGGGCACGGTCTTCCGCGCGAGCGTCACGATGCCGCGGACGATGTCGCACCTGAGCGTGGGCGTGGAGACGCTCACCGGCCATCCGCGCGATCGCTACCTCTCGGGCGAGCTCGTCTTCGACGACGCCATCCACCCCGACGATCGGGACGCCGTGATGGCGCAGATCGCCGACGCGATCGCGGCGCGCACACCTTATCTCGTCGAGTACCGGGTCGAGTGCGCCGACGGGAGCCAACGCTGGGTCACCGAGCGCGGCCGCGCCATCTACGACATCCGCGGCCGCCCGCGTTGGATCGACGGCGTGGTGCTCGACGTCCACGACCGGAAGCGCGCCGAGCTCAAGATCCGCGAGCTGGCCTTCCACGACGCGCTCACGGGCCTGCCCAACCGGCGGCTCCTCCTCGACCGCCTCGAGCACCGCCTCGCCGTGGGCGAGCGCTCCACGCACTGGGGCGCTTTGCTCTTCCTCGACCTCGATCGCTTCAAGGAGGTCAACGACCGCCTCGGCCACGAGATGGGCGATCTCCTCTTGGTCGAGGTCGCGAGGCGCCTCCGCGCGATCCTGCGCGAGGGCGACACGGTGGCGCGGCTCGGGGGCGACGAATTCGTCGTCCTGCTCGACGAGATCGGCGAGGACCGCGACGAGGCCCTCCTCCACACCGCGACGATCGCGGAGAAGATCGTGGAGGAGCTCGGCCACCCGCATCGGCTCGGCGATCACGCGGTCACGTGCACCTCGAGCGTGGGCGTCGCGCTCTTCCACGGCCCCGAGGCGAGCCCCGAGCGCGTCCTCCGGCGCGCCGACGCCGCGATGTACCGCGCCAAATCGGCCGGCAAGAACCAGATCGTCTACGACGACGAGCCGTGAGCGCGGCGCGCGTCGCCCTGGAGCTTCTCGCCGACGGTCGCGCCGAGCACCGTCACCATCACGGCGAGGATGCCCCCCGCGAGGACGGCCATGTCGGAGAGCTCGCGCACGTCGGTGATGCGCACGAGGTGCCACATCGCCGGTGCCACCACGAGCGCCGCCCCGAGCCCCGGCTCGAAATAGGTCCGCTCGGGCGAGAGGAGCGCCGTGACGAGCGCGCCCACGAAGGTCACGGCGATGAGGATCATCACGCCCGGCAGGCCCTGCGGATCGTAGGCGGGCACGACGAGGGGGAGCGCCACGAGCAGGACGGCCACGAGCACGGCGTCGATGCCGAACGCCACCAACGCCCAGCGGAGCGCGAAGCCGGTCGCCTGCGCCGAGGCGGCGCGCACGTCGTCGAGCGACTCGAGGCGGGCGCCGCACGCCGTGCAGCGCGCTTGCGAGGCAGGATTGGAGGCGCCGCAGACGGCGCACGGGAGGGTCTCGGAAGCCATGGCGTATCGGTCTCGCCTCGCCGAGCGCGTCCGCGTTCATGGGGCGCGGAGGAGGCCTCGGCGGGGTATGATGAACGAGTGTCACCGATCGTGGAGGCCACACGCAAGCCGGAGCTTCAGCTCGAGGGGCTGGCCGGCCCCACGCACCGCTTCAGCGGCCTCGCCCCGGGCAACCGCGCGTCCCTCGCCCACCGCGGGGAGCGCTCGAGCCCGCGCTCGGCCGCCCTCGCCAGCGTGCGGAAGATGCGGCGCCTCCTCTCGCTCGGGCAGCCCGTGGCGCTCCTCCCGCCGCAGCATCGCCCGCACTTCGGCCTCCTCCGGCAGCTCGGCTTCGTGGGGACGGAGCGCGAGATCGTCGAGGCGGTGTGGCGCGTCGATCCCGCGCTCCTCGAGGCCGCGAGCTCGAGCGCCTTCATGTGGGCGGCGAACGCCGGGACGGTGAGCCCGAGCGCCGACACCGTCGACGGAAGGCTCCACGTCACGCCGGCCAACCGCCTCCACAACCTCCACCGCTTCATCGAGGCCGAGGGCACCGAGCGCGCGCTCAAGGCGCTCTTCGCCGGCAGCGAGCGGTTCTGCGTCCACCCGCCGCTCCCGCCGCATCCGCGCTTCGCCGACGAGGGCGCGGCGAACCACACGCGCCTGCTCACGCCCGAGGGCCCGCTCCACCTCTACGTCTACGGCGCGCCCGGCGAGCCCGCGCCGAGGCGCTTCCCGGCGCGCCAGGCCCGCGAGGCCTTCGAGGCGATCGCCCGCTCCCACGGCGTCGATCGGTGGGCGATGCACGTCCGCCTCCGCCCCGAGGCGATCGACGCGGGCGTCTTCCACGCCGACGTGGCGATGGTGGGCGTCCTCGGGACCTTGCTCGTCCACGAGCGCGCGCTCTTCCCCGAGGACCTCGACGTCTTGCGCGCGCGGCTCGGCGAGGGGCTCGTGGTGGTGGAGGAGCGCGAGCTCTCCCTCGACGAGGCCGTGCGCACCTACCTCTTCAACGGCCTGCTCCTGCCCATGGCCGACGGGACGCTCCGGCTCGTGCTCCCGGCCGAGGTCGAGGATTCCCGCGCCGCGCGCACCCTCGCGCATCGCCTCGTGGGTCGCGGCGCGCCAGCCATCGCCGCCGTGGAGACGCTCGCGGTGGAGGAGAGCATGAAGAACGGCGGCGGCCCCGCCTGCCTGCGTCTCCGCGTCCCGCTCGAAGGAGACGAGCTCGCCAAGCTCCACCAGGGCTTCGTCGTGACGCCCGAGAAGCTCGACTGGCTCGAGGACTTCGTACGGCGCCGCTACCGCGATCGTCTGGAGGCCGACGACCTCCGCGATCCGCAGCTCCTCACCGAGTCGCGCCTCGTGGTCACCGAGCTCGAGACCCGCTTCGGGCTCGGCTCGGTGCGCTTCATCGCGTGAGGCGGCGCGGACGAGGCGGCGGCACCGCCATCAAGAAAGCGAGCTGCGCCTCGGGCGAGGCGTCGAACTGGCGGTAGCCGGAGAGCCCCATCCGCTTCATGCGCTCGGCGCGGCGGTGGTCGGCGAGGCGTCCGACGAGGTGCGGCAGCACGCTCCGCCGGAGGTGCTCGGAGACCGAGGGCTTCGGGTCCTCACGCAAGATGCGGAAGGCCTCCGTCAGCCGGTCCTCGAGCGCCTTGCGGACCTCGTCGGGCAGGAGCACCGGGCGGGCGTCGAGGAAGGGCAGCGACTCCTTGGCGCCGCACGCGCAGCGCTTGCCGAGGCGCCGGCGCCCGCAGGCGAGGCACTTTCGCTCGGGGAGACGGAGCGGCCTCGGCCCCTCGGCCCAGCGGCGCTCGCCCTCGATGACCTTCAACCCCGTCCCCCTGCCTCGACTCGCTTTCTCGCCCACGAATCGGCATACGCGAAGCGCGTTGGAATTCTTCGCGACCGTCGGACGAACCTCGCCCTCCGCGCGCGTGCAGAACCTTGCCCTCCTCGCGCGTGTATGAGACGAAACGGACCGTGCTCCCCGCGGCCCCCACCTCCCTCGTCGCGCTGCTCGTCGCGAGCCTCCTCGGCCTTTCGCTCGTGGTGCTGGGTGCGCGTGACCCATCCCGCGAGCGCCTCGCGCTCCTCTTCGGGCTCGCGCTCGCAGGCTACGGCGCGGCAGGCGTGACCGACGTCGCCTTCGACCTCGGCCTCTACCCGATCGGCCCCCTCGTCGCCGCGGCGACGCTCTCGCTCGGCGGGGCGGCGATGCTCGCGAGGGCCCGCGCATGAGCCGCAAGATCGCCATCGTGGGCGCGGGCCCCTCCGGTGCGGCGACGGCCCTCTTCGCCATCCGGGAGGGCATCGACCCCCGCGACCTCGTCCTCTACGACGCGGCGCGCTTCCCGCGGAAGAAGCTCTGCGGCGGCGGCCTCACCTTCCGCGGGACGGAGATCCTCGCCGAGCTCCTGCCCGAGGAGCCCTTCGGCACGCGCACGGTCGGGCTCGACTTCCGCGCCTCCATCGGCGCCGTGGCCGTTCGTGAGCGCGGCCCGCAGCGCCTCTTCGACCGCGCCATCCTCGACGAGGCCCTCGTGGCCCGCTGCCGCGCGCTCGGCGTGGAGGTGCGCGAGGAGGCGCGCGTCCTCGGCCTCGAGCCCGGCGCTTCGGGCACGCGCCTCCGGCTCCGCGGCGGCACGACCGAGCCCTACGCGCTCGTGGTGGGCGCCGACGGCGCGCGCAGCGTGATCCGGCGCGAGATCGGCATCCCCGAAGGCCCGGTCGGGCGCCTCGTCGAGGCCGTCTACGAGACCGACGCGCCCTGGAACGACGCGCGGCTCCTCTTCGACTTCGAGCCCGTCCTCGAGCGCATCCCGGGCTACCTCTGGATCTTCCCCTACCCGCTCCCCGACGGCGTGCGCCGCTACAAGATCGGCATCATGGACGGCCGCGGCGTCACGCCCGGCGAGGTCCTGCGCGCGCGGACCGCGGCCTTCGCCGAGGCGAATGGCTTCCGCCCGCTCGAGGAGAAGATCCCCGGCTGGCCCGAGCGCTACTTCGACCGGACGCTCCGGGCGCACGTCCCCGGTGTCTTCCTCACGGGCGAGGCCTGGGGCATCGACCCCCTGCTCGGCGAGGGCATCGCGCCGGCGTACTACATGGGCCAGTACACGGCGCGAAGGCTTCGCGAATGCCTCGACCGCGGCGTGGACACCCTGCGCGACTACGAACGCGGCTTCCTCCGCACCGAGGAGGGCGGGAACCTCGTCTTCCAGGGCTTCCTCGCCGACCGCCTCTACGGCCGGCACGGCCAGCGCTGGCTCCGCGTGCTCTTCGAGAACGGCACGCTCCGTGAGCTCGCCGACGCCGGCACGGAGGTCTACGGCCGGCTCCGCGGGCGCGCGCCGCGGCTCATCCTGAGCTACGTCCTCCAGCAGCTCGCGGGGCTCTTCCGCAAGGGCCCCGCGCTCCCGGAGTCGACGCCCTGACGCTCAGTGGATGGACTCGACGCGCTTCTTGAGCGCTTCGTTGAACGCCACGTAGGCGGGCTCGATGACGGGCTCGGCCTTGGGCCAGAACCACTCGGCGTCGGGGATGAGACCGCGGAAGCGCTCGCCGTGGATGAGACGCGTCTTGCCGTCGTCGAGCTTCTTCAGCTCGAAGTAGTGGCGCCCCGAGAAGATGGCCCGCGCCGGCTTGAGCGTGGGGCCGACCCACGCGATGCGCTCGTTGGGCTTCACGTCCTCGACCTTCACGGAGATGGGGAAGGACTTCCCCTGGATCGAGAACTTCAGCGTGATCTTCCCGCCCTCGCGGAGCGCGCCTTTGACCTCGCCCATGAGGGGGTTCCAGGCATCCCACTGCGAGGTGTCGGAGAGCACGCTCCAAACACGTTCGATGGGAGCGTCGATGTCGATGGCCGTGACGATCTGAGGCATGGACCCGAGTTTAGCAATGGAAGCCCGCCGCGCGAGGCGGCGCATGACCTCGCTCAACGAGGCGTGTCAAGCTCGGGGGATGAGCGAAGACGCCTTCAAGGTCTGCAGCAATTGCAAGAAGCCCATCCCCTACGGCGGCGTGTGGTGGGCGTGCAGCGTCTCCACCTGCAACCGCGGCAAGCACGCCCTCTTCTTCTGCTCCGTGGATTGCGTCGACTCCCACGCGCCCGTCCTGCGTCATCGCTCCTATTGGGCCGAGGAGCGCCGCGCGCCGACCAAGGCCGAGGCCCTCGCGGCCGCCGAGGCCGAGGCGCGCGCCGAGCGCGAGAAGGCCGAGCGCGCCGAGGAGGCCCGTCGGCGCGTCGTCACCCTGAGCGCGAGCGAGTCCCGCGAGGTGCCGCGGGAGATCCTCGTCGTCGCCTCGCGTCTCAAGGCCTACGTGCGCGAGCGCTCGGGGATGAACACCTCGGACGCCGTGATGGACAAGCTGAGCGACCACCTCCGCGCGCTCGTCGAGGTGGCGATGCGCAACGCGGCCGAAGACGGCCGGAAGACCGTCCTCGACCGCGACGTCCCCGAGATCTGATCAGCCGGCCTTCGCCGCGGGCGGCGGGGCGCTCGGCGAGACCTTCTTCTTGGGCTCGGCCATCTCGCCGAGGTACTCGGGCAGCTCGAGCCCGGCCATGCGCGCCACCTCGTGGAGGGGCGGCAGTGAGCCGATGAGGCTCGAGGCGAAGTTGGCCGTGGACGAGCCGTTGCCGCTGGCCGCGCCCGAATCCCAGACCGTGACCTTGTCGATCTTGAGGTTGCGGATGGCCTCGACCTGCATCTTCACGATCTCCTCGAGCTTCTCGATGAGGAGGAGCGAGGAAGCCGCGCGCGCGTCGCCGCCGCAGCTGCGGACGAGCGCGTCGTAACCGGCGGCCTTGCCCTCGAGCACCTTGCGGATGCCCTCGGCCTCGGCCTCGTAGCGGTAGAGGATGGCGTCGGCCTCGCCGCGCGCGCGGAGGCGGGCCTGCTCGGCGTCCGCGGCCGCGAGGATCTCGGCCTTCCGCTTGTCGATCTCCTGGCGGACGATCTCGCGGGCGGTGAGGCGCTCGCGCTCGGCCTTGGCCTCGGCCTGCTGGATCTGCACCTCGGCCTCCAGCGCGGCGACCTCGGCGCGCCGACGGGCCTCGGCCTCGGTCTCGCGGAGCGTGGCGTTGCTCTTGGCGATCTCGCCCTTGGCGCGGTTCTCGCCGGCGATGGCGTCGGCCTCGCGGGCCTGCACGAAGATGCGCTGGTCGGCCTCGGCGGCCTTCTTGCCCTTCTCGGCCTCGGCGTGGTTCTGCGCGACGGCGACGTCCTTGTCGCGGATGGCCTCGGCCTCACCGACCGCGGCGCGCGTCTCCTGCTGCTGCACGTAGACGCGCTGGTTGGCCTGCGCCTCCTTCTGACCCTTGATGGCCTCGGCCTCGTTCTGCGCGACCTGGATGACCTGGTCGCGGTGCGCGACCGACTGACCGATGGCGCCGATCTTCTCCTGCTCGGCGACGTCGACGCGGGCGCGGTTGAGGGCCTCGGAAGCCGCCTTCTTGCCGATGCTCTCGATGTAGTCGGAGCTGTCGGTGATGTCGGTGATGTTGACGTTGATGAGGTAGAGGCCGATCTTGTTGAGTTCGGGCTCGACGTTCTTTCGGATCGACTCGAGGAAGCTCTCGCGGTCCTGGTTGATCTGCTCGATGGTGAGCGAGGCGACGGTGAGGCGGAGCTGACCGAAGATGATCTCGCGCGCCATGTCCTCGATCTGCGTCGAGCCGAGGCCGAGGAGACGCTCGGCGGCGTTGTTCATGATCGGGGGATCGGTGCTGATGCCCACCGTGAACGTGCTCGGCACGTTGATGCGGATGTTCTGGAGCGAGAGCGCGTTCCGCAGGTCGATGTTGATGGTGAGCGGCGTGAGGCTCAGGTAGTCGTAGCCCTGGATGAGCGGCAGGATCAGCGCGCCGCCGCCGTGGATGCAGCGCGCGCTCTGCCCCTCGCCGACCCGACCGTAGACGACGAGGATCTCGTCGGACGCGCATCGCTTGTAGCGGGATGCGAAGAACAAGAGGGTGAGGGCCAGCAGCGATACGAAGGCGATCGCGACCAATGCCCAGAGGCCGATGTTCATGTTTCGTGCTCCTCCTCGTGATCGCGCTCAGCGATCCGGGGTCAAGCGCGTGACCATCAGGACCCCGTCGTCGAGGACCTGGACCACACGGATGGGTGTGCCGGTCGGCAACGTCTGCCGACCTTCCGGAATGGCGTCGCGGACGAGCGAGCGCGAGCCCACCACGACCGTCACCTTGCCGGGCTTCCCCGGCTCGATGCTCAAATAGACCGTGCCCGTCGCGCCGACGGCGTCCCCGATGCGGAGCGTCCCGCTCGACTGGAGCCGCGTGAAGAGGCGGAAGAGCTCGCGGATGACGAGGGTGGAGGCCGCGCCGGCGAAGGACGCGCCGAGGAGCGAGAGCGTGGGACCGACGCCCGTCTCGTTCCGCAGCGCCATCCCCACGAGGCCGAACATCAAGAAGAAGGCCGAGAGCCCTTGGAGCGAGAGGACCTTGAAGGCGACGTCGGAGCTCGCGTCCGCGCCGAACTCGAGCTCGCCGGGTCCGTCGAAGTCGCCCCCGAGGAATTGGAGCACGAGCTGGACGAGGAAGAGGCAACCCCCGAGGATCGCGCTGACCAAGAAGAGATTGTCCAAGCTCGGCGTGAACACGGCCCCGCCCTTGTAACGCACTCGGGCTCGGAACTGAACGCCTTTCAATCCTGAAAACGCGCGGTCCGTGCGCGGACGAGGAGCTCGCGGGCGGCCCTCCGGACGCCGTCGTCGGGATCGGCGAGGCGGTCCCCCGCGAGCGCGGCGAGCTCGCGCGCGTGGCGCTTCACGAAGGCGCGGCCGAGGCTCTGGAGCGCCGCCTCGCGCATGCCGCCGTCGTCCGAGGCGCTGAATTCGAGGAGCGCGTCGTAGACCTCGGGGCGGGGGTGGTACCGGAGCAGGGCCACGGCCCGATGCTGGACGTAGCGCGGGTGCTCGCCCGGATCGCGGGCGAGCGCGACGAGCACGGCGGCCGCTCCTTCGTCGCGGACGGCCTCGGGCGGCGCCTCGAGGTCGAGCTCGCGCCCGGCGAGGACGGCGACCACCGCCTCGCGCTCGCCGACCACGACGGCGGTGCTCTCCGCGCACGCGGAGGCGAGGGCGAGGAGGAGGACGACGAGGGCTCTCACGGCGCGCCTCCGATCACCACGTGCGAGAGGACCATCGCCTGCTCGCTCGAGATCTCGTGTTGGACGGCGAGGAAGGCGTCGCCGTACATCGGGGTCCAGAACAAGAAGTTGTAGCCGTCGAGCAGCTCGCACTCGTCCACGGTGAGGATTCCGTCGCCGTTCACGTCGTTGGACGGCGGGCACTCGGGCGTGTCGGCGATGGGGTCGTGGAGGCGGCCGTCTTCTTCGGTGGTGTGGAAGAGGCCGAGCGCGTGGCCGACCTCGTGGAGCACCGTGTCGCCCACCATCTCAAGATCGAACGGCGCCTGCCCGAGGCGGTGGGTGTCGAGGGCCACGAGGACGCCGTTCCACGGCCCGCGCACGCCGAGCGAGGACGGGATGCCGGAGGCGAGCCCGAGGATGCCCGCGATGCCCGTGACGCGATCGACGAAGTAGACGTTCACGGCGTCGGCCTCGCCCGCGCGCGAGAGCTCGACCACCGAGGGATGCGAGAAATCGCCCGGGACGAGCGCGAAGCGCGACTCCGCGCTCTCCGGCGGCAGCACGTCGAGCACCACGTCGGCGTTCTCCTCGTAGACGAGCCGCGCGCGCTCGAGGATCACGTCGAGGTCCTCCGCCGTGAGCTGGCTCGTGGCCACGATGGGCTTGAGCGCGATGCGCGTGAGGGAAAGGCTCGGCCCCGCGCGGAGCACGCCACGCGCGTCGAGGTCGGCCAGGTCGGGCTCGGGGCCGCGCATCGTGAGCGCGAAGCGGCCGGGCACGGCACCGAGCGCCGCGTTCCGCGGGACGAAGATCGAGCAGAAGCCCGGCGAGCAGAAGCCGAGATCAGGCATGTGCGCGAGGAGGTTCTGCCCGTTGGGAGCCTCGAGCGCGCTCGGCCAGACGGAGTCGCCCACCTTCTTGCCGAAGACGTAGATCGCGAAGGCGATCGTGCCCTGCGGGACCTCGAGCACGACCTCGCGGGTGGCGATCCGGTTCGAGATCTTCACCGGCCCCACGGGGAGGTGGAAGGCGTGATCGCCGTTCTCCCCGCCGGGCGGCGGCTCGAGGTCGCAGATCTCGTCGAAGTCCACCGACGCGTAGCGTCCGTCGAGGAGCCCGTCCGCCTGATCGAAGACGACGAGCACGTCGGCCTTGGGCATCGCCACCGGGTAACGCGTGCCGTCCATGGCGATGATGGCGTCCCCCCGGAGGATGCCCTGCGCGATGACGAGGCAGCCGCCGACTTCGTCGACGGCGTAGAACCAGACGCGGAGATCCGGCGCGACGCGGAGGAGCGTCGTCCCGTCCTCGCTGAGCCAGGCGCCTCGGTAGTCACGCACGGGCTCGTGCGATCGTGAGCACGCCGTCGAGAGGCCGAGGAAGAGGGCCAGGACGGCCGAGGTCAGCGTGCGCACGATCGAGAGGCTAGCAGAGGCGGAGGGCAAGCGAAGCGGGGAAGCTCACCGCATGAGCAGTTTGAGGAGCTTGTCGATGCGCTCGCCGTAGGGCGGGGAGAGGAGGCCGGCGGCGTTGAGCTTGGCCTGCTTCACGACGGCCTTCTTGTGGCTGAAGGTGTCGAAGCCCTCGGGGCCGTGGTACGCGCCGAGACCGCTCGGGCCCACGCCGCCGAAGGGAAGCGTCTCGGCCGCGAACTGCAGGAGCGTGTCGTTGACGACGGCGCCGCCCGAGACCGTGCGCTCGAGCACCTCGTCCGCCCGGCTCGCGTCGTAGTCGAAGTAGTAGAGCGCGAGCGGCCGAGGGCGTGCGTTGACGTACTCGATCGCCTCGTCGAGCGTGCGGTAGGTCACGATCGGCAGGACGGGCCCGAAGATCTCCTCCTGCATCACCTTCATGTCGTCGCGGACGTCGAGGAGGAGGACGGGCGCCATCTTGCCCGCCCCGTTGTCGAAACTCTCGGCGGCGGGGTTGATCTCGATCTTGCGCGCGCCCTTCTGCTCGGCGTCACGCACGAGCGAGAGCACGCGCTCGCGGTGCCGGTCGTTGACGATGGCGGTGTAGTCGGGGTTGGCCGCGAGGCTCGGGAAGCGCTGCGGGATCTCGCTCGCGATGGCGTCGACGAGCGCGTCGCGCTTGGACTCGTGCACGAGCACGTAGTCGGGGGCGATGCAGGTCTGGCCGGCGTTGATGAGCTTGCCGAAGACGATGCGGTTCGCGGCCTTCTCGACCGGGAAGCTCTCGTGGACGATGACCGGGCTCTTGCCGCCGAGCTCGAGCGTGACGGGCGTGAGGTTCTCCGCCGCGGCGCGCATCACGTGCCGGCCCACGTTGGTCGAGCCGGTGAAGATGAGGTGATCGAAGGGCAGGCGCGTGAACGCCGCCGCGACCTCCGGGCCGCCCTCGACGACGGCCACGAGATCGGGGCCGAAGGCCTCGGTGAAGAGCGCGTTCATGAGCGCGCTCGTGCGCGGCGTGAGCTCGGAGGGCTTGATGAAGACCCGGTTGCCCGCGGCGAGCGCGTAGGCGAGCGGGCCGGCCGTGAGGTTGTACGGGTAGTTCCACGGCGAGACGATGCCGACCACGCCGAGGGGCTGGCGGATGATCTTGGCGCTCGCCGGGAGGAAGGTGGCGGGCATCGGGCGCCGCTCGGGCTTCATCCAGCCCTTGAGGTTCTTCTCGATGTAGGTGACGAGCTGGACGATCGGGAAGATCTCGGCGAGCGCCGTGTCGTGCCGGGAGCGATGGCCGAAGTCCTGCCGGATGGCCTCGGAGATGGCCTCGGCGTTGTCCTTGGTGAGCTGCTTGAGCTTGCGGAGGGACTCCAGGCGCGCGCGGAGGGAGGGCACGGGATCGCGCCGATAGGCGGCCTCCAGCCGGTCGAACGCGGCTTGGACCTTGGGCGCGGCGATGCTCTCGACGTTCGCTTCTTGCGCGGATTGGGACATGGCTCCTCCAGGGTTCGGGGCCGGCCTGGGCGGATCGTGCCCTTTGTGGCCGGACGGTCAGACTACCAGGGAATCCAAGGGGGTAAAGGGTAGGAACGGGCTCGAGCTTGAACACCTGTTCAGCCGACGCTCGTCGTGCTAACAGGGAGCGCATGCCGAGCCCCGCGCAGTTCGAGCGCCGCCGCGCCCCGAGCCTCGATTCCGAGGAGGTCATCGAGATCTTCGGCGCCCGCGAGCACAACCTCAAGGTCGACCACCTGGTGATCCCCAAGCACTCGCTCGTGGTGTTCACGGGGGTGAGCGGCTCGGGCAAGTCGAGCCTCGCCTTCGACACGCTCTACGCCGAGGGCCAGCGCCGCTACGTCGAGAGCCTGAGCTCGTACGCGCGTCAGTTCCTCGGGCGCCTCGACCGCCCCAACGTGGAGAAGCTCCGCGGCCTCTCGCCCACGATCGCCATCGAGCAGAAGTCGGCCTCCACCAACCCGCGCTCGACGGTCGGCACGATCACCGAGATCTACGACTACCTCCGCGTCCTCTACGCGCGGGCGGGCGTCCAGCACTGCCACCTCTGCGGCAAGGAGGTGAAGGGCCGCTCGAGCGAGGAGATCGTCGACGACCTCTTCGCCCTCGGCGAGGGCACGCGCCTCGAGATCCTCGCGCCGGTCGTCGTGCACCGGAAGGGCGAGTTCCGCGACCTCTACGCCGAGCTCGCCGCCAAGGGCTTCGTCCGCGCGCGCACCGACGGCGCGATGCACCGCCTCGACGAGCCGCCAAAGCTCGACAAGAAGAAGAAGCACACCGTCGAGCTCGTCGTCGATCGCGTCGTGATCCGCGGCGAGGACCGCTCGCGCATCACCGAGGCCGTCGAGCTCGCGCTCCGCGAGGGCGAGGGCGAGCTCCGCGTCGAGTCGCCCGATCCGGGCGGGCCCAACCTCCGCTTCAGCGAGGCGCGCACCTGCTGCGGCCACGCCTTCGGCGAGCTCTCGCCGCAGAGCTTCTCCTTCAACAGCCCGCTCGGGATGTGCCCCGACTGCAACGGCCTCGGGCAGCGCACGCGCGTCGACCCCTCGCTCGTCGTGCCCGATCCCAGCCTCTCCATCCGCGAAGGCGCCATCGCGCCCTGGGCGGGCGCCGTCGAGCGCGAGTCGGGCTGGACCTTCCGCACCATCGAGGGCGTCGCCGACGCGATCGGCATCGACCTCGACCAGCCCTTCAAGAAGATCCCCAAGGCCAAGCGCGAGCAGCTCCTCTACGGCCTGGGCGAGAAGCGCATCCGCCTCGAATGGGGCGAGGAGGGCGAGGGGAGCCACGGCAGCTGGGCCGTGCGCTACGAGGGCGTGATCCCCAACCTCGAGCGGAAGTACCAGGAGACCACCTCCGAGCGCGCCCGCGCCTATTACGCGCGCTACTTCAACGTCCACACCTGCACGAGCTGCGGCGGCAAGCGCCTCCGCCCCGAGGCGCTCGCCGTGCGCGTCGCCGGCCTCGGCATCCACGAAGTCACCTCCATGACGGTGGCGGAGGCCGTGGCGCACTTCGACCGCCTCGCGCTCGACGCGCGCAAGGCCGCCATCGCCGAGGGCGTGCTCCGCGAGGTGAAGAGCCGGCTCGGCTTCCTCCTCGACGTGGGCCTCGACTACCTCACGCTCGATCGCTCGGGCCCCACGCTGAGCGGCGGCGAGGCGCAGCGCATCCGGCTCGCCTCCCAGCTCGGCAGCGAGCTCTCGGGCGTGATGTACGTCCTCGACGAGCCGAGCATCGGCCTCCACGCGCGCGACAACGAGCGCCTCATCCGCACGCTCGAGCGGCTCCGCGACCTCGGCAACAGCGTGATCGTCGTCGAACACGACGAGGAGACGCTGCGCGCGGCCGACTTCCTCGTGGACTTCGGCCCCGGCGCGGGCACGCACGGCGGCGAGGTCGTCTTCGCCGGGACGCCCGCCGAGATCGTCCACTCCGAGCGCAGCCTCACCGGCGCCTATCTGCGGGGCGATCGGCACGTCCACACGCCGCGCGAGCGCCGGCCGCGCACGGGCGAGATCCGCATCCTCGGCGCCTCGGAGAACAACCTCGAGGACGTCGACGTGACCATCCCGCTCGGCTGCCTCGTCTCCGTCACGGGCGTGAGCGGCGCCGGCAAGAGCTCGCTCATCGGCGGCACGCTCCTCCCGGCGCTGATGCGCAGCCTCCACGGCAGCTCCGAGCGCGTGGGCGCGCACCGCGGCATCGAGGGCCTCGATCAGCTCGACAAGGTGATCGCCATCGACCAGCGCCCCATCGGCCGCACGCCGCGCTCCAACCCGGGCACCTACACCAAGGTCTTCGACCTCATCCGCGAGGTCTTCGCGCAGGTGCCCGAGGCGCGCGCGCTCGGCTACGCGCCAGGACGCTTCTCCTTCAACGTGAAGGGCGGCCGCTGCGAGGCGTGCTCGGGCGACGGCGTCGTCAAGGTCGAGATGCACTTCTTGAGCGACGTCTACGTGCCCTGCGAGGTCTGCCGTGGGCGGCGCTACAACGCGCAGACGCTCACGATCCGCTACCGCGGCAAGAACATCGCCGACGTGCTCGACCTCACCGTCGACGAGGCGCTCGAGCACTTCGCCGCGCACCCGGGCATCGTCGCCATCCTCGAGACGCTCCGCGACGTGGGCCTCGGCTACGTCAAGCTAGGGCAGAGCGCCACCACGATGAGCGGCGGCGAGGCCCAGCGCGTCAAGCTCAGCCGCGAGCTCGCCAAGCGCCAGACCGGCCGCACGCTCTACGTCCTCGACGAGCCCACCACGGGCCTGCACTTCGAGGACGTGCGGCGCCTCCTCGAGGTGCTCCACCGCCTCGTCGACGCCGGGAACACCGTGCTCGTGATCGAGCACCACCTCGACGTGATCGCCGCCTCCGACCACGTGATCGACCTCGGCCCCGAGGGCGGCGCGGGCGGCGGACGCATCGTGGCCGAGGGCACGCCCGAAGAGGTCGCGGCCGTGGCGGAGAGCCACACCGGCCGCGCCCTCGCGCCCCTCCTCCGCGCCAAGAGAGCGCGCTGAGCCTCGCGGCGAGGCCTCAGCGCGCGCGCGGCACGAGCTTGACGGGGAGCCGGTCGACCGGCTTCGCGAAGGGGAAGTGCTGGAGCTTGGTGGGGAAGTAATTCGGCCGCGCGAACTTCAGCTCGTAGCGGCTGAAGAGCTCGGTGTAGAGGTGCGCGAAGAGCATGCGGGCGAAGAGGAGCCCGATGCACTTGTGCGGCCCCGCGCCGAAGGGGATCCAGCGGTACGGGTGGTCGTTGGGATCGTCCACGCCCTCGTCGTAGCGGTGGAGATCGAAGGTCTCCGGATCGTTCCAGAAGTCGGGGAGGCGGTGGATGGCCATGATGGGCACGCAGACCATCGTGTCGGCCGGGATGCGCACGCCGCCGATCTCGCACTCGCGGATGGAGCGGCGGAGGAGCATCGGGACCGGCGGGTGGAGGCGCAGCGTCTCGTAGAAGACGCCGAGCATCGTGGGCATGCCGCCGAAGATGGTGTCGTACTCGAGCGGACGCGGGGTGCGCTCGATCTCGGCGCGGAGCTCGGCCTGCACCTCGGGGAGGTGGGCGAGGTAATAGGCCGCCATGGTCGCGCTGCTCGTCGTGGTGTCGTGCGCCGCGAGCATGAGGAAGACCATGTGGTTCGCGATGTCCTCGTCGGAGTAGTACGAGCCGTCCTCCTGCGTGGCCTTGGCGAAGCCGGCGAAGGCGTCCTGGTCGTCCGAGGCGCGCTTCTTCTCGATCTGGCGGAGGAAGTACTCCTTGAGCATGCGACGGCCCTTGAGCCCGCGGTGGTAGATCGTCCCCGGGATCTCGAGGCGGATCATGCCGATCGACCCCTCCATCATGTCGGAGAAGGCCTTGTTGATGGCGTCGACGTCCTTGTCGCGCTCGTCGACCCAGCAGAACACGCCGAAGGCGATGTCGAGGAGCAGGCGCTTGATCTCGTCGTAGAAGTAGATCTCGCCCTTCTCACCCCAGCGGGTGACGGTGCGCTCGCAGATCTCGCGCACCTTCTCGTTGTACTGGATGAGGTTCGCGCGCTTGAACGAGTTCTGCACGATGCGCCGGTGCACGCGGTGCTCGCCGAAGTCGCGCATCACGAGGCCGCCCTCGAAGAAGGCCGCCATGTGCGGCTCCCAGCCCTTCTTGGCGGAGAAGTTGTTCTCCGAGTCCTTGAGGACGATCTCGGCGTAGTCGGGGTGGTTGAGGATGACCGTGTTGAAGCCGGTCATCGAGATGCGGCTCACGGGCCCGAAGCGATCGTGGTAGCGGCGGAAGAGGCCGAAGGGATCGCGGAGCAGCTCGAGCGAGCGGCCGACGAGCGGCCAGCCGTAGTCCCCGTCGATGTGACGGAGGTCCTGGTTCACCGGGCGCAAGTCGTAGGGCAGCTCTTGGACTTGTTGCATGAGGGTACTACTCCGAAGCGATGTACGGGACATTCGCGAGATTTCGTCCGATCCGCAAGACAAAAATCCAGAAATGTACCGTGGGCCCACCAAATCCCCAGATCCCGATCGGATTTCGGCTATGTTCCGCCCGTGAGCTCGACCGAGTCCATCAGCTCATGGAGGGCCCCCGCGGCCGTCTCCCTCCACGACCGCATCCTGGAAGCGGCGGGGCAGCTCATGGCCGACGAAGGGGTCGACGCCCTCCGCCTCGAGCGGGTCGCGCGCCTCGCGGGCTGCTCGCGCTCCTCGCTCTACCGCTACTTCGACACCAAGGACGCCCTCATCATCGCCGTGCTCCGGCAGCGGGTCGCCCAGATGGCCTCGCGGATCCGCATCCTGCTCGAGGGCGCCAAGACCCCCGCCGAGAAGATCGTCCAGGGCGTGGTCCGCGCCGTGGAGCTCGCGCGCAACGATCCGCAGTTCGTGGTGATGTTCGCGGCGCCCAACAGCCCCACCGTGATGCGCATCGCCGCGAGCGCCCTGCCCGAGCTCATCACGCCCGTGATCGACAGCATCCTGCCCGAGGAGGGCGAGGAGAGCTGGTTCCCCGAGAGCGTGCCCGTGGCCGAGGCGGCGCGGTGGCTCGTCACGGTCGTCATCGGCCTCGTCACCTTCGACGTGGAGCGCGCGCTCGACCGCGAGGCGCTCGAGCGCCACCTCGAGCG
>JAAYBZ010000073.1 GCA_012744445.1 Myxococcales bacterium | reverse complement strand
CGAGGGCGAGCGCCGCGAGGCGGGCATCCTCACGCTCGCCTACGCCTCGTCGGTCGGCGGAATGGGCATGCTCGTCGGCAGCCCGCCCAACGCCATCGCCACGCGCTTCCTCGACGACGCCCTCCCCGAGCGCGGCTTCGGCTACGTCGACTGGGCGATGTTCGGCTTCCCCGCGTCGCTCGTGATGGTGGCCGTCCTCTACGTCTCCTTCCTCCTGCGCGGCGGACGAAAGCTGAAGCTCGACGAGCCCCAGGCGACGATGCGCGGGCCCCTGAGCCGCGGCGAGAAGATCACGCTCGCGTGCTTCCTGCTGGCCGTCGCGGGCTGGTCGATCCCGGGCGTGGCGAAGGCCGCGGGCATCCCCTACGCCGCGCTCGTGAGCGACCGTCTCCACCCGGGCACGGTCGCGCTCCTCGCGGCCCTCCCGCTCTTCTTCCTCCGTGACGAGAAGAAGGGGCCCGTGCTCCCATGGTCCGTGGGCGCCCGCATCGACTGGGGCATCATCATGCTCTTCGCGGGCGGCATCTCGCTCGGCGAGGCGATGGTCGCCACCGGCCTCGACGCGGCGATCGGGCGGGCCTTCGTGGAAGGCACCGGCATCCAGGGGCTCTGGGCGCTCACCTTCGTCTCCGTGGCCTTCACCATCTTCTTCACGGAGATCTGCTCCAACACGGCGGCCGCGAACATGGTCGTCCCGCTCGTCATCGCCGCAGCGTCGACGCTCGGCGTGAGCCCGATCCCGCCCGCGGTGGGCGTGGGCCTCGCGGCGAGCTGCGCGTTCATGCTCCCCATCGCCACGGGACCGAACGCCATCGCCTACGGCACCGGCGAGGTCACGGCGCGCGAGATGATGCGCTTCGGCTTCTTGCTCAACCTCCTCGCCATCGTGGCGCTGATGGCCGTGCTCTACCTGGTCTCCGCCCTCGCCGGCATCGGCTGAGATCGCGGCAAACTTGCCGCGGGCGCGCGCCCTACGAGAAGCTCGCGCCATGGCAGAAGCGAGCATCCAGCTCCCGGATGGGGCCGTGGCACGAGCCGCGCGCACCCTGGCGCGCTTCGGCGGCGGGGATGCGACCTTGGCCGACGTCCTCCACTCCCGCGCGCTCCAGCACCACGCCGAAGGGCTCCGCGACTATCTCTGCCTCCGCCTCGGCGGCTTCGAGCGCGGGCTCCTCGCCCTCGACGCGCTCAAGGCCAGGGTCGCCGAATCGGGCGCCGAGCACCTCGCCGCGCCGCCCGGCATCCGCGCGCGTCTCTACCGCGTCGCGCGCGAGATCGCCGCGGTCACGCCGAAGACCGGGGAGGACGATCTCGGCTACGTCTCCGAAGGGAGCGCCCACGTCTCGCCAGCCGTCCTCGACGTCGTGCGCCGAGGCCTCGACCCGCTCACGCGCGAGATCATGGAGCTGCGCCACGTACGCGCGCTCTCCGCGCGCGAGATCGCGTTCGTCACCCAGCTCTCCGTGGACGAGGTCTACGCGCGGCTCGACGAAGGCGCGGCGCGCATCCAGCGAGTTCACGGCGAAGGTCGGCTGCTCCCCGTCCGTCAGATCCTCCGCGAGGCGCTCGCGCTCTCCTATTCGATCCCCACGGCCGACATCACCAAGGGACTCCCGGTCGGGACGGTGGTCGGCGGGCGCTACGCGATCGAACGGCGCGTGGGCGTCGGCTCGTTCGGCGACGTCTATCGCGCCACCGACACCGAGGTGGAGAACCACGTCGTCGCGCTGAAGATCCTCCACCAGCCGGCCATCGGCGAAGTCGCTCGCCAAGCGGCGCTCAAGGAGCTCCGCTCCATCGCCTCCGTCTTCCACCCCTCGATCGTCCAGTTCAAGGATCACGGCTGGCACGAAGGGCGCCTCTGGTTCGTGATGCCCTGGTACGAAGGCGAGACGCTCGCCGAGCGCATCGGGCGAAAGCCGCTCACGCGCGCCGAGGCGCGGCGCATCTTCCAGCCGCTCGCCGAGGCGCTCGACGCGATGCACGCCGCGGGCATCCGCCACCAGGACGTGAAGCCCGAGAACATCTTCCTCGCCGAGCTCCCGGGCTTCGGCGAGGGCTCCGCGCTCCCGATCCTCCTCGACCTCGGCGTCGCCGCCAAGGAGGCCGAGATGGTCGTGGCGGGCACGCCCACGTACTTCGCGCCCGAGGTGGCCGCGCAGTTCGCGCAGTGCGAGGTGCGCCCTCCCCTCACGCCCAAGGCCGACGTCTTCTCGCTCGCGCTCTCGCTCCGCAACGCGCTCGAGCCCGACGGTCGCGAGGACGTCCCCGACGACGAGGTGGAGGCGTTCATCGCCGCGCGCGCCGTCGAATCGCCCGCCCCGCCGTCCGGCCGCGAGCTCCGATTCCTCCGCCCCCATTTCGAGCGTTGGCTCGCGCACGATCCCGAGTCGCGCCCCACGGCCGCCGAGCTGGCCCGGGAGCTCGAGATCCTCGAGGAGCCGGAGCGCCGCCGCGCGCGTCGCAGGACGCGCCTCGCCGTCGCCGTCCCGCTCCTCTCCGTCGCCACGCTCGTCGCCGTCTCGGCCGTGAGCGTCTTCCGCGCGCACGTCGACGAGAAGGAGCGCGAGGCCGCGCTCGCGCGGGCGCGCATCGAGGGCCTCGCCGAAGACCTCGAGGCCACCAAGCAGAACGCGCGCGAGCTCGAGGAGCGGCGCCGGCGCATCGCCGACGAGTACGAACGCAGCCAGCTCTCGCGGCAAGAGCTCAGCCGACGCATCGCCAAGCTCGAAAGCGAGCATCAGCGCCTCGACGCGCAGAACCGCGCCCTCACCGCGCGCATCGACGCCACGCGGGAGATGCTCGACACGGCGCAGGCCTCGCTCGCGTCGCGCGGCGAAGAGCTCCGCCGCGAGAAGGCCAAGGTGGTCGAGGTGCGCGCCGAGCTCGACGCCGAGCGCGCGGCCCGCGCCGAGCTCGAACGCGAGATCGCGCAGCGCGATCGCGCCGCCGCCGAATCGAAGCGCCGCCTCGAAGCCCTCGAGGATCAGCGCGACGCGCTCGAAGCCCGCATCGAGAGCCTGAGCGCGAGCCTCGAGGCCGAGCGCGCCAAGGCCAAGGAGCTCGAGGCCGCGATGCGCGAGGCGATGGAGCAGAAGCGCCGCCTCGAGCGCGCCCTCGAGCGCGAGCGGAGCAAGGGCGACACGCCGACGCCTCCGAATGATTCGCCGATAGACGAATCACTCGACGTCCTCCTCGGTGGCTGAGTTTCGGCGCGTTTCCGCGGTGATTTTCGGCGCGGCAGGGGATATCGTAGAGGTCTGTCCGAGGCCGAGACGCTCGCCTCCACGATCCATCCAGAGCCATTCATGACCGACAAAGTCGCCATCACCTGCGCGCTGACCGGCGTGCTCACCAACCCCAAGCAGCACCCCGTGCCCGTGACCGTCCAAGAGATGGCGCAGGCCGCGAAGGACGCCTTCGACGCCGGCGCGTCCATCATGCACGTGCACTTCCGTAACCAGACGCCCGGGCTCGGGCACCTCCCCACCTGGGAGCCCGAGATCTGCGGCGAGATCGTCGACGCCATCCGCGACGCCTGCCCCGGCGTGATCATCAACATGAGCACCGGCGTGGTCGGCCCCGACATCTCCGGCCCCGTCAACGCGATGAAGCGCGTGAAGCCCGAGATCGCCGCCTGCAACGCCGGCAGCCTCAACTACCTCAAGGTGCGCGCCAACGGGCAGTGGGCGTGGCCGCCGATGCTCTTCGACAACCCCGTCTCCAAGATCGAGAAGTTCCTCGAGGCCATGAAGGAGGTCGGCGCCATGCCCGAGTTCGAGTGCTTCGACGTGGGCATCGTCCGCTCCATCGATCTCTTCGTGAAGGCCGGCCTCACCGACCATCCCGACTACAACTTCGTGATGGGCGTGGCCTCGGGCATGCCCATCGACACGCGCCTGCTCGAGCTCCTCTGCGAGTACCGCCGCCCCGGCACCACCTTCCAGGTCACGGCCATCGGTCGCGCCGAGGTTTGGCCGCTCCACCAGCGCGCGGCCGAGCTCGGCGGTCAGCTCCGCTCGGGCGTCGAGGACACCTTCTACCTCCCGAACGGCGAGGTCACGACGGGCAACGGGCCCCTCATCGAGGAGCTCGTGAAGTGCGCGAGGAACGCCGGCCGCGAGGTCGCGACGCCCGACGAGGCGCGCGCCATCTTCGGCCTCCGTCCGCGCGCCTGATCGACCGGGCCCGCCCGCGGCGGGCTCACTCCTCGAAGGGGTCGAGGATCACGTAGACCTCGCCCCCTTCGACCACGATCGGGAATTGTCGGATCGATCGCCCGAGCGGCGGTCCCGACTCGCACCGGCCGGTGCGCGGATCGAAGACCGCCGCGTGGTTCCGGCAGAAGATGCGATCGAGGTCCGCCAGATAGGGATCGCCGAGCCCGAGATCGAGGTCCACCTCCCAATGCGGGCAGCGGTTCTCGAACGCGCGGAGCTCGCCGTCGATGCGGACGAGGAAGCCCTCGCGCGGATCGGCCGGATCGTCGATGCGGAACTTCAGGCAGGCGCGCTCTCCGAGCGTCGCGCCGCCTTCGATGCGGAGCTTCGGGGCCACGGCGCGAGCGTAGCCGAACGAGGCGCGTTGCACGACGCGGCGGCCGCGCCATACCAAGGGGCTCCGGAGGTCGCGATGCCCATCTGTAAGGTTTGCGAAGACGAGGTCGACGAGCTCGTCACCGTCAAGGTCAACGGTCGTTCCAAGAAGGCCTGCGAGGACTGCGCGGATCGCCTGCGCGAAGAGGCGGAGATCGCCGAGATGAGCGAGTCGGTCGTGCAGGGCATGATGGAATTCAAGGGTCGGCGGTGAGCGAGCCCTTCCCCGTCGAGATCCTCGCGCCCGCGGGCGCGCGTGTGCTCGAGATCGTCTGGTCCGACGGTGAGCGCAGCGCGCTCTCCCACCGCGTGCTCCGCGGCTTCTGCCCGTGCGCCCACTGCCAGGGTCACCAGGGCCCGGTGCAATGGGTCGACGTCGATCGCCTCTCCGCGAACGCGCTCGACCTCGCCGACATCTTCGAGGTCGGCCACTACGCGATCGGCCTCGCCTGGGGCGACGGCCACCGCACGGGCATCTACCGCTTCCCCTTCCTCAGGGACCTCGCCGAGGCCACGCGCGACGTGGACGATCCGCGCGCGCTCTACTTCGAGCGCTGAAAGTTGACGTCCGCGCGCCTCTCGTGGACTTTGGGCGGATGCAGTGGAACCGTAACCTCTTCCTCGCCTCCTTCCTCGCCCTCGCCGCGGCCTGCGGCAAAGACGAGCCCAAGGCGCCCCAAGCGGAGAAGCCCGCGACGGAGCCCGCCGCCGAGCGGAACGCGCCCGAGGCCAAGAGCTCCTCGAAGGGCCTGCTCATCGCGCTCGCCCGCTTCGCCGTCGAAGACGGAAGGGCCACGGCCAAGCCCCTCCCCGCGCGCGCCGAATTCCTTTACCAGGAGGACGGGGACTGGAAGCTCGCCGGCTTCGAAGACGAAGACAGCAACGTCTTCCACAAGGTGATGGCGTTCGAGGACAGCCTCCTCACCTTCGGCGGCATGGCCGCGGCCGTGAAGCAGTGGCGGCTCGTCGACGGCGAGTTCAAGGCCGAGACGCTCTGGACCGAGGACTTCGGCGGCCGCTTCAACCGCATGCGCGACGCCGAGATCGGCGACCTCGACGGAAACGGCAAGCCCGTCCTCGCCATCGCCACGCACGATCAGGGCATCGTCGCGCTCCTCCGCGACATCGGGAAGTCGAACCAGGTCGAGAAGATCGACGCCGAGACCAACACCTTCGTCCACGAGATCGAGATCGGCGACCTCGACGGCGACGGAACGCTCGAGGTCTACGCCACGCCGAGCGAGCCCAACCGCCTCGGCGTCGAGCAATCGGGCAAGGTCGTGCGCTACGTGCCCAAGCGCGGCGAGGGTCGTGTCGTCGTCGCCGACCTCGGCATGCGCCACGCCAAGGAGATCTTCGTCGGCGACGTCGACGGCGACGGCAAGGACGAGCTCTACGTCGCGGTCGAGGCCAAGACCTCGGGCTCCGGCGCCTCGCTCACCATCGACGAGCCCGTCGAGATCCGCCGCTATCGCGCCGGCACCGATCCCAAGAAGGGCGAGGTCGTCGCGACCATCCCCGACCGCTTCACGCGATTCATCACGATGGGCACGCCCGTGGCCGGGGGACCCAAGGTCCTCGTGGCCGCCGCCTTCAAGAGCGGGCTCTGGCTGCTCACGCCTGAGGCCGACGGCACGTTCAAGAGCGAGAACATCGACCGCGACTCCTCTGGCTTCGAGCACGCGGCGATCTTCGCCGACCTCGACGGCGACGGCGTCGACGAGCTCTACGTCGCGGCCGACGACCAGAACCAGATCCGCCGCTACGTCTGGCGTGACGGGAGGCCCGTGCGCGAGGTGATCTTCGAGCGCGAGGGACCGAAGAACGCCACGATGACGTGGAACCTCATGCCCGCCGACGTCTCGCTCGTCGTGCCTCGATGAGCGCGTAACCGACGAAGGCGAGCGCCAAGGCCGAGGGGACCTCGCCGGCGCTCGCCGCGTCGCAGCCGCCCTTCTTCTTCTCGGCGGCCGCGACGAAGACGTGGCTCGAGACGGCGCGAGGCCGGCCGCCCGCCGTCACCTCGACGCGATAACGCGAATCGCGCTCCGGCCGCACCTCGACCTCGATGGTCTCGGTCGCTTGTTCGAGGGTGAAGCGCTCGACGCGCACGCCGTTCTCGACGAGCCAGACGTACTGCCCCGGCACGCCGCCCTCCACGCGGAGCAAGAGCCGCGTGCGCCCACCGCGCGTCTCCGGGTCGACGTCGACGTACGCCAGCGGATCGTCGGGGTGGCCCATCTTCACCGCGGTGCGCCCGGCGCGCATCCCCGCGAGGATCGCGGAGACGGAGAGCTCGTCGGCCTCGACCATCGTCGTGGGGGAGCCGATGGGGCTCTGCGTCCCGTCGAGATCGACCCCGGCCTTGTGGTCGTCGCTCCCGCCCACGGCCACGGCGCGCGAGCCCGCGTCGAGCAGCTCGTCCCAGAAGGCGAGCGACTTCTCCACGAAGAAGAAGCCCACGGTGTCGATGTCGCCCGACTCGATCTCGACGGCGCCCACGCGCTCCGGATCGACCTCGTGCCCCCACGCGCACCCGATGCAGGCGCTCCCGAGCTCGAGGACTGGATGGTTGATCGAGACGATGGCGCCCGCGTCGACGTAGGCGTCGAAGGCGGCTTCGATCGTGGCGCCCTCGACGCCGATGCGGTGGTTCACCCATTCGGTCGCGCCGATCGCGTTCGCGTGACCGGCGTAGGTGGTGAACTCCACCCCCGGCACGAAGAGCACGTCGGGGTGGCGCGCCTGCGCGTCCGCGAAGAAGTCCGCGGCGGTGTGTGTGTTGTGGTCGGTGATCACGACGAAATCGAGGCCGCGGGCCCGCGCGAAATCGGCGATCTCGTCGAGCGAGGGGCGCGCGTCGCCGCTCTCGCGCGAGTGGACGTGGAAGTCGCCGGCATACCAGCGTCGCCCGACCTCGAGCGCCGGGGCTTCGACGTAGGGCGCGCGCTCCGGCTGCGGCGCGAGCGTGGGCTCCGTGCGGAGGAAGATCTCGATCTCGTACTCGGCCGGCGTGGTCGCGACGTTCGCCTTGCCCACGACCACACGCCAGGTGCCGGGAGGGATCGGGCCGGGCACGTAGCTCCGGCTCGCCGCGTCCACGCCCACGATGGCGGGCTCGGTGTTGCCGCCGCCCCACCCTCGGAAGCCGTTCGGATCGTCGAGCCCGAAGTCGAGCACGTTCCCGGGCGTGAGGCTCGCGTGGCGCACCTCGATCTCGACGACGGGCTCGCCCTCGATCTCCTCGGGGACCTCGAACTCGACGAAGAAGTGCGTCTCCTCGCCCTCGGGGGCGGTGTCGAGGAAGGTGTACGTCTGCGCTCCGACCGCCGACGGTGAGGCGAGGCAGAGCGCGGCGGCCCATACGAAAAAGCGGCGCATCCGGGTCAGGATACGCCGCGAAAGGGTGCGAGAGGAACCCGCGCCCGCGCTCAGCCGCTCGTGAGGAGGCGGCTGAGCCCGACGACGTTGCGCCGGACCGAGCGGACGGCCTTGACGATACCGTCGGGGAACGCGCGGAAGGAGATGTCCACGTAGCGCGGATCGCTCTGCACGTTGCTGAGCGTGACGAACGAGGTGATGACGGCCACGGCGCGGCGCACGATCTCGTTGCGGCCGATCTTGGGGTCGCGCATCAGATCGAGCACGACGCGGTTCTGGTTGGCCTCGGCGATGACCGGCGGGCGGTTGGGCAGGTAGCTCACGAGCGTGCCGATGTTGGAGAGATCGAGCGCGCCCGACTTGATGAGCGCCGCGATGGGGGACTTGGCGTCGCCGTCGACCTTGAGCGCGATGTCCTCGACGCGGAGCGCGATCACGAGCTCTTCCTCGTTGAAGACGATGCGGTCGAAGTAGAGCGTCGCCGAGACGCGCAGGGGCGTCCCCATCGCGTCGAGCAGCGCGCCGACGCGGAGGCCGGGCGGGACGGGATCGATCTGCAGATCGCTCACCTTACCCGAGCGCTCGGCTTGCCTGGCGAGCCAGCGAAGGGCCTCGAACGGAACCCCGAGGCGCAGCCCGAGGGCGTTCCGGATCGCGCGCGGGATCTCGTCGGGGTGGTTCAGGATGTAGTTGCGAGCGGCTTCGAGTGCAGCTTGAGCAGTCGCCATAGGAGACGCGAGGATACCCGAGCCGCGAAGCGCGATCGCGCGAAAAACGACGGCGCAGCGCGTTAGAAAACGCGCGTTTGGCTCGGCACGGCGGCGCAATAACCGCGGTGGCCGCGCCCGAGGCTCACGCAGCTCTGCCCCCCGAGACACGAGGGCTCGCGCGTGTCGCACGCCACGCGGCAGAGCGGGAGGTCGCCCTCGTCCACACAGAGCGCGCCGATGACGCAATCGGCGGATGCGTCACACGCCTCGCCGACCTTCACGTGGCCCCCGGTGAAGCAGGCGCCGCCGTCCTCGAGCTCGAGGCAGACGCCCGGGCTCCCCTCGTCGTCCTCGCGGCAGATCACGGTCTCCATGGGATCGCAGGGCGCGAGGCAGAGCCGGAGGCCCTCCCCGCCCACCGCGACGCAGGAGGCGCCCGAGCGGCAGTCGGCGTCGATCACGCACGACTCCCCCACCTTGGGGGCGCCGGAGCAGCCCATGAACGCGGCGAGCGCCACGGCGAGGAGGAGCCGGATCATCGCGCCTCGGCCGCGAGCGGGACGGCGCCGCCGCCCGTGAAGTCGAAGATCACGTCGCCCGGGCGCGGCTCACGCCCCCACGACGCGATCTTCTCGCGCGCCGGACGGAAGCCCGCCGTGAACGGCAGGTCGGCGGTGACGCGGAGGAACGTCGGTCGCGCGAAGTCGGGGAGGTCACGGGAGAGCGCCTCGGCCACGTCCTCGGGCCGGAAGTGCCCTGCGGGGACGACCGCCATCCCGAAGGCGTGCGGATCCTCCGGATCGCGCACGAGGCAGGCCTTCTCCACGCAGCTCTGCGCGAGCACGCGGTCCTCGATCTCGCGCGAGAACACGGGCACGCCGTCGGCGCGCACGATCACGTCCTCGACGCGATCGAGGATCCAGTGGTCGCCGTCCTGATCGACGCGGAAGACGACGCCGCTGTCGACCCAGAGGTCGCCCGCGGTGAAGGCGTTGCGGAGGAGCTTCTTGCGGTTCTCGCCCTCCTCGAAGAGGCCCTCGAAGGCCGAGAGCGGGTGCGCGTCGTCGACCTTGCTCACGAGCACGCCCGGCTCGTCGCGGCCGCAGGCGACGAGCCATCCCTCGCGGCTCCGCACGAACTCGCGCTTCGCGAAGTCGTAGCGCACGACCATCATCTCGGTGCTGCCCGGCAGCGGCCGCCCCACCGAGCCGATCTTCTCGCCCGAGGCGTTGGCGAGGATCGCGCTGCCTTCCGTGGACGCGTAGAACTCGAGGATGCCCACCGTCTCGAAGCGCTCGCGGAGGCGCTTCCAGATGTCGGCGCGCATGCCGCTGCCCGCGAAGAGGCGGATGGGGTTCGAGCGATCGGCCGCGGACGGCGGCGAGTCGAGCAGGATGCGGAGCATCTCGCCCACGTAGAAGACGACCGTCACGCCGTAGCGGCGCACCTCGGCGTGGAAGCGGTTCGCGTCGAGCGTCTCGGCGAAAGCGAGGCGCGAGCCGCCGACGACGGCCGCGCCCACCGAGACGAGCATGCCCGCGGGGTGCGCGAGCGGGAGGCAGCAGTAGACGGTGTCGCGCTCGGTGAGCGTCGCGGCCGCCGCGGCGCCGTAGGCCGCGAACGCCCAGCGCCGGTTGGTGATGCGCGAGAGGCGCGGCTCGCCCTTGGCCCCCGAGGTGAAGAGCACCATCGCGAGATCCTTGGCGCGACAGGGGTTCGGGCGGTACCAGGCAGGCAGCTCGACGGCGTCGGGATCGATCGCCTCCATGTCGACGGCGCGCTCGGGGACGCTCGCCATCGGACCGCCGCCGCCGAGGCTGAGGACGCGCCCTGGGAAGACGCGGAGCGCGGTCTCGAGGTGATCGGGATCGCTCACGACGTGATCCAGATCGGCGAGCTCGAGGAGCGAGCTCATGCGGCCCGCGTCACGCTCGGGCGAGAAGAGCACCGACACGGCCCCGAGGCGGTTGAGCGCGCACACGGCCGTCACGTAGCTCGGGCGTGAGCGCATGAAGATCCCCACGCGGTCGCCCGGCTTCACGCCCATCGCGATGAAGCCGCGCGTCACGGCGTCGACGCGGCGATCGGCCTCGGCGTTGGAGAAGGCGCGCCCCTCCCAGAGGAAGAAGGTCTGCTCGGGCGCGCGCCGCGCGTTCGCGGCGAGGGCGCGGGCGAAGCTGAGCTCCGCGTCCGCGTCCATCTGCGCGAGCTTGCGGAGCCGCGGCAGGCGATAGCGCAAGGTGTCGACCGCGCTCCCGAGCGATTGGGTGAGCTGCCCGAAGCGGTTCATCGCGTTGCCCGCGAGGTCGAGGAGCGCGTCGGAGACGAAGGCGAGGTCGAGGTCGATCTCCTCGAAGTCGGCCTCCTCGGGCTCGACCTGGGTGGTCGTGGGCACGCCGGCGTCGAGGAGCGCGGGCTTGGGCCCGACGTTCTCGATCCAGCGCATCCACTGCGAGACGGTCGGCCACGTCTCCGTGGAAGCGCGCGAGCCCACGACGAGGCCGAAGTGGCCCGCGCGCAGCGTCACCTCGTGCACGCGGTCGGTGTCGACGATCCCGCGCACCGGCCGCACCGCGCTCGGCCGCGCGATCGTGTCGTTGAGCCCCACGAAGTAGAGCACCGGGCAGTGGATGTCGGCGAGCGAGAGCGTCTGTCCGTCGATGACGAAGCCGCCGGCGAGCATGCGGTTCTGGATGACGAACTCGCGCACGAATTGCCGGAGCGCCGGGCCAGGCCACGCGACGAAGCCCTCGCCCGCGAGGAAACGCCGACGGCGCTCGCGCTGCTCGAGCGCCTCGCGATCGTGGAGCTTCATCACGAAGTCGACGAGCTGCTGCGCTTCCTTGCGCACCGAGAGGAGCTTGAAGCCCGTGCTCGTGAAGAAGCCCGGGATGCCGCGCACGCGCTGGAGCGGCCCCTCGACGGCGGCCTTCAGCGTACGCGCGAGCTCGGCCACCATCCCCTCGTGCACGCCCGGGAGGTTGCGGTGGATGTGCACCGGGCTGCCGAAGGTGATGAGCGAGGCGATGCCGTCGGAGCGCCGGTAGGCGGCCGCCTGGTAGCAGAACATCCCGCCCTGGCTGTAGCCGGCGAGGTGGACGTCGTGCCCCGTGGCGTCACGGACGCGTGTCACGGCGTCGCTCACGGCGAGCACGTGATCGTCGAGCGTGCGCTCGAGGCCGCCCTCCTGCTTCTCGGGCGCGCCGAAGTCCACGAGCCAGACGTCGATGCCGCTTCGGAGCAGCGCGCCCACGGCGCTCACGTCGGGCGCCATGTCGTAGATCTCGGACGCCACCATGAGCGGAGGCACGAGCAAGAGCGGGGCGGAGAGCGTCGGGCTCCGGTCGTCTTCACCGTAATGGCGGAGCGAATAGACCGGCGTTTGGTGCACCACGCTGAACGGTGTGGACGTGGGCTCGGTGAGACGGCCGAGCCGCATCATCTCGAGCGCGTTCTGCGCGCCGTCCCGGATGCGTTTGATCCGCTTCTCCAGCTCGTTTCGATCGCTGAGGCTGCTCATGCGTTCAAGTCCTCGTTCCCCCGACGGAGAGGGGCTCCACCATAGCAAGAGAGGGCCTGTTTTCTCCCCTTTTCCCGACGGAATCGTCACTTCCTGGCCCTCGACGACCCGAAATGCCAGGCCTTCGGCCCGAAATGACGCATCGCGTCGCCTTGACTGGATCGGACAACGTGCTTACTTGTGATACAAGATGACCGGAACGATCCATCTCAACCTGGGCCCCGGCCGCGGTGAGAACCGGCGGCAAGTCCAACCCACCCCCCTCGAGAAATGGCGGCGCAAGCCGGACGCTCGCGCCGCCTCCATCCACCAGGGCTGGGACTACCAGCTCCCCGACGACGCGCTCGGGCCGCGGAGCGGGCTCGTCGAGGCCGACAAGCTCGATCTCGTCTTCCTCGCCGG